>NZ_JBVVUG010000012.1:0-99330 GCF_055809615.1 Algoriphagus sp. 10J20-15
GCCTGTATTAGTAGTAGCGTCACCAGACCCTATTTGCGGTCCAGCTGATATCGATCTATCTGATGCGATATCTGAGGGCACTTCTCAGGGAGCTGATTTTACTTACTATAAACTTGATGGACAGGCTCCAATTATTTTAGGTAATTCTGAAGTTTCTGAATCAGGCACTTATATCATTAGAGCTACTATCGGTGAGTGTTATGTGGAGGAAGAGGTAGTAGTTGTTATTAATGAATGTGCTATCGCGATCACCAAGACGGTGGCACCGACGAACCCGTCAGATGATTGTGTTGAGGCAGGCGATGAGTTGACCTACACATTTGTAGTAAGAAATACAGGAACAGTGACCTTGGGCAATGTATCAGTGACTGAGAAGAGTTTCAGTGGCACAGGCACTGCACCGGCGATCACATTTGTGAGCAGCGACAATGCAGGCGGAGAAGGCGAACTGGCACCGGGCGAGGAAGCGACGTATACGGCGACGTATGTGGTGACTGCGCAGGATGTTGAGGCTGGTTTGATTACCAACCAGGCGACAGCGAGCGGTAAGTTTGGCCTGAATCCTCCGGTGACGGATGATTCAGGTGAGAGCTTCACGACCAATGGGGTGACCGAGTTTGAGCTATGCCAGACCGAGTCTATCGCGATCACCAAGACGGTGGCACCGACGAACCCGTCAGATGATTGTGTTGAGGCAGGCGATGAGTTGACCTACACATTTGTAGTAAGAAATACAGGAACAGTGACCTTGGGCAATGTATCAGTGACTGAGAAGAGTTTCAGTGGCACAGGTACTGCACCGGCGATCACGTTTGTGAGCAGCGACAATGCAGGCGGAGAAGGCGAACTGGCACCGGGCGAGGAAGCGACGTATACGGCGACGTATGTGGTGACTGCGCAGGATGTTGAGGCTGGTTTGATTACCAACCAGGCGACAGCGAGCGGTAAGTTTGGCCAGAATCCTCCGGTGACGGATGATTCAGGTGAGAGCTTCACGACCAATGGGGTGACCGAGTTTGAGCTATGCCAGACCGAGTCTATCGCGATCACCAAGACGGTGGCACCGACGAACCCGTCAGATGATTGTGTTGAGGCTGGCGATGAGTTGACCTACACATTTGTAGTAAGAAATACAGGAACAGTGACCTTGGGCAATGTATCAGTGACTGAGAAGAGTTTCAGTGGCACAGGTACTGCACCGGCGATCACGTTTGTGAGCAGCGACAATGCAGGCGGAGAAGGCGAACTGGCACCGGGCGAGGAAGCGACGTATACGGCGACGTATGTGGTGACTGCGCAGGATGTTGAGGCTGGTTTGATTACCAACCAGGCAACAGCGAGCGGTAAGTTTGGCCAGAATCCTCCGGTGACGGATGATTCAGGTGAGAGCTTCACGACCAATGGGGTGACCGAGTTTGAGCTATGCCAGACCGAGTCTATCGCGATCACCAAGACGGTGGCACCGACGAACCCGTCAGATGATTGTGTTGAGGCAGGCGATGAGTTGACCTACACATTTGTAGTAAGAAATACAGGAACAGTGACCTTGGGCAATGTATCAGTGACTGAGAAGAGTTTCAGTGGCACAGGTACTGCACCGGCGATCACGTTTGTGAGCAGCGACAATGCAGGCGGAGAAGGCGAACTGGCACCGGGCGAGGAAGCGACGTATACGGCGACGTATGTGGTGACTGCGCAGGATGTTGAGGCTGGTTTGATTACCAACCAGGCGACAGCGAGCGGTAAGTTTGGCCAGAATCCTCCGGTGACGGATGATTCAGGTGAGAGCTTCACGACCAATGGGGTGACCGAGTTTGAGCTATGCCAGACCGAGTCTATCGCGATCACCAAGACGGTGGCACCGACGAACCCGTCAGATGATTGTGTTGAGGCAGGCGATGAGTTGACCTACACATTTGTAGTAAGAAATACAGGAACAGTGACCTTGGGCAATGTATCAGTGACTGAGAAGAGTTTCAGTGGCACAGGTACTGCACCGGCGATCACGTTTGTGAGCAGCGACAATGCAGGCGGAGAAGGCGAACTGGCACCGGGCGAGGAAGCGACGTATACGGCGACGTATGTGGTGACTGCGCAGGATGTTGAGGCTGGTTTGATTACCAACCAGGCGACAGCGAGCGGTAAGTTTGGCCAGAATCCTCCGGTGACGGATGATTCAGGTGAGAGCTTCACGACCAATAGGGTGACCGAGTTTGAGCTATGCCAGACCGAGTCTATCGCGATCACCAAGACGGTGGCACCGACGAACCCGTCAGATGATTGTGTTGAGGCTGGCGATGAGTTGACCTACACATTTGTAGTAAGAAATACAGGAACAGTGACCTTGGGCAATGTATCAGTGACTGAGAAGAGTTTCAGTGGCACAGGTACTGCACCGGCGATCACGTTTGTGAGCAGCGACAATGCAGGCGGAGAAGGCGAACTGGCACCGGGCGAGGAAGCGACGTATACGGCGACGTATGTGGTGACTGCGCAGGATGTTGAGGCTGGTTTGATTACCAACCAGGCAACAGCGAGCGGTAAGTTTGGCCAGAATCCTCCGGTGACGGATGATTCAGGTGAGAGCTTCACGACCAATGGGGTGACCGAGTTTGAGCTATGCCAGACCGAGTCTATCGCGATCACCAAGACGGTGGCACCGACGAACCCGTCAGATGATTGTGTTGAGGCAGGCGATGAGTTGACCTACACATTTGTAGTAAGAAATACAGGAACAGTGACCTTGGGCAATGTATCAGTGACTGAGAAGAGTTTCAGTGGCACAGGTACTGCACCGGCGATCACGTTTGTGAGCAGCGACAATGCAGGCGGAGAAGGCGAACTGGCACCGGGCGAGGAAGCGACGTATACGGCGACGTATGTGGTGACTGCGCAGGATGTTGAGGCTGGTTTGATTACCAACCAGGCGACAGCGAGCGGTAAGTTTGGCCAGAATCCTCCGGTGACGGATGATTCAGGTGAGAGCTTCACGACCAATGGGGTGACCGAGTTTGAGCTATGCCAGACCGAGTCTATCGCGATCACCAAGACGGTGGCACCGACGAACCCGTCAGATGATTGTGTTGAGGCAGGCGATGAGTTGACCTACACATTTGTAGTAAGAAATACAGGAACAGTGACCTTGGGCAATGTATCAGTGACTGAGAAGAGTTTCAGTGGCACAGGTACTGCACCGGCGATCACGTTTGTGAGCAGCGACAATGCAGGCGGAGAAGGCGAACTGGCACCGGGCGAGGAAGCGACGTATACGGCGACGTATGTGGTGACTGCGCAGGATGTTGAGGCTGGTTTGATTACCAACCAGGCAACAGCGAGCGGTAAGTTTGGCCAGAATCCTCCGGTGACGGATGATTCAGGTGAGAGCTTCACGACCAATGGGGTGACCGAGTTTGAGCTATGCCAGACCGAGTCTATCGCGATCACCAAGACGGTGGCACCGACGAACCCGTCAGATGATTGTGTTGAGGCAGGCGATGAGTTGACCTACACATTTGTAGTAAGAAATACAGGAACAGTGACCTTGGGCAATGTATCAGTGACTGAGAAGAGTTTCAGTGGCACAGGTACTGCACCGGCGATCACGTTTGTGAGCAGCGACAATGCAGGCGGAGAAGGCGAACTGGCACCGGGCGAGGAAGCGACGTATACGGCGACGTATGTGGTGACTGCGCAGGATGTTGAGGCTGGTTTGATTACCAACCAGGCGACAGCGAGCGGTAAGTTTGGCCAGAATCCTCCGGTGACGGATGATTCAGGTGAGAGCTTCACGACCAATAGGGTGACCGAGTTTGAGCTATGCCAGACCGAGTCTATCGCGATCACCAAGACGGTGGCACCGACGAACCCGTCAGATGATTGTGTTGAGGCAGGCGATGAGTTGACCTACACATTTGTAGTAAGAAATACAGGAACAGTGACCTTGGGCAATGTATCAGTGACTGAGAAGAGTTTCAGTGGCACAGGTACTGCACCGGCGATCACGTTTGTGAGCAGCGACAATGCAGGCGGAGAAGGCGAACTGGCACCGGGCGAGGAAGCGACGTATACGGCGACGTATGTGGTGACTGCGCAGGATGTTGAGGCTGGTTTGATTACCAACCAGGCGACAGCGAGCGGTAAGTTTGGCCAGAATCCTCCGGTGACGGATGATTCAGGTGAGAGCTTCACGACCAATGGGGTGACCGAGTTTGAGCTATGCCAGACCGAGTCTATCGCGATCACCAAGACGGTGGCACCGACGAACCCGTCAGATGATTGTGTTGAGGCAGGCGATGAGTTGACCTACACATTTGTAGTAAGAAATACAGGAACAGTGACCTTGGGCAATGTATCAGTGACTGAGAAGAGTTTCAGTGGCACAGGTACTGCACCGGCGATCACGTTTGTGAGCAGCGACAATGCAGGCGGAGAAGGCGAACTGGCACCGGGCGAGGAAACGACGTATACGGCGACGTATGTGGTGACTGCGCAGGATGTTGAGGCTGGTTTGATTACCAACCAGGCAACAGCGAGCGGTAAGTTTGGCCAGAATCCTCCGGTGACGGATGATTCAGGTGAGAGCTTCACGACCAATGGGGTGACCGAGTTTGAGCTATGCCAGAAGACAGGCATCAACATCGAGAAGACTGCGGACTTGCTCCCAGGCGAAGGCGAAGAGAACTGTGTTGAGGTGATCGCAGGCGAGACTATGATTACCTACACCTTCACGGTAACAAATACAGGCAATGTATCCTTGAGCGGAGTTGCGGTAAGCGACGAGCTTGAAGGTCTGTCTGACATTACATTCATCGGTGGCGACACAGACGAAGACGGAGAACTGGATGTGACTGAGACCTGGACGTATGAGGCGACTTATACCGTGACTCAGGGAGACATCGAGTCAGGTATGGTTGAGAACACTGCTGTGGTAACAACATCCACCCAGGAACGCGACCAGGATACCTTGACGATAGTGATCTGTCAGGAAAGTGGCATCAACATCGAGAAGACTGCGGACTTGCTCCCAGGCGAAGGCGAAGAGAACTGTGTTGAGGTGATCGCAGGCGAGACTGTAATTACCTACACCTTCACGGTAACAAATACAGGCAATGTATCCTTGAGCGGAGTTGCGGTAAGCGACGAGCTTGAAGGTCTGTCTGACATTACATTCATCGGTGGCGACACAGACGAAGACGGAGAACTGGATGTGACTGAGACCTGGACGTATGAGGCGACTTATACCGTGACTCAGGGAGACATCGAGTCAGGTATGGTTGAGAACACTGCTGTGGTAACAACATCCACCCAGGAACGCGACCAGGATACCTTGACGATAGTGATCTGTCAGGAAAGTGGCATCAACATCGAGAAGACTGCGGACTTGCTCCCAGGCGAAGGCGAAGAGAACTGTGTTGAGGTGATCGCAGGCGAGACTATGATTACCTACACCTTCACGGTAACCAATACAGGCAATGTATCCTTGAGCGGAGTTGCGGTAAGCGACGAGCTTGAAGGTCTGTCTGACATTACATTCATCGGTGGCGACACAGACGAAGACGGAGAACTGGATGTGACTGAGACCTGGACGTATGAGGCGACTTATACCGTGACTCAGGGAGACATCGAGTCAGGTATGGTTGAGAACACTGCTGTGGTAACAACATCCACCCAGGATCGTGATCAGGACAGCTTGACGATAGTGATCTGTCAGGAAAGTGGCATCACAATCACCAAAACAGTAGCATCAAATGATGACAAACTCGAGGGTGAGGTAATCTTCGACATAACCGTGACCAACACAGGTAATGTGACACTCTTCAATATTTATGTAGAAGATGTGACTACGGGTGAAAGCTGGATAGTTGAAGAGCTTGCTCCTCAAGCACAGGATACCCGTCAAGTGATTGTAGAGATTACTCAAGACTTGATCGATGGCGGTTGTTATGAAAACACAGCTATTGCTGAGGTAAGAGAATACTTTGAAGAAGAGCAGTCTCCAAATGACCAAATCGCGGTTGAAGAAGAATATAAGGTAATTCTTGAAGATTCTGCAGATGCAAGAGCATGCTTCACTCAAGACGTAAGTCTATTGATCAACAAGGAAATTGTGGGTACAACTACCTATGAGAAAGTGGGTGATCAGATTGAGTACAAGTACACAGTGACCAATACAGGTAATGTTACTTTAACAGCCCCAATTCAGGTTACTGATGATAAGATTGCCAATATCGCACCGATTCTAGGTGACCTTGGAGTTGGAGAGAGCGTTAGCACGACAGCAACATATAATGTTGTAGCTGGTGATCTTCAATTTGAGAGCGTAACCAATACTGCTTTTGCAACAGCCTTGGCTGGTGGAGAAGAAGTGAAATCTAATGAGGATCAGGAGACCGCACTTTACTTAGGACTTGAGTTAGAAGCTCTTGAAACTTTCTGTTTAAATGACGCTCCGTACATCCGATGGGATTTAAGAGGTATCAACCTTGAGTTACTACCTGAAGATCCTGGACCAAATCCAGTAACCATGATTTGGATTGATAAGAATGGAAACGAGATTGTTAGGTTTGAGAACCTTGGACTCGAAGGAGAGATGTTGTTCCCAGGAGCAGAAGTTGATGAAAATGGCTTTGCAACGCAGTGGCCAGGATGGGATCTTCAGAATGGTCAGTGGGTAGCTGGTGACTTTAGATTTGCAGCAGTACGAGATGGTGCTTCCGTAAGATTCGAAATTAATCCAGAAGTAACTACTGATGTAACTTACCCAGGTGCTAATGCTGAATGTAATCCTAATCCAAATCCACCGCTAGCGGTAGACGACGATATGACTGGAACTCCAGTGGTAGCTGAATTGGGCTTCACAAACATTGTGAATGTATTGGACAATGATCAGTTGAATGGTAATACTGGTTTGACTACCCCAGGTGATGTGACCATCACTTTGGTAACTGAAAGTAATCCAGGTGTATTGACATTGGATGTCAAAACTGGTCTTATATCAGTAACTCCAGGTACACCGAGTGGTATCTATACATTAGAATATAAGAATATGTACAAATCCTAATCCAACAAACTGTGATACTGCAATTGTTACCGTATTGGTAGTGACGCCAAGTATTGAAGTTGAGAAGGATGGAGTGTTTGTAGATGGAAATAATGACGGCTTCGCTCAAGTAGGTGAAACGGTAAGTTATACCTTCAATGTCATCAATACAGGTGATATCGAGCTGACCAATGTTACGATTGAAGATGACAAAGTGGATGTGCAAGGTGGCCCAATCAATTTGGGAGCAGGTCAAAATGACAACAGTACCTTTACAGCATCTTATGTCTTAACTCAGGAGGATATTGACAAAGGCTTAGTTTCTAACATTGCTACGGCAAGAGGTGAAGGCCCAGGAGGATATCCTGTAGAAGATCAATCTTCTGACCCTACTCCAGTAGATCCAGAGATTACGGATCCTGAGTGCGAGGGTGACTGTACGATCACAGAGATTCCACAGAATCCAGAGATTGAGATTTTGAAGGATGGAACTTTCAATGATGAGAATCAGGATGGATTCGGAAATGTAGGAGAGACGATCACCTATACCTTCACCGTGACCAACACAGGAAATGTGACGCTGACAAATGTGATTGTAGAAGATGATAAAGTAGACGTGATGGGCGGTCCAATTGCGAGCATGGCTCCAGGAGCTAGTGACAATTCGACTTTCACCGCGACCTACGTCTTGACTCAGGCAGATCTTGATATGGGACTAGTTTCCAACCTTGCGACAGCAACGGGAACTGATCCTAATGACGAACCTGTAACTGATGACTCTTCTGATCCTACTCCAGTAAGTCCAGAGGTTACAGATCCTGAGTGTGAGGGTGATTGTACAATCACTGAGATTCCTCAGAATCCAATGATCGAGCTGTTGAAAGACGGTGAATTTGTGGATGGCAACGAAGACGGCTTTGCTCAGGTGGGTGAGACTATAGTGTACACCTTCACGGTGAAAAACACTGGAAACGTAACCTTGACGAATGTGACTGTTGAAGATGAGAAAGTAACTGTAGTTGGAGGACCTATAGCAACGTTTGCTCCTGGTGCTGAAGACAACACGACCTTCACTGCAACATACGTCTTGACGCAGAGTGATATAGACAAAGGATTGGTATCTAACGTGGCACTGGCTACGGGTACAACTCCAAAAGGAGATAAGGTAACTGATGATTCATCCGATCCTACTCCTGTAAGTCCAGAGGTAACAGATCCTGAGTGTGAAGGAGACTGTACAATCACTGTGATTCCTCAGAATCCAATGATTCAGATTGTGAAATCAGACAACGGAGCTGAGATAGATGGTGCAGGTGATGTAATCACCTATACATTGACAGTGACGAACACTGGTAATGTAACCTTGACCGATGTGATGGTTACGGATCCATTGACTGGACTTGATCAAAATGTCGGAGTATTGGCTCCTGGAATATCTACTTCTGTAAATACAGACTATGTAGTGACTCAGGCTGATGTGAATAGAGGATCGGTGCTCAATACAGGTATTGTAACTGGGGATGGTCCAGGAGAAGAAGATCCTAAAGATGAGGATGAGGTGACCACACCAATTACCCCTATGCCAATGCTTGAACTTGTGAAAGTTGCAGATAAGCAAACTGTATCAGAAGAGGGAGAAGTGATTACTTATACCTTGACGGTAAAAAATAGTGGAAATGTAAACCTTTCTAACGTTGAGATTTCCGACCCGATGACTGGCTATGAAAATACCATTGAGGTATTAAATCCAGGTGAATCTGAGTCCTTTACTACGACCTACTCTGTGACGATAGAAGATATAGCATCACAGCAGCCGATTGTTAACTTGGCTACAGCGAAAGCGCCTAATCCTATAGAAGGAGGGCCACAGATTGAAGCTGAAGCTATGGAAACGGTAGAAGTTGCCTGTGTTGATGGTACTTTAATAACTGGCATTGTATACAACGACATGACAGGTGAGCCATTGGCTGGTGTGCCAGTTACTTTGGTTCCACAAGAATCTACCCCTGGTGATATCCTGATCTTAGTGACAGGTGCTGATGGTCGCTATACATTTAAAGATTTCGCTCCTGGTCAATACCCTGGTACAAGTACAGGATGCAAACTTGAATGGTGCTAGAGGATTGTATCCAGTAGAAAGTTCCTTGTTCTTCACCTTAATCGAGACTTGTAAGTATCAAACACATGACTTCGGCTACGAAACCTATGACGGAATTGTTCTTGGAGACTTTGTATGGTTTGACTTGAACGGCGACGGAATACAGAACGAATGGTTCGATGCAAATAACGATGATCAGGTAACTAAGAATCCTATAAACAGTACTCCTATCAGTATTAGAGAATGGGAATGGTTTGATCTAAATGGTGATGGTAGATATGACGGTCCTGAGAATGAAGGCGAATTGAATAAAGCTGGATTCGGTAATGATCAAAGTGCAAATATCATTGTCACTGGACCTAACGGCTACACTGATGATGTAATTATCGGTATCCTTGGATACTGGAGATCTAGACCTGAAGCTGGGCTAGGGGACTATACAGCAACTATTGAAGTTGATGAATTCTTAAGTCAGCAAGCTGTATTCATTAGAGATACAGGTTTGATTAAGATCTTACCAGATCCAGGTGCTAGAACACAAGGTATCAATGAAGGTATCAGATTTGAAACTAGATGTGGTGTAACGACTGATAACTCTCATACAAGAACTGCCACTGCATCTGAAGTTGTATTCCTTGATATGGACTTCGGAATCAGATGTCTAGAAGCTGAGGTTAGAATTATCGCTAATGACGATGACTTCGGTACACACTTCTTGAGCTTCGGCGGGCTTCTAGGAAATATTCTTGACAATGATCTGCTTGAAGGTCAGCGTCCTGATCCTGCTGATGTGGACTTTGAATTCACAGAACTTGACGGGATCGTAGGTCTATTGATCGATGAAAATGGAGAGTTGAGCTTGATCCCAGCGAGTGAACGAAGCAAGAGAATATACCTTGAAGTATACTCTTCGTGAAACAGCATTCCCAGATAACCAAGATGATGCCTTAGTTGTATTCAGATTGATGAATGATGAAGTGGATCTTGGAGTAACCAAAACATCCTTTGATGCTGAAATATTTGAAGGTGACGAATTTGAGTATGAGATCGTCATCACCAATGGAGATACGCCTGCGACGAATGTGGTTGTGACAGATAACCTTCCTGCTGGAGTGACTTACATCAGTAACACTGTAACTGCAAATAGTACAAATGCTACGGTTAGTGATAATGTGTCAGGAAGCGTTATTACTTGGACAATCCCTACACTGGAAGCTGGAGCTGCCATTACTATAAGAGTTAAAGTGAAAGCAGAAACGCCTGGTATTATCACAAATACAGTAGTTATAGATTCTGAAGAAGATGACATAGATGAATCTAATAATCAGGATGACGATGTGAATACAATTAAGCCATTCCACATACCAAATGTGATCACTCCTAATAATGACGGAGATAACGATACTTTTGAAATAGAAGGAATTAATATATTTGTAAGCACAGAGATAACTATCATTAATAGATATGGTGACCATGTTCTAGAGCAGAAGAATTATCAAAATGATTGGAACGCTCCAGGTCGAGACAGCGGGTACCTACTTCTACATACTAAAAGGTGTAGATAGAAGTGGTCGAGAACATGAGTACAAAGGTTGGATTCAAGTAATTAAAAACTAATCATTGGTCCGCAGACAGGAAGAAAATAATAAGCATATGAAAACTACTTTTAAAATCATTGGAATGACCTTTCTGGTGGCCATTTTGGCCACCGGGGGGACTTTTGGACAGCAGCTTCCGCAGTTCAGCCAGTATATCTTTAACGGGTTACATATAAACCCAGGGTATGCAGGCTATAAACAGGAGGGCTACATTCAGTCTACTTTACCGCAGCCAGTGGGTTAATTTCCCTGGGGCTCCCGAGACCTTCACAGTTACAGCAGATTTGTCTGCTAACGAAGGGACAATGGGATTCGGGGTATCGTTTCTGAGTGACAACTTAGGACCGACAAAAAACCACAGGCGGCTTGTTGACCTATGCGTATCGTATACAGACAGGAGCTAATAGTCAATTAGGGCTAGGAGTCAGTGCAGGGTTTTCACAATATTCCATTGATGGAAGTATGCTAGATCCTAATGACTATCCTGATAGCGAAATTCCTGATGGAAGAATCAATCTAACCACTCCAAACCTGAATTCAGGCTTGTTTTTCAACACTAAAAAGTTCTATGCAGGTTTTAGTGTTTACAACATGATTGGTAAGAAGTCACTGGAGAAAGAAGATGTTGCCTTAGCCTATCATGATTTTCACTATTATTTAACCGCAGGAGCACTGTTTGATTTGGGCAAAACTGTCAAATTCAAGCCAAGCTTCTTAATTAAGGAAGTCAAAGGAGCTCCTACCAACTATGATATCAATGCGATGTTTTTATTCGCTGAGAGGATTTGGGTAGGAGGGTCTTACAGAAGTAATATCAAGATCTGGAATGATAATTTGCAGGAGAATCTAAACAGTCGAAATGCAGTTGCGGCGATTGTTGAGATCTACGCTACCAAGCGTTTAAGATTAGGTTATGCTTATGACCATAACCTCAATGTGCTTAGCAACTACAGAAATAACTCTCATGAGCTATCTGTAGGTTACTATATCACTCCAAAAACAGCAGTAATGAAAAACCAAAGATGGTTCTGATTATGAAAAAGACATTTACAATACTCAGTATTACCGCAGCCATGATCTTTGGATCAGTTGGAGTTACAGAAGCGCAGAAAAGCAAAATCCGATATGCCGACAAGCAGATGGAGTTGATGAACTACACCCATGCTTTGGAAGTGTATGAGCAGTCCTATGCTAATAAGCCAAATTATGAAACTGCTAAAAAAGTAGCTGGTGCAGAGGATATCATCCGTGATTATGACAAGTCTTATGAGTGGTGGAAGACTACAGTAGGATATGATGAAGCGACTAATTCTGATTATGCACAGTTCCTTAGAGCTGCTCAATTAACAGATAATTTTGAAGAGGCAGTAAGTATCATAGAAGCTAAAGGAGTATCGGCAGATAGTTTGGACGTTGCTAAATTATTGACGCTTCAGAGTAAGAGAAAGGTTAAGTTAGAACCTGCTGAAGGTTTAAATTCTACAGGTTCGGATTTTGATTTGGCTGTAGATTCAAATGGAAATAAATATTTCGTTTCGGATCGAGGAGGAATTTATCCTAGTGAAATGCCAAGCTTAAGGTTTGATGCTAAGAATAAGTACTTCAGTGATGAAAAAAGTGATTATACAGATCGCGAATATTTTTCAGTTTACAAGCAAGATACTACCGGAAATGTAACTGAGCTTGTTTCAAATGTGCCAGGAACATACAACTTCTCTGATCCAAGCTATG
Organism: Algoriphagus sp. 10J20-15; assembly: GCF_055809615.1. Lineage (NCBI taxonomy): Bacteria > Pseudomonadati > Bacteroidota > Cytophagia > Cytophagales > Cyclobacteriaceae > Algoriphagus > Algoriphagus sp. 10J20-15. The sequence goes on from NZ_JBVVUG010000012.1 coordinate 12,467, forward strand.
ATAAGGGACAGGGTATTCTTTTCTACTCTATCACAAGAGATATTAAAAAAATTAAGAAGAGAGATGATATTGTTGTTCAGCCAGAGATTTACTACAGCAAATTGAATGAAGATGGAACGATGGAAGGTTTCTACCCAGTTCCCTTCAACGATTCTATTAAATACGCTGTAATGAACCCCTATGTAGATGAGGAAGCTAAGAGGTTGTATTTCACTTCCGATATGCCAGGTGGTATGGGTGGAACGGATTTGTACTATGCTACCTATGATGCTGACATGACATTTGGAGATCCTGTTAATTTAGGGTCTACCATCAATACTTCGGGTAATGAATCACATGCTTTCAGAAAAGATGATAAGTTTTATTTCAGCTCAACTGGACATCCAGGTGTTGGGGGAATGGATGTGTTTCAGTCTGATTACACTGCTACCCAATTTAGCAATGTGCAAAATATGGGAATGCCTATTAATTCCCTAGCTGATGATTTTGCATATCGTGAAGTGTTAAATGAAAAAGGTAAGGAGGAAGTATATCTTTCTTCTAATAGAAAAGGTGGACAAGGCCTCGATGATATATACACTATCCAAGATGTTTATAAGCAATTCCTAGCAAGAGTAATTGACTGTGAAGGTTTGGTCATCACGGATAGTTACATGGCTACCTTAAGAGATAAAACTCAAAATGGTAATGTGCAGACTACTAGAGGAGCTACTGGTGAGCTTCTAGCCGAACTGGAGCCAGATAGTGACTTTGGAATTGTAATTTCGAAGCCAGGATACTTCAGCGTGACTGACGAGAGTATTACAACGAAGGGTTTTGAAGGAGATACGGTGAAGAGGGAATATACTTTAATCGCTATTCCTTACCAATTGCCAGTATATGTCGATATAGTTTATTATGATTTGGATAAGTTTAAAATTAGAGATGATGCAAAACCAGCTCTTGATAAACTAGGGGAGATGATGAACAAATATCCATTCCTGGATTTACTTGTTGCTTCGCATACTGACTCAAGAGCAAGCGATGAGTATAACATTATCCTTTCTAATAACCGAGCAAAAGCGGTGACTGAGTACATGGCGCAGCATAATATCTCTGCCGATAGAATCAGACTAGAATGGTTCGGTGAGCAGGAATTGGTGAATGATTGTGGAAATGGTAAGCCATGTAATGAGGCTGATCATCAAATGAATAGACGATCAGAGCTTATTTTGGAGGCATTCCCTGATCCAAGCAAAGGATACGAAATTCCTGAGAGCTTTAAAGACCTAAATTTCTGCGATCCAGAAACTCTTTTTGAAGATATACAAAAAGAGCTTGCAGCGATTCCGACAATCTACTTTGACTTTGATAAATCAATGTTGAGATCAGTGCATAAGAAGGAGCTAGAACGTACAGCGATTATGTTGAAGCGTATGCCAAACTTAATGTTATACATAGAAGGGCATACAGATCAAAGAGGTTCTGACGAATACAACAAACCGCTATCAGAGCGTAGAGCCGATGTGGTTAAGAAATATTTAATTCAGAGAGGAATCGAAGACAATAGAATGGAAGAGACATGGTTCGGAGAGACTAAACCAGTCAATGATTGTAATTCTATCAGCTGTACAGAAGCGATGCACCAGTTGAATAGACGCACCGAACTTAGGGTAGGAAAAACCTCCTTCACCTATACAGGGAGGAAGAAGAAAGTTGATACGTTGTAATACGTGATTGATGTGAATAGTAACCTGTAAAAAGAGTCCCGCATTTGTGGGACTCTTTTTTGTTGTACAACTCTATATTGGTTATAGCTTGAAATTCCTGACAATCCCCACACTCAATCTGCTCGAATGCATGATCTGGTTACCATTTAGGTTTTGGGAAATGGGATACTGGTATACTAAATTTAAAGTAGTTTGAATGATATTAAAATCCATTCCGATCTGCGCAAAAGCTACTTTTCCACCTGTAAGATCCTGCTTTACATCATCCCATAGATCTTTTTGCGAAGCCTCATAATATACTCCTGCATTGGGAGCTAAAAGCACTTTTTCACTAGCCTGGAATTGATGGAAATATATCGCGTAAGCATTAAAACTGTTGCCTGCCTGATAGTCCTGAGCTCCCTCGGTACTGAATTGATAGCTTGCTCCCGCATTTACGCCTTGATTGTTTAGAAACCACTGATAATTTAATCGTGGTATAAATGCAAAAGCATTTTTCCCAGGCTGTATGATGGGGTCAAAGTAATCCTGGTTTTCATTATCTGACCGAACCAAAGCCTGTCCTGTTGGTAAATTCATGGCAAATCCTGGGCGAATGGTATGTCTGGATTTTTGATTGTAAACCATCCAAATGTAGTCGCCTGCCAAAGTCAAATCCCCCCATCCTTGAACAAACAAGGTAGTGTCGCGGCTAGGGTTAGGAAGGTCAAGGTAATTTTCATAGTACACCTTGTTGAATTCATAAGGCAATACTACCGTGAAGTTCCATTTATTTTTTACAGTAAAATTCCCTCTCACCTCGACGGTTTGATAGGTTTCAAAGTCTTGTTTTGATTTTTGCACATAAAGATTGTTTCCCTCAGGCTCATGCATGATAATGGGATAATTCCCAGGTAGTAACTTAGTCGATTGCTGCTGTGGATAAGTCAAAACGGCTTGGGTAGCCGGCGTGATGGAAGTATAACTTTTATAGTCATTGAAGCCTCTGTATCTATAGAATACTCCCAAATAACTTTTGTTTTGGAGAAGGCTATACTCGAAGAAATTGCAGCTATCGCAAGCATAGCTTTTTTGCATTCCGAGAAATGAAATGCAGATAAAACTTAGAAGTGTTATTTTCTTGAAGAATGATTTCATCAGTTTGATTTTGGATGATGATTATGAATAAATAGGGAGTCGGTCAGAGTAGCCAAAAATGCAAGCAATGCTTCTCGTTCTTGCTGATTTATTGCAATTCCATTTGTTAATTGTGAAGCCAGCGATTCATTGAGCTGGATGCCATTTTGATAGTGGTCGAGCACCTCTTCCAAAGTCTGGAATCTTCCATCGTGCATATATGGTGCTGTTAGGGCAATATTGCGAAGGGTTGGAGTTTTATATGCTCCCATATCCTGAGGATTTGAGGTGATTCTAAAACGACCTTGGTACAAACCTTCCAGTTCTGGAGGATTGAGATAGGTTTTGTCTAGTCCATTGTTGTGAAAGCTTCGGTCAGTGAAAAGCCCCTCCTGATGGCAACTAGAGCAGTTTTTTTGGTAAAGCTGATATCCTTTGATCTCTAGATCAGTCAAAGATTCTTCCTTCCTTTGCCAGCGGTCATACTTGGAATCTTGGGAAATCAGCGTTCTCACGTATTGACTAATCGCCCGGCTTACTTGTGCACTTTCAATTTGTTCTTCAGGAAAAACTACTTTGAACTGCTTCTTGTATGCAGGATCATGCTCCAGATATGTAATTATTTCGTCAAGATCGGCTCCCATTTCGTCTGGATGAGTCAGTGGACCAAAATTCAAAGACTCCAAATCATGTGCGCCGCCATCCCAGAATAATCCTTCAGTTTGCCAGGCCAGATTGAAAATCGCCGGAGCTGTGCGGTGCAATTTTTCTCCCGAAACACCATGTTCAGCTAGGCTCACTCCGTCGGTAAAAGCCAATTCTGGATTATGGCAGCTGGCGCAGGAAACCTTGCCATTCGCAGATAGATTTGGGTCAAAGAATAACTTTTTACCCAAGTCAACACCCTCTACTGAAATCATATTCCGCTCCGGTTGTGGAAATCCAGCTACCTGAAGGGTAGGAGATAGCTTAGGGACAAAGTAATTGACCGCACTGATTGGCTCTGTAGGATCTACATCCTGGGCGCAGGCGGTTGCCAGGCTTATGGCTGTTAGCAGAAGAAATTTCTGATAGGTTTTCATACTAAAACCCGGGGGATAAAGCCCCCGGGATAGGAATTACTTCACAGTGATAAAACCTTCAGAATAATTCTCAGCAACTTTGGCAGCCATCTCTCCAAACATGATCGTAGTACTCTCCAAATCGCTCAATTGAAGGGTGTTCGGATCTTTGAATAGCTCATCCAGATCAGCAGCAAGGATTAAAGAGGTAGCTTTGCCAGCTCTGACTCCTGTGAGCGGTTGAGTGATAGTTTGGAAATTAGGATTAGTGCCAATATGCATGATAAGTCCTTGTCTTTCAGTGGTGTTTTTGTTTGTGAATTCACCTTCGAGCACCAGAAATTTGTAACCTGTGTTCCAGTTCCAAGCCATGTCGGAGTTAGGATCCAAATCGCCGGTCTGGTCAGTCTTACCATTTGCCACTTCGTCCACGCCTATGGAGAAAGTCAGTTGGTTGTAATTGGCAGAAGGGATCATTCCCAGGTCAATGCTTTTGTTTCCGTCTTCAGAGATGAGGTGGTAGCTATCCATTTCCTCATACATTTCTCCTGTCTGAGTGTTGGTGAGTACTACATTCGAGATGTAGTATTTGAATTTTTTCGGAGTGAAATCTTCACCAGAAGGAAGAGTAAATGACTTTCCATTAAGTTCTAAAGTTTGGCCATCTAGCACGTGCTCCATGGTAATGTCCATCGCCATGGTGGCTGGAATTTCCTCGTCTTTACAGGAAGAAAAGAGAGCCAATGAAGAGAAAAGTGCTATATAAATTAGATTTTTCATTTTAGTTAAAAGGATTAGAGAATTTTGAATTGGTTATAAATTGCTGATCCGTAAGTGTGTGGAGAAAAGCAATAATTGCTTTTTTTTCTTCCTCACTCAGATGCAGCTTCACGGCTTCGGAGCCGTTTGGAAGTTCATTGCTGGCTTCCAAAATCAACACATCCAGCGTACTGCTGTTTTGAATGTGATCATTGTAGTGATCAAGTACTTCTTCCAAAGTTCTGAATCTACCATCATGCATATAGGGAGCTGTCAGGGCTATATTTCGTAAGCTGGGCGTTTTGAACTTTCCCTTATCAAAGGCATTGGATGTGACTTCCATCAGACCTGAAGCTAGGTTTTCTTCCGTATCCAGACCATTATTGTGAAAGCCAGCAATTCCATTTGGATCCCCTGCCGTAAGAAATCCCAGATGACAATCGCTACAATTCCCACCGCGAAGCTGCAGCTTGGGATCAGGATGCGTGAAGAAAAGCTCCAAACCCAATTTTTCTTCAGGGGTAAGTTCTACTTCATTTCTGATCCAGGCATCAAACTTTGAATTGGCAGAAACCAACGTGCGCTCAAACTGAGCCAACGCTTTCCCTATCAGTTCCGGAGTGATTTCCTCCGTGCCAAAAGCACTTTTGAAAAGAATTGGATACTGACCATCAGCTTGTAACCTATTTACAGCCTCTTCTATTGGAAGATTCATTTCCCTTGGATCTTCGATCGGCTGTACCGCCTGTATTTCAAGCGAGGCAGCCCGGCCATTCCAGAAGAATTTATTTTGCCAGTGAAGATTGGAAAGTGACATAGCATTCATATCACCTCTGGAGTTGTTGATGCCAAAGCTGAATTGATTGCCATCAGAAAAGGCTTTTTGCTGCTGGTGGCAAGAGCCACAGGAAACAGTACCATCAGACGAAAGCTTTTTTTCATAGAAAAGCATCCGCCCAAGTTGCACTCCTTCCTCAGTTAGCGGATTGTCGGTGGGCATGGCAATATTCCCCGGAAAATAATCCGGTGCCTCCAAAGAAATCTGAGTGGGCCCATCTATAGGGTTTTCCTCAGTAGTCCCGCAGGAAACTAAGCCACACACGCAGACCAACCCTAGCCAAGCAGGGAATTGAAATCGCATGAGTTGAAATTTTGTGGTTTAAATCCGCTTTTGTCAATGAAATGGGAAGAGTGTCTAGTGTTTGATGGACTTTAGCCTCAGGGCCACTTTGGTCCCCCTTCATTGGTCTTCCGTCTACCAAAGCAAAGAACTAATGCTTCCGGCATCCTTGCGGATAAACATATATTTATAAGAAATCTGTTACTCGATCAAAAAATCACGCCTGGGGCGGATGGTCGATTTCTTTAGTGTTGGTTTGGCCAAACCAGTTTTGGTAAAAAGATTGATGAGCAAAAGGCTCAGTGGAATTTGAAGGATGCTGATAGCTCAAAGCTGAATTTGAAATATACACTCCAAAGTCCTGATTGAAGGTTAAGGCCGGGGTGTTTTCCTGTCTTTCTTGCTCCTCTTTGAGCTTTGTCGCGAGGTAACATTTTCCATCACAGTTCATCATTGGCTTGTCTGTATTGATACAGAAATTGTCTATGATGTATTTCTGATTCATCGTGAAACTCACTTTGATCACCGAATACACCATGCTGTTCATGATTAGAACAGCGCAAAGCCATATGTAAAGTGTGCTTTTAAGCATTTGGCACAAAGGTATATCAGAATCCGTTTTTGTGCTATTAATTATACTTTTTATTGATCAAATGATATTGCTGGCGTGTCCAGTCTAAAATAAATTACCTTTTGTAGAATAGATTTTGGGCTTATCTTGATCGTTCCCTTTTAACCCAAAATCCTTTAAAATGATTAAGCACAAACTTTTCTTTCTAATATTTTCTCTTGGCGTTGCTACTGTAGCTCAAGCGCAATTCGATCCTACAAGTGCTGGCTATAAATTAGTCTGGCAGGAAGAATTTGAAAACTCAGGTCAGGTTAACCCAGAGTTGTGGTCTTTTGAAAATGGTTTCAAGAGAAACAATGAGCTGCAATGGTACCAGGAACCAAATGCAACTGTAAAAGACGGAAAGCTAATCATCACTGGAAAAAGAGAGCAACTCAATAATCCCAATTTTGATCCGGATAGTAAGGATTGGAAGAGAAATCGGAAATTTGCAGAATACACATCATCCAGTATCAATACGCGTGGAAAGTATGAGTTTCAGTACGGAATCATGGAAGTTCGGGCTAAAATCGACACATCTATGGGGATGTGGCCTGCGATATGGACATTAGGGATTTCCAAACCATGGCCATCAAACGGTGAGATCGATGTAATGGAATATTATAGGGTGAAAGGGGAAGCTACCATCTTGGCAAATGCAGCTTGGGCAGACGAAGGGCAATACAATGCAAAATGGGATAACGCTAAAATCCCATTCACCGACTTTTTGCAAAAAGACCCAGATTGGCCAAATAAATTCCATCTCTGGAGAATGGAATGGACTGAACAATCCATCAAAATTTATCTTGATGATGAATTACTCAATGAGGTGGATCTAGCGAGAACTATCAATCCTGATGGTTTTAACCCTTTTCATCAGCCTCATTATATATTGTTAAACCTTGCCATTGGAGGTAACAATGGTGGTGATCCAAGCGCAACCACTTTTCCTAAAGAATATGTAGTGGATTATGTAAGGGTTTATCAGAAATAGTTTCTAGTATTTCGAGTGATGCTGCTTTTCCAGAAGCAGCATTTTTTACGCGGATAAGTGCAGCTTCTGGAGAAGCAGCACAACGAATGACCTGTCAGTTTGAGTACCTATATAGCTCGAGTATAGCTCGAGATCGAGAATTCATAATAACGTGCTTCTGGAAAAGCAGTACAGCAGAAAGAATGAAAACTGCGCCCTCTGCGAGTCCTCCGTGGACTCAGCGGTTAATACCCTCAATCAAAAGTCTTCGAACTATCGGAAATCATATCATTGATTTCTGACATTTCCTTATCAGTCAAATCACGCCATTTTCCAACTGGAATATCCAAGTGCACATTCATTATTCTGATTCGTTTCAGCTGTACTACTTTGAATCCAAAATGCTCGCACATTCTCCGGATCTGCCGATTGAGTCCTTGAGTGAGGGTAATTCTGAACTTGAATTTACTGATGCGTTCTACCTTACAAGGGTCAGTCACTGTGTTTAGTATGGGTACTCCGGCTCCCATCAACCTGATAAACTCATCATTCACCGGTCGATCTACAGTTACTATATATTCCTTTTCATGGTTGTTTTTGGAGCGGAGAATCTTATTTACAATATCTCCTTCACTGGTTAAAAAAATCAATCCTTCACTGTCTTTATCAAGTCGGCCAATTGGAAAAATCCGCTGTGGATGGCCAATGTAGTCAATGATATTGTCCTTTTCACCTTTAGTGTCAGTGGTGCTTACTATTCCTACTGGTTTATTAAAAGCAATATAGGTATGTACTTGTTTTGGCTTTCCTACGGGTTCCCCATCCACAGCTACTACATCGGTCGGGCCTACTTTAGTGCCAAGTTCAGGGGCTTTTCCGTTGATTGTAATTCGACCTTCTTCCAGAAGTTTGTCCGCTCCGCGTCGAGAGCAAAATCCAACTTCACTCAGGTATTTATTGATTCGTATGTATTGATCTTCTGCCACTGGAAATCTAGAATGGATTCTGGCTGCAAGTTACGTAAATGTTATTTACCGCGGTGAACGCAGAGGGTTTCGCAGAGAGTGCTACTGGATAATTTGAATCACTCAAATCCAAATTAGTTGCGTTCTCTGCGAAACCTTTGTATAGTTTGAGGTTAAAAAAAAGCGCAAGACCGAAGACCTGCGCTTTTGAAATGATGTGTTTGAAATTCTATTCGCTTTTACCTGCTACAACTGGCTTTGGAGTCTCGGCCACTAATCGTGCTGGTTCACCTGGAATAATAATAGTTGCTAATCTATCCATATATTCAGCTTTGGTAGATTCAAATGCAAGTTTGTTAGCAGATGAAATAGGTTCGGAAGGTGGAATCTTCTCTCTCAACCAATCTTCCTGTTTGCCATTTTTCCAAAATCTAAAGCAAAGGTGCGGGCCAGTTGCCAAGCCAGTGCTTCCCACATATCCAATTACTTGACCTTGTTTAATTCGCGTTCCAGGCTTTATGCCTTTGGCAATTTTAGACATGTGTAAATATTGGGTAGTGTAGGTACCGTTATGCTTGATCTTTACATAATTACCATTTGCTGAAGTATAACGGGCATCTATTACCGTCCCCTCTCCCACAGAGCGGATTTCCGTGCCAGTTGGGGCAGCGTAATCTGTACCCAAGTGAGCTTTATAGCGTTTTTGAACTGGATGGAATCTTTTCAGGCTATACCTAGAGCTTATTCTCGAGTATTTCAGTGGATCTCTCAAAAATGCTTTCTTGAAGCTGTCTCCGTTTTGATCGAAGAAAGCTACTTCTCCCTTTTGCTCAAAAGGAATCGCATAATAAGGGGTTCCTTTGTGTTCGAAAAAAGCTGTTTGAATGTCTGAAACGCCAACGACTACACCGTCAATTACTTTCTCCTGGTAGGATACTTTAAACTTGTCGCCTTTTTGCAAAGCTCCAAAGTCAATAGACCAACCATATAGATCGGCAAATTGATCAATAATATCATAAGTTATTCCAAGACCAGTCATGTCAGCTGAAAGATTGGAATTGATAATTCCGCCAGCTTCCTTGGTTCTGTATTCTGCGGGTTTCTCTGCTTTATAAATATCTATGGAGTCCAGGTTGAAGACTACATATTCAGCTGGATTTGGCTCGTAAATGAAAAATGCAGCCTGAGCTGAATCAGCAGGAGTAACTACCGTAAATTTCTTGTTTGCTGCTATCCCTCTTACGTCAAAAATCTCCTTTGATTTTTTGGCTATCTGATCGATAATCTGATAGGGGACATTGAAAGGCGCTAGGATAGACCCTAAAGTTTGGTTTTTACTCACGGTTCCTTCTACAATATTCAACCCGGTGACGTTGATTCCGTAAAGAAACACCTGTTTCGCAAGGGAATCAATGAGCGGTGGTTCTACGATCTCAGCTTCCTTTTCTTTCTGAAAAGGCAGGTCGAAAAATTGGAGTGAAGATGCTGCGCCAATGGTGATAACGAGTGCAGCAATTCCTATCCAGATCTTTTTCATTAATCTAATTCTATTTGGGGGAGGTGAAATTTAACTCAATCAAGCAAAAAAGGGCTTTTAATCCAAGTTTTGGGGTATAAACCTTTCGATCGCTCCTTTCCAACTATCATACCAACGATGAATAGTGCCTGAATATTTCATAAAAAAATATTTTCGGCAATTAAAACAATGACTAAGAATTCCCATTAGGCCTCGACTTCGCTCCACCACCGAGATATAATTAGGGTAGATAAGAAGTGGATAGGAGCGGAAAAACTGCACTTCTCCCCTCCATGCTCAAGCACTAGCCAAGCGGACACCGAGCGAAGTCGAACTGGGAGTATTTATCTTGGATATTCATGTAATTTTTGATAGCTACATAAATCACAAGTCTTCATCTTATTTCAATTTTCATAAAGAATAGTCTGGTTTTTCAGGAAAAATGGAAGGAAATCACTGAAATTATTGCTAATCATCCAATGATTCCTGTGTTCTGACTGTCATTTCTTTATCTTTGACATCCCAAAAAAAACTAAATTAACATGCTGAGAACGCATACTTGTGGCGAACTACGCCTGGATCACGTTAATCAAGAAGTTACCCTTGCTGGCTGGGTTCAGCGGGTAAGAAATAAAGGAGGACTCATCTGGGTCGATCTTCGCGACCGTTACGGTTTGACTCAATTGATTTTTGAAGAGGACTCCAGCGAAAAAGCATTGTTGGAAAAAGCTGCAGAACTCGGTCGTGAGTTTGTGGTGCAGGCGACGGGCAAAGTAATCGAGCGGACTTCCAAAAACGATAAAATCCCAACAGGATCTATAGAAATCAAAGTAACTGCACTTGAAGTGTTGAATGCTGCGAAAGTTCCTCCGTTTATCATCGAAGATGAAACTGACGGTGGCGAAGAGCTTCGTATGAAATACAGATACTTGGATCTTCGTAGAAATGTAGTTCGTGAGAAGCTTCAGTTGCGTCATAAAATGATGCAGGAGACTCGTAAATACATGGATGCGCAGGAATTTATTGAGGTGGAAACCCCAGTTTTAATTAAGTCCACTCCAGAGGGTGCACGTGATTTTGTGGTACCAAGCCGTACTAACCCGGGAGAATTTTATGCTTTGCCGCAATCTCCGCAGACCTTCAAGCAATTGCTGATGGTTTCTGGTTTTGACCGATATTTCCAGATCGTAAAATGTTTCCGTGATGAGGATTTGAGAGCGGATCGTCAACCTGAGTTTACTCAGATAGACTGCGAAATGGCTTTCGTAACTCAGGAAGATATTCTAAATACCTTCGAAGGCCTGACTAAGCATTTGTTTAGCAAAGTGAAGGGAGTGGAGTTGGAAGAAGTGAAGCGAATGACTTATGCAGATGCCATGAAATATTATGGTAACGATAAGCCAGATCTTCGTTTTGATATGAAATTCGTAGAGTTAAATGAATTGGCTCAAGGAAAGGGATTTAGCATTTTTGACCAGGCTGAGCTGGTAGTTGGTATCTGTGCGAAAGGAGCTGCAGAGTATACCAGAAAGCAAATTGACGCACTGACTGAGTGGGTAAAACGCCCTCAGATCGGAGCAAAAGGCATGGTCTACGCCAAATACAATGCTGACGGAACCATCAAATCTTCTGTGGATAAATTCTATTCTGCTGACGATCTTCAGGATTGGGCAGATGCATTCGGAGCGACTCAGGGTGACCTGATGTTGATCTTGAGTGGAGATGCAGATAAGGTTCGAAAGCAACTTTCCGAACTACGTCTGAAAATGGGTGAAGAGCTAGGTCTCCGTGATCGCAACGTTTTCAAACCACTTTGGGTAATGGACTTTCCTTTGTTGGAGTGGGATGAGGAGACTAACCGATACCATGCCATGCACCATCCATTTACTTCTCCTAAGACAGAGGATATTCCTTTGCTGGATTCAGATCCAGGAGCGGTGAGAGCAAATGCATATGATTTGGTTATCAATGGTGTGGAAATTGGCGGCGGTTCTATCCGTATTCACGATAGAGCTACTCAGCAATTGATGTTCAAGCATCTTGGATTCTCAGAGGAAGAGGCGCAAAAGCAATTCGGATTCCTGATGGAAGCTTTCGAATATGGAGCCCCACCACATGGAGGGATAGCTTTCGGATTTGATAGATTGTGTGCGATTTTCGGTGGATCAGATTCCATTCGTGATTACATCGCCTTCCCGAAAAATAACTCGGGTCGTGACGTGATGATCGATTCTCCAAGCAGCATTGCGGACGAGCAATTGACTGAGCTATCGATTCAGTTGGCAGTTAAAAAGTAAGACGAATCCACATTCGAATAAATAAAGAATATGTATATCTGCTTTTCTACCAGTAAAGGGGGAAAAGCAATCTAGAATTTGTTCAAAATTATAATTGAGGTCACTTCGGTCTTCGGTCATCGGTCTTCCGACCAGTTAAGCAAAGAATCTAAGGCAACTGGCATCATTGCGGATAATCATAATAAAGAATTATAAAAAGGCTGTTTCAGTGATTGATATGCCCTCAAAAAGTTAAATACTTATTGGGGCTAGTTCAGTAAGGAGACAGCCTTTTGTTTTACTCTATTCGAACATTCTTGTTACGGCCCCAGTTACTCAAAAGCATTTCTAGCCATACTAGCTGACTTTACCTGAGTAATTTCTTCTGAAATTTCCGTCCAGGCTGAAGTAAATTTTTTCCCCAGATACTTCCAATTGTGGAAATCCACTTTTTCGGGCTGCATTCATCTCGGTAATTACCATTGATTTGGTCAAACCTGAATCGGTGACTTTAGCGGCTTTAAGATAAGTCACCTCATTTTCAGTTTCCATCCAAGTGAGGACCGCTGAATGATCATCCAAAAGCGCCACGTCCACTCTACCTAATACAAACTCACCACCTACGTGGATAGGTTTGCTAAAGGTTTCTCCAGAATCACTGGAAAAAGCAATATTTACCTTTGGCTCATCATTCACTCCCGTAAACCAGGCAACCACAACTGTTTTACCTTCTGCATCCACCTTTGGACCATTCACCGGACAGCCGTTAATCTCCCAATTATCAGAATGCACTAGCTGAGGTGAAGTCCAGCTACTATTAGCAAAACGTGTAATCGCGATGTCCCGAACCTCTGAAGCTGATCTATCCCGGTAAACTATGATAGGCCCCTTCTCCGTCATAGCTGTGGAGGTCTGACAGCAATCACATGTTCTCGCATCTAGCATAACTTCATCTGTGATGCTTCCATATAGATTAACAGTAGCTGCTCGTAGAGACATAGCACCGCCGTGGCTACTGTGATCGTGTCCCGCTGGTTCTCCCGTATTTCTTCCATCCAGCCAAGTGACAAAGAATGATTCAGTTCCATAAGGCACAGCAGAAACAAAACCATGTTCTGTAAAAGTAGAGTCAGTATGAAGCGGCAAGCTTGTTTTCCACTCCAAATTGTCCCTCTCCAAAAGATTCAGCTTTACGTCATAGGAATATTTGCCTCCGGAAGATCTTTGAAGAATATGCGTGAGTAAATTCCCGTTGTTTTCAGTGATTGCTGGGAAATCTGCCCAGTTCAAAAACCAGTCTTTTCCTTGAGCTATTGGTTTTGGCTCCTGCCAGACCTCCTCTTCCAACCTGGTATAACGAAGCTGGGCAGTGGAGTCATCTAGCATTTTGACCCAGTGATATTATGGGACCATCAGAGCCTGCAAAAAGATAAGGAAGAGAAGTATGCTTGCTATCAGGAAAAGAAATGAATTCTAGAACTGGCATTTCTGCCGGCGTTTGGGCACATGAAAATAAAGTTGCTAAGATTATTCCCAGTGCGGTATTTTTGAGAAACTTCATTTAGTGAAGGGTTAGTATTTGCTGTATTTCCTGCTCTGAATCCCAGTCTATTCGCCCGGATTTGCTGAAGACCTTTTCACCCTGTTCATTGAAAATAAAGGTGGCAGGAAGTGCATGAATTTTCAAATTCGAAAGAGGATCTGTATACCCTGGCAGCCTCCAAGTAGATTTTCTTTTTTCCTAAATAATAGGTGATTTCTTCAGGTGATTCTTCAGAAACCAGTAGAATCCTAAACTTATTCTTTTCTAAATTATCCTGAGCTCGTACCAATGCCGGCAATTCCTCCAGACAGGGCTTGCACCAAGTTGCCCAAAAATGCACCAGCAATCTTTTATTACCTGAGCCAGACTCCTGAATTGGATTGCCATCCATGTCCTCTAGATTAGCCATCAGCTCTGCGACTTCTTCAGAAGAATTCTTTTGGCAATTTGTAAGAGTCAGAGCTAGGCAGGCAAATATGAATAGGGGACGTAGCAAGATGTTATGATTTGATCGGATGTCTATTCAAGACTAGATATTTTCTTGATGGTTTGCAAGGTTAGAGAGATCCGGTGGATTAAGCATATCGCTTTTTTAGTTCCGCAAGAATTCCTTCCAATCCATTGAGTCGGATTTCATAAAGGGTGTGCAGCCACATACCTAGTTTGCCTTCTGGAAATCCTTGGCCGTACATCCATACCAAGTAGTGTTCTGGTACATCGCATAGTAATCTGCCTTTATACTTTCCATAAGGCATTTTTTTAGTCACCAGATCAATAAGGATTTGTTGGTCCATGGGGCAAAGGTATAAGGAATTTGATCCAGCCTTACTGCTTATTTCTTCTTCTTACATTCTTTTTTCTAGGAATCGCATTTGATTTATTATGAAATTAGTTTAGCTTTTCAGCTTAAATCCAGCTGATTTATTTATGAAAACAAGTTTACTTATTCTTTCTTTTCTAATCCTTTCGTTTACTGCTTCCTTTGGGCAGGTTGCTAAAGATTCCATCACGATTAGGAAAAGTTTTTGGGGGTATAAATTTTATCAGGGAGACACAAGGGTACAACTTGGAGACTTAGTGAATATCATGCAAACAAACCAAGAAGCTTACAAATCAATAAAGTCCGCACAGTCCAACTATACCCTGGCATCAGTCATTGGTTTTGCGGGAGGGTTTATGGTTGGCTGGCCTATAGGAGCAGCTGTGGCAGGCGGTGAGCCAAACTGGGCACTCGCAGGTATAGGCGCAGGATTGCTTGTTGCAACCATCCCAATTACAAATAGCTTTGTCAAAAAATCCAGATTTGCTGTAGATACTTACAATAGAAGAGCTCCTGCAAGTTCCGTCTGGGATAGAACTAAACTAAACCTGTCCTTTTCAGCAACTGGAGTAGGACTTTCGCTCAATTTCTAGATGTGCCAGCTATAAAATCTTTAGCTTACAGCTACCATTTCTAAGAGTGTATTCAAATTATCAGGACTTTGAACAGTAGAGCGGTGAAATTAAGTCTACTGGCCTAAGTGCTTATTATCACAACATTCAATTTGATCAATTAACCAACTCAACTTTAAATCATGGGATTATTCAATAAAATATTAGGCAATGCCAGCGAAGTATCTGTTGAGCAACTGAGCAAGGATTTCGGAAGATTGCTAGCAGAAGGAGAGCAGATTGAACTTGGATTCAAGCTTATTCGGGATACGTTCATGTTTACTGATAAGCGTCTTATTTTGATGATGTGCAGGGACTAACAGGAAGCAAGGTGGAGTACAAGTCCATGCCTTATAAGAGTATTTCCAGGCTTTTCACTGGAAACCGCTGGCACCTTTGATTTGGATGCGGAGCTGAAGATCTGGATTTCGAGTGAAGACACGCCTTCGGTCAGCAAGCGCTTCAATAAAAGCATTGATGTCTATGAAGTGCAACGATATCTGGCTTCAAAAGTGATGTAATGCTCGCAACTGAATGCCCTAGCGTTATTTGAGGTATTCACTTTACCATTTCTTCTTCAAGCCTTTTAGTTATTGAAATCGAAGATCCCGAATTCGTTTGCCCGAGCTGAACCGAATCGGCAGGGAAGCGATTCGGGAACAACCAATTTACTACTTATCTCTTATCTATATCTGGAGCAGGATCGATCACCTTCTCTCTTCAGAGCGAGTCACGAGAATCGGGATGAAGAGGGGCGTAAGGTAGGAAGGCCAATTGCAAATTGGTAAGAATATTAGGGTGGAATTAGAAATCCCACCCAGTCAAAAAGACTATTCGACTACACCCAGACGGGGGAATCCTGTATGCCCGGCTGTCAATCTATCTGGTGTACTCTTGGGTGATCCATCTTATGGTAGTGTTTCATTTATATCAAGCCAGTACTATCTCCCTTGATGCTCCCTTAATCCTCCCTTGCAGTTCCCTTACGTCTCCCAGTGATTTAGGGAAGTTCAAAGGAGAAGCTAGGGCGGAGCAGTGGTGAATGGTAAGCTTTGGTAAGGCTTCAAGTCGACCTTTCTACGATGCTACTCCGATGGTATATCGAAGAAGCTATGTTTTTAAACCCGACATGTTTGAAGTTAAAGTCAAGTTGAAATCCGTAAATGGATGCTATATCTGAGAGTTTAATCTAGCTATTGATATTCTGATATATTACTCTGCTTTCTGTTTTTACTAATAATGAAACGAGGGCCCCTGATATTTTTACAGCATGTTTTTGAGAAGACTGATGGTCAATAGAACAGTAACAATAGTAGCCTTTACCCAGCTTTTCCCGACAGGAATTATTTCCGTTTTCTGTATTATTCAAATAATTTTAAGAGAGGGTGTTCTGTAGACTTGAAACTTGGAGTAAAAAATTGGTGGGGTAACTTTTCAAAGCGCGATTAAATACCAAATAAAAATCAGGGAAGGGGAGATTGGGTAAAAATTTAATTTGATTATCCGCAATGATGCCATTTGCCTTAGATTCTTTGCTTATCTGGTCGGAAGACCGATGACCGAAGACTCCCGCATTGGCGGGACAGGCTGAAGTAACCTCAATTATAATTTTGAACAAATTCTAGATTGCTTTTCCCTCTTTACTGGTAGAAAAGCGGATATACATAAAATTAAATTTTTATTTTGTTAAAATATAGTTAGATCTTTTTTGATACCTAAGAAACAACAGATGAAAAAAACACTACTCTCTGCACTGATTTTTACCTTCGGAATCAGTGCTTCTTTCGCACAAGACGATGCTGCAGAACTTGCCAAGAAACTAGCCAACCCTATCGCGTCCTTGATATCTGTTCCTTTTCAGAACAATACAGATTATGGGATAGGTGATTTCAAAGGCAGCCGCAACACTATGAATATCCAGCCAGTGATACCAATTTCGATGAGTAAGGACTGGAATATGATCACAAGAATAGTGATTCCTGGTGGTCACACAATATAATATCACTTCTCCGGGAGAGAAGCAATCAGGTCTTGGAGACGCAGTGATGTCTGCCTTTTTTTCACCAAAAAACTCTGAAAAATTGACTTGGGGTGTAGGGCCTGCCTTGCTTTTGCCTATAGGAACGAATGATTATCTGACCACCAAGAAATTCGGAATGGGACCAACCGCTATAGCGCTGAAACAGGTAAATGGCTGGACTGTTGGTGGCTTGATCAACCAACTTTGGTCGGTTGCTGGAAAAGAAGATAGGCCTGACGTAAGCCAGATGTTTGTTCAGCCTTTTGTGAATTATAACTGGAAATCCGGCGCAGGAATAGGAGGTAACTTGGAGTGGACGCAAAATTGGAAAGCCTCAACTGCTATAGTATGGTTGAATCCGACCATTTCTGCGGTGACCAGTCTGGGTAAGCAGAAAACTCAATTTGTGGTAGGTCCTAGATTAAATCTGGCCTCTCCTGAGGGGGGCAAAGCTGATTGGGGATGGAGAGCTGTAGTAATCTTTCTGTTTCCAAAGTAATGTGATTAGTATCAGCTATTAAGCGATTGCAGTCATCCCGCTGGCCTTACCCTATTTATCCTTGTCGAATAACTTATTGGACAGCCTCAGAGAGCGGCGTATAGTATGCTTTCATTCGACTTTACGCCAATTTTTTATCGATTCAACTTCGATCTTTCTACGATAGTGTATCGAAGGAGCATCGAAGGAGCATCGAAGAAGCATCGGAGAAGCATCGAATAAGCTACTGATTTGCCGACTTTAAATTCTTACTAAAACCAAGCAGCAAAGGGGATAAGGGAATACCTCTGAGTGCCTTAGATTAGTCGTTATAGGTGTATACTCTTTTGGAAGAAAGTTCAGTTATCAATTAGGGAGTATCTGATAGGATTTTAGATCAAATTGGTTGAGCTAGCTATGCTAAAATCCATATCTAAAATTAGAAAAATCGGAATATTGAGGTAATTCTAGTACATAGTGCCCCGTAGTAAATGCGAATAATCACCCTTTTTTGATTTTAATCGCTTAATTTTTAGTCAGTACTCTGATTTTAATCTAATTTTATCTAGACATTTTCACACCAGCTAGTTACCTAACCTTTGGCTATGAAGAATTTTAAGCTCTACCAACTATCACTTTTACTTTTGCTTTGCGCATATTTTTCTCTCTCCAAGAGTTATGCCCAGGGCGCCCAGAAGATTTTCAATCCCCTTTATGAGGAGTATTTCGACAGTCTGAAGAATATGGATTATCCCTATGTATTTCCTATCCTAGGTGCAGGGGCGGCCAAGCGAGGGTACGATCTTCCTTATGCATGGGGAGCCAGTGCGATCTATTTTACACAGCAACAACAGATTTTGATAGAAAGCACTTCTGTAGGAATCGGAGGCTCTGATCTGGTTGATATCAGTCAATTTATCAAGTTTGGTCCTACCATAGCTACCACAAATGCCTATTCCTTCCGACCGGATGTTTGGGTGCTTCCTTTTCTGAATGTTTATGGAATAATCGGAGGCGGTACTACAAGTACAGAAGTGACACTTCTTGATCCCTTCGGTTTTCAAACCAAGCAGAATTTCGCAGTTAGCAGCTACGGTCTAGGCGCTACATTGACTGCAGCAGCAGGACCAGTCTGGTTTGCCTGGGATAATAATTACAATTTTGCGGATATAGAAGTGGTGGTAGAGCCTGTTCCAGCCTTCAACAGTAGTTTTAGAGTTGGGCATACCATTCCATCCATCTCCAATCCCCAGCGAAATCTGTCCGTGTGGGCCGGAACGTTCTTTCAAGTGATCCAAAATGATACCCAAGGAAGCATCCCTGTCTCGAACTTGGTTCCAGGTGAGGAGACGGGGCAGCAAGAGACAGACTAAATGAGTGGGCTGAGGGACTGCCGCCAGCCCAGCGAGTGGTCGCTAAACAGATTATTGACAAAATTGAAGATGCTGCAGCGGGAATTGATGGGAGTGCCTTGATAGAATATAAGCTGGATAAAAAAGTCGCGGCACCATTTAACCTGATTTTAGGAGCTCAGTATCAATTTGATAAACGATGGATGCTTAGGTCTGAATTAGGAGTTTTTGGGAAAAGAAGCCAGTTTTTGTTGAATCTTAACTATAGATTCCCAGGCTTTTTCAAAAAGAAATCCTAGCATCTATAACTCCTGATTTGTTTTACTAATTATTGCTTATGAAGAAGCGCTTTAAATTTTGTTTGTTTTTTGGACTCTGCATGGCTGTGGCTACGGTCTCACAGGGGCAGGTGATAATGAGTTTGATTTTTGGAGACAAGCTAAATAATGAAGACAATCTCTTTGGGATTCATTTGGACTATAGCTGGAACAACATGTCTATGTCAGGAGCACAGGATCCCTTGAAATCATTTAACCTAGGCTTGTTCTATACGCACAAGTTTGATGAAAATTGGCATCTGAATTTAGATCTCATGGCAAAGTACCAAAGAGGAGCGGCAGGAATAGCGGCTTATGACTTAGAAGACCCAAGCCTCAATGGGTTTTATGCCGATTCGGAAGTGACACGGAAAATTAATTACTTCAGTATTCCTGCTACCATGCGCTATGCGTTTCAGGGAACTTACTTTGTAGAATTAGGCCCACAGATTTCTTTTAGGCTGAAGGCTACGGATGTTTTTGAAGCAGCTCTAACCCAAGGCGATCTGGAGTTGGATGTAGATATCAGAGATCAGGTTCAGAGATTTGATTTTGGGTTTGCCACCGGCATTGGCATGTATATAGGAAAAGACAAGGTCAACGCCTTCGGACTTCGTTATCAGGGAGGTTTATCTGATGCGATGAAAAATCTGGCAGGAAAGCAAAACCATAGTCAGCTCGCGATTTATGCAAATCTTCCGATAGGCAGAGGGAAGACAGATAAGTAAGTTGAGAAATAGGTTTAGATCTACAATAGTTGATTTAGAAAACTAGCCATTAGATTTTAATTTTGCATTTCATTGATTCAGTAAGATTGATTTTTAAAGACTTAAAAGCTATTTGAAATGAAGTCCAACCTGCATGAGGCAGACAAGCAGGCTAAAAGGGACACACATTGGGATGACCTTTGAAACAAACTATAAACACATGAAAAACATCAGAATTTTTACGATGCTACTAGGCATGCTTTTATCTACCACAATTTGTATGGCTCAGGAAGAATTAGCTGAGATAGAACAAGAGGAACTCGAAGAGGCAGAGGGAAAGCATAGTTTGGCTTTTGTATTGTCTCATGCTCGCATAGGTCAAGGACGAGATGCAGAGGGTAACAAGCAATTCACGATGGTGCCGTCTTTTGCCTTAGACTATAATTATTGGATTAGTGAGAAGTTCGCGATGGGACTTCACACGGATTTTTTGAATGAAAATTTCTTTATAGAGACTGAAGATGAGGGTCAGCTAATCGAGCGAGAGCGTCCTATCGCTCCGGCCCTGATGGGGACATATAAACCCGGAGAGCATTGGAGTTTCGGATTGGGATTCGGAGGGGAATTTGCCAAAGGAGGTGAAACGTATTTTGTCACCCGCTTAGGGATAGAATATGGGGTAGAAATCCGTAATGGCTGGGAATGTCCATGGGGTCTTTGACTCATGATTTTCGTGCGAGCGCTTATAATGTCACCTCCATTGGTATTGGAATAGAGAAGCGATTTGGAAAATAAGGTATTGAATAGCTTTTCATTTTGTTTAAATGTATCCTAATGAGAATTAATTGTGTACTCATTTTATTGGTTTTAACGATTTGTTCTGCTCAGGCTCAAGACAAACCCGAAAAAGAGAAATTGAGCATGAAGGTGTTCAAAGACTCTATAGATGGTAAATTGGACTTAAGTGATTTTTTAATCAATTTCCATGGTTTTATACCGGTAGCACAAATTGTGACTGAACCAGCCTTTGGAGGTATTGGTGTGATGCTTACCCCAATTTTTATTAAGCCAAATAAAAATCAGGATTTAGGGAAGTATATCCCTCCAGATATTACCGCCGGCTTTGTAGGCTATACAGGCAATAAGACTTGGGGTGCCGGAGCACTTAGGATAGCCTCCCTCCCAAAGCAACATTTGAAGTATCGGCTTGGTGCTGCTTATGGGGATGTTAACATGGATTTCTTTAGAAATATACCGGTGGTAGGCGAGCAAAAGTTTGCTTTGAACTTTAATACGACCGCTGTCTTTGGCTCCATCCTTCGGCAAATTGGAAAGACTCAACTCTTCCTAGGACTAGAGTACTTATACCTTCATAATCAAGTAAGGCCTGATTTTGACTTTGCGGAGCTTCCGGATTTCTTTGATGACAAAGCGCTGGACAATAATCTGAGTAGTGTGGGGATTGCGATGGAATTTGATAAAAGAGACAATGTGTTTACCCCAAATAAAGGATTGTATATCACATCAGACTTCAGAATGAACGGCAGTTGGACAGGAAGTGACTATACCTATCAAAACTGGAGTATTGCAGCATTTAAATATATTCAATTTGCACCCAAATGGGTAAGTGGTTTACGAGCAGAAGGGAGACTTCAGTTTGACGACGCTCCATTTTACTTGAAGCCTGGGGTAGCATTGCGTGGGGTTCCAATGGCACGCTACCAAGGAGACCAGACTTACGTAGTGGAAACGGAACAACGGTATGATTTCACTAAACGCTGGAGTACAGTAGGATTCGTAGGCGCTGCCAAAGCTGTAACAAAAGAAGTTTCTTTTTCTGATGCAGATTTGGTCTATAACTATGGTACAGGATTCCGCTATCTCATCGCTCGGAAATTTGGAATAAGAACTGGAGTAGATGTGGCCTGGTCAAACGATGATTTTGGCTGGTATATCGTATTTGGTTCTGCATGGAACAATAGAAATTGAGGGCAGCTTCTCGCCTTTGTTAGCGGGCAATAAACCGCAAAATAGAGTTATAGTAACTAAAGTGCCATAATTTTCTCCCTATTTTTTCTAGAATATCAATTAAAAAAGAGTTTTATAAAACTGACCAATTCAAAATCGATACAAAATGTTCAAATTTTTAAATATTGAAGACTCCTCCCGATAGCGGGATGTCCATTGAAAAATAAATTAAAATCATATGAAGACTAACCTTTTATTTTCTGTCAGGCGAGCCAGTTTTGTTATAGCCGCCCCACTTTTCTCCCTTGTGTTTTTCTCCTGTACTGAAGCAACAGAGGAAGGTAAAAGTAATGCTACCGAGCAAGAAGAACTTTCAGGAGCCACCATGAATTTGGCCTCTTGGGAAGAAGCTCCCCGAACTCGCATTCTGGACTGGGTGGATGCCACTACCAAAGAAGGCTCTCCGGATTTTATACCGGTAGCCGATCGAATTGCAGTTTTTGATAACGATGGAACACTATGGTCTGAGCAACCTATGTATTTTCAATTGGCCTTTGCCATCGATGAGGTTAAACGAATGGCTCCTGAACATCCTGAATGGAAAAAGAATGCATCTATCGCCGCGCTGTTAGATGGAGATATGAAAGGATTCCTTTCAGGAGGCGAAAAGGCTTTATTGCAAACGGTGGCCATTACACACTCAGGCATGTCAGCAGAAGAGTTTGATTCTCATGTGAAAAACTGGATGAAAACAGCTACTCATCCCAAGACAGGAAAGCATTACAATGAAATGATCTTCCAACCTATGCTAGAATTGCTGGAATTTCTGCGTGCAAATGATTTCAAAACTTTTATAGTTTCTGGCGGTGGCATAGACTTCATGCGTGCCTGGGCCGAGGAAGCTTATGGAATTCCTCCTTACCAGGTGGTAGGTTCACAATTAGGCCTTTCTTATGTAGATTCTTTACCAGACCCTCAATTGATTAAAACTCCTGAATTATATTTTAACGATGACAAGGGAGGAAAGCCGGTAGGAATCTATAGACACATAGGGAAAAGACCGGTATTCGCTGGAGGCAATAGTGATGGCGATTATCAAATGCTTCAATACACTACCACAGGTGAAGGTTCGCGGTTCGGATTGATCGTGCATCATACAGATTCTGTTCGCGAAGTGGCTTATGACCGCGATTCCCATATTGGACAGCTAAATAAAGGCTTGGATGATGCTTCCAAATACAATTGGTTAGTGGTAGATATGCAGAAGGATTGGAAAGTCATATATCCTTACGAGCTAAAATAATCAGCTCCACTTAGCTTAGAATTATTAATTTAACAAAAGCTTCATAAGCCTGTATATGTAACTGTAAATTAATGTTTTATACTTTAACTCAATCAAGGTAAATGATGAAAAATTGAAGTATTTAAATAATTTACTCTATATTTTAATTTACCTTAGTCGACTGAAACACTTTTAATTAATTCAAATGAAAAACAAATTTTCTCTTTTCAAAACCGCAATTTTGTTTCTGGTGTTTGCACCTTTTTTGGTGGAAGCACAGGACAAGCCAAATATCGTCGTGATATGGGGTGATGATATAGGATACTGGAACGTGGGCGCTTATACTCACGGAATGATGGGGAGAACCCCAAACATTGACGGCATCGCTCGCGATGGTATGTTGTTTACAGATCATTACGGTCAGCCTAGCTGTACTGCAGGTAGAGCAGCATTTATTATGGGACAGTTGCCTATCAGAACAGGTATGACTACTATTGGTATACCTGGTTCACTCAAGGAATTCAAGCAGTAGATCCTACTCTAGCTCAAGTACTTAAAGATCAGGGTTATGCGACTGCCCAGTTTGGTAAAAATCACTTAGGTGACCGCAATGAGTTTTTACCTACCATGCACGGTTTTGATGAGTGGTTTGGTAATCTTTACCATCTAAATGCTGAAGAGGAGCCGGAAGAATTGGACTACCCAGGTCAGAAAAATCCAGCATATAAAGACAAGTTCGGCCCAAGAGGTGTATTGCATACCTACGCTACCGACAAGGATGATCCTACCGTTGATCCGAAATTCGGTAAAGTTGGTAAGCAGCGAATCGTCGATACGGGACCACTTACTCGTAAGCGTATGGAAACTATCGATGTGGAGGTTACTAATGAAACATTGAAATACTTGGATAAAGTAAGCAAAGAAGACAAGCCGTTCTTTGTTTGGTATAATACTACGGCAACACATATCTGGTCTCATAGTACCAATAAATACATCCAAGCTGCAGTGGACGAAGGTCGTGCCGAAGAAGATGTAGTTCGTGCAAAAATGATTGAGCATGATGAATTGATCGGAAAAGTGCTTCAGAAGATCAAAGACATGGGTGAAGAGGATAACACGATAGTTATTTATTCTACAGATAACGGAAATGAATTGATGTATTGGCCTGATGGTGGATATGCTCCATTCCGTGGTGAAAAAGGTACTACCTGGGAAGGTGGTCTAAGAGTACCAATGCTAGTAAAATGGCCTGATGAAATCCCAGCTGGGACTTATTCCAATGGTATTCAAAGTCACGAGGATTTGTATGTTACTCTTGCAGCAGCAGCAGGTGCTCCAAATTTGAAAGAAGAACTTTTGACAGGTAAAAAATTAGGAAATACTACCTTCAAAACGCATTTGGATGGCTATAATAATTTGGATCTATGGACAGGCAAAACTGACAAGTCGGCTCGTAGAGAATTATTCTACTATGATGAATCTGATTTGATGGCTATTAGAGTAGATGCCTGGAAAATGCACATTGGTGTGAAACATGGTGGAAACTGGTTTGACGAGAAGTCCTATCCAAGTATCCCTTACATTGTGAATCTATTGATGGACCCAATGGAGAAGATGACTCCAGATTCTGAAGAATGGGGATATATAGGTAGAAAGTTTGTTGCAGAAAAGCTCTGGGCACCTACCGCTGCAGTTCCATTCTTGGAAGCACACTTGAAATCTCTAGCAGATTACCCACCAAGTCAAGGTGGTGAGTCACTAAGTATGAAAGCATCTATCGAAAGAGCAATGAAAGCGATGGAGCAACCATCTGGTGGAGTCCATTAACAGGTAAGCAGTAAGTGTTTTCGATCTTTTGATTGAAATTCTACAGTATTTTAAAGGCAGACCCTTCTTCGGATTGAGTCTGCCTTTTTTTGCGTACAAATTTGAATGGGACATACCCGTTGTTCTATTCTTTTCTACCATCAAAAAGGGAAAAGCAATCTAGAATTTGTTCAAAATTATATATGAGGTCACTTCAGCCTGTCCCGCCAATGCGGGAGTCTTCGGTCATCGGTCTTCCGACCAGATAAGCAAAGAATCTAAGGCAACTAGCATCATTGCGGATAATCACAAAAAATTATTTTAAAACCCCTTTAAGGTTTATTTCCATCGTTTATGTACTTTTAGATGAATAGACTGTATTTTAACATAGTATTTTTTGTTAAATGGAAGTTTTAATTTAAGTTATATCCATTATTTCGATAGAGAGTAAAATTTTAAATACGAATCACTTTTAAAAATTAATAGTATGAAACACAAACTTACAATTTTCAACTCAGCTGTTCTGTTGCTGTTCTGTTTGCCTTTTTTGGCACAGGCGCAGGATAAGCCCAATATCCTCGTGATTTGGGGTGATGACATCGGGACTTGGAACATCAGTCACAACAACCGAGGTATGATGGGGTACAAGACTCCAAATATTGATAGAATCGCCAGTGAAGGCGTTTCTTTTACAGATTACTACGCGCAACAAAGTTGTACTGCAGGACGTGCTGCCTTCATTAGTGGATCCGTCCCAGTTAGACCAGGAATGACTAAAGTCGGATTACCTGGTGCTGCAGAAGGATGGCAAAAGACTGATGTGACGATGGCTTCTATATTAAAAGCGCAAGGTTATGCTACAGGTCAATTTGGTAAAAACCACCAAGGTGATCGTGATGAGCACCTTCCTACTATGCATGGGTTTGACGAATTCTTAGGTAGCCTTTACCACTTGAATGCTGAGGAAGAGCCAGAGCAACGTGACTATCCAGGTGATATGATCATGGCTAATGGCAAGACATTCAGAGAGACCTATGGTCCTCGTGGCGTATTGCATACCAAAGCTGATGGAGAAGGAGGACAAACTATCGAAAATACAGGACCACTTACCAAAAAAAGAATGGAAACCATCGATGATGAAACTGTAGCAGCGGCTAAAGACTTCATCAAACGTCAAGTTGAAGCTGGAAAGCCTTTCTTCACTTGGTGGAATGGTACCAGAATGCACTTCAGAACACACGTAAAAGAAGAGCATATCGGTATTTCTGGTCAGGATGAGTATTCTGACGGCATGGTAGAGCATGATATGCACGTAGGAGAACTTTTGGCAGTCTTGGACGAATTAGGAATAGCTGACAATACAATCGTAATGTACTCCACTGATAATGGCCCACACTACAACACTTGGCCAGATGCAGGCACAACTCCTTTCCGTTCTGAGAAAAATTCAAACTGGGAGGGTGCTTACAGAGTACCTACTTTTATCAAATGGCCAGGGCATTTCCCTGCAGGTACTACTTTGAATGGTATTGTTTCTCATGAAGATTGGTTGCCTACATTTGCTGCTGCTGCAGGAGATACGAACGTGAAAGAAAGACTTCTAGAAGGCACTACTATCAATGGTAGAAAATACCGTAACCACATAGATGGCTACAACATGCTAGATTACCTATCAGGAAAAACTGAAACTTCTCCAAGAAGAGAATTTTGGTATGTAAATGATGATGGTCAGGTCGTGGCAGCTCGATACGACGATTGGAAAGTGGTATTCCTTGAAAATAGAGGAGAAGCTTTTGGAGTGTGGAGAGAGCCATTCACAGAACTACGTGTTCCTCTATTGTTCAACCTACGTAGAGATCCTTTTGAAAAAGCACAACATAATGCTAACGTGTACGATGACTGGTTCCTAAGCCGTGCATTCGTACTTGTTCCGATCGAAGGTCTTGCAGCGAAATTCTTGATGTCAATGGAAGAATACCCACCAAGCCAAACCCCAGGGCTCTTTCAACCTTTCTAAGATTGAAGAGCAACTAAGAAAGTCTAGCGGTAGCCATTAATCGCAAAGATTTTAAATAAGTAAATAGGATAGACTATAGTCTATCCTATTTTTTTGTGGATCTCGGGAAAAGCAATCCTAAAAACTGAGGTCTACGTATTTTATAACTTTTAAATTAATTGTAATTTAAAGTCCATCGTTATTTTCTGGTTTAATAGTCCTCTTGAGGGACTACTCTGCCATTTTATACATAAACTTTTCTGCTACATATGACTCCCTTCGAAACCATACAAGAATTAAAAGAGCGAATGTCAACTTCCATCATTGGTCAGCAAGATCTGATAGAGCGTTTGATACTGGTGCTTTTGGCGGACGGAAACATGCTATTGGAAGGTCTACCTGGCTTAGCAAAAACCAGAGCGATCAAATCATTAGCTAAGGAATTGGACTGCGGACTAAGCCGGATTCAGTTTACTCCAGATCTACTTCCTTCTGATATCACTGGGACCGGAAATTTATCAGCCGGAATTAGAAGAGAAATTTGTGTTTCAAAAAGGCCCTATTTTCAGCAATTTGATTTTGGCAGATGAGATCAACCGGGCTCCCGCCAAAGTACAATCTGCCCTGCTGGAGGCGATGGAGGAGAGGCAGGTTTCTATCGCTGGAAAAACCTATAAAATGGACCCACTCTTCATGGTGATGGCAACTCAAAATCCCGTGGAGCAAGAAGGAACATATCCACTTCCGGAAGCGCAGATGGATAGATTTCTCATGCATGTAGTGATCAGTTATCCTGATGATGCATCTGAATTGGCTATTCTGAGATTGAATAGAAATGAGCAATCGCATGAACAAACGCAGGAAGAAACCCCGCTTTCGCCAGAAGTAATATTCGAAGCCAGAAAAGAAATCGCTCTGGTGAAAATAGCTGAGAGTATGGAAAAGTATATCGTGGATATAATTTCAGCTACGCGCTTTCCGGATAAATATTCCAAAGAACTGGATAGCTGGATAGATTTCGGTGCCAGTCCACGAGGTAGTATTGCCTTGGACAGAGCAGCAAGAACACATGCTTGGATGAGCGGAAATGATTTTGTGACGCCAGATAATATACGTGCCGTAGTGCATGACTGCTTGAGACACCGCTTGATTCTCAGTTATGAAGCCAATGCTGACGGAATCACTGCTGATCAGGTCTTAGACGAAGTATTGAAAGTAGTCGCAGTAGTCGGGTAGAAGTTCTTCTTTCTTGAACGGTCGGGCGTTTCTCCCGTCTCTCGTCTTCGGTCTTCCGTCCAAACTTCACACGATTCACATTCTAACTCAACAAGTCTATGTCCAACCCGAACTCCTTTCCTAAAGACGTATTCACCTCGCTCAAAGAGCTGCTGGGAATGGAGCGCCTGTCTCAATATTTTTCCTTGATTGCCAGAAAGCAGAAAGTTAAAAGTATTCTAGGAGGTAGACACCAATCCAAACTCCGAGGAAGAGGATTGGATTTTGAAGAGGTGCGACACTATGTGAAAGGCGATGATATCCGAAATATCGATTGGAAAGTCACTGCACGTACAAGAGAGACACATACTCGGGTGTTTTCGGAAGAGAAAGAGAAACCGGCCCTGATTGTGGTAGATCAATCGAACTCCATGTTTTTTGGTTCTCGAAAGCGCACCAAATCTGTGGTAGCGGCTGAATTGGCGGCTGTAGCTGCCTTTAGGGTTTTGAAACAAGGCGACCGGGTAGGTGGAGTTGTCTTTGCTGATAACGGGATTGATGTCATCCAGCCAAAAAGAGATCGAAGAAATATCCTGCGTTTTTTGGAAAAAGTGGTTACTCGGAATCATGAGTTGGTTGATTCCAAGCCAGCAAAATTTGAAGATGCGCTGAATGAGACGATTGCAAAGATTAACAACATTGTCACACACGATTATTTGGTTGTGGTGATTTCTGATTTCCGCAGGTATGACGCTACTGTCATCCGATTTATCCGCCAGATTGCCCAACACAATGATGTGGTTTTGGTGAAAGTAGTTGATCCCCTAGAACGGGAAATTCCTACTATTAAATTTGTGGCGGGAGACAGCGAAACGCAGGTAACCGTGGATGGGAAAAGCTCCAAGGTTAGAAAGAATTTCAAGACTGGCTTTGAGAATGATTACCTGGATTTTCAAACTCAAATGAGCAAGCACCGAATTCCACTTTTTTCAATTGATACAGTGAGGTCGGTAGAAGAACAATTGAAGGATATTTTCAAAAGAAACAGAAAATGATCCAAACAGACAGCACACAGATTGATTCTTTAATTCAGCAGAAGCTTGTGGTAGGCGACATGGGGTCTATTTATGAGCCACCAGCGGTAGGCTTTACTTTTGAAACTGTAGGTTGGGCAATTTTGGGAGCATTAATGATGCTTGGCGTTTTGATCGCCCTATTTTTTCTAGTCAAAAAACACATTGACAATCGCTACAGAAGAGAGGCTCTAATTACCCTGCAAGAAATTCAGTCAGGTCAAAAGGCATTTCCACAGGTTTTTGTGGTGCTAAAGCGCGTGGCAATTCAGGCTTTTGGAAGAGAGAGAGTTGGTAATCTTCACGGTAATTCCTGGCTGAGTTTTCTAGATAAAACAGGAAAAAATGTAGGCTTGCAGAAATATGAGCAGGAGATCAGTGCGGTGATCTATCAGGGCAGAATTCCTGATAGGCAGGTCCAAAAGGAAATTTTATCTCAGGCGCTAAAATGGATAAGGACACATGCCAGCTAACTTTGAAATAGCATATCTCTGGGTCTTTTTATTCCTGCCATTACCCTTTTTTGTGTATTGGATATTGCCTGCCTTACGTATCCGCAGTGCTTCATTGAGATTGCCAACCTATGAAAAAGCCTTGGATTATACTGGGGAAAAGCCCAGAAAATCCGCTTTTGTCAGACGCAGAAGCTTATTCAATTGGATAAGTTTGTTGCTGTTGTGGGGTTTAATTTTGGCTACGCTTTCTTCTCCACAGTTAGTAGGCGAACCTGAAATGAAGGTGAAAACATCCCGAAATTTTTTGATTGTCGTAGATATTTCTTTTAGCATGGCTGAAAGAGACTGGGAAATGGACGGGAAGAAGGTGAGGCGTTGGGATGCTGTGAAAGCATTAATGCATGAGTTTATCGAAAAGCGGGAAGGTGATCGTATGGGCTTGATATTTTTTGCAAGTAGCGCATACATTCAGGCACCTTTTACTTCAGATTTGGCAACAGTAGATCAGCTTTTGGAAGAGGCAGATGTGGGGATGGCTGGACAGCAGACGTTTATTGGAAAAGCTATTACAAAAGGAGTTGAGCTTTTTGAGAGGGATACGATTGAAACTAAAGTGATGCTCCTGCTGACCGACGGAGTGGATGCGGGGACAGATATTTTGCCAATGGATGCTGCTGAACTTGCACAGAAGGACTCGATTTTGATTTATACGCTTGGAATTGGAAATCCATCGGGGGCTGGTTTGGATTTGGATGAGCAAACTCTCCAGGACATAGCTGTGATGACAGGTGGGCAATATTTTTTGGCGGATGATGAGAAAAAACTGGAAGAGGTTTACACCGAACTCGATAAACTTGAACCTATAGAATATGAAGAGGAAGAAAATCGTCCAACGACCTTGTTGTATTATTATCCACTTGGAGCTGCTCTAGGATTATTGTTGCTTTTAATGTTCTTTCAGAGCGTTTTTCAGTTGATTCGAAATTCACGACAAAATAGAAAGGAGGAGTATGTTAGATGATTTATTTCCAATAGACTGGAAAGAATTCCACTTCTTAAGACCTATGTTTTTGTGGGGATTTGCCCCTGTGCTTTTGATATTGGTTACAGGCTTGCTGAGTATTCGGCAGGAAGTGACTTGGAAGGAAATGATCGCTCCACATTTGCGGGCTTTTGTGATTCAGAAGGGTAATGAGCGGGTGAAAGTATATATGCAACTTATAGGGTTTTTCGCTTTAAGTTTTGGAGTGCTAGGTTTGGCTGGGCCTACTTGGAAGAAAGTGGAAGAGCCAGGCCAAAAGTTGGAAACGCCCTTTGTGGTTATTTTGGATTTGTCTCAGAGTATGTTGGCTACCGATCTTCAGCCGAATCGTTTGGAACGCGCCAAATTCAAAATCTCCGACCTCATCGCACAAAATCCTCAGGCTAGAATGGCACTTATTGGCTTTGCCGGAACGGCACATACCATCGTGCCATTGACAAAAGACTATGCCATCATCAAAAGTCATATCGATGGACTTAATCCTGATGTGATGCCTTTTGCTGGATCTAATCTAGGAGAAGCCTTGACTCTAGCGGATACATTAATGTCCGTGACTGATGCTCCTGGAACTGTTTTAATCCTTTCTGACGATATAGAAAATGCAGAGTTTGACCTGATCCGGGATTTTGTACAAAATTCTCAGAACAGAGTGGAGCTTTTGCCTATCAATACGCTGACAGGTGCAGAGGTTCCAAATATAAATGGACGCGGAGTGATGAAAGATGAAAGCGGGAAAATAGTTGTTTCAGCCCTGAATGAAGCGATTTTGACTCAATTAAATGCTTTAGAAAGAGTCTCCGTAAATAGTTTGACACTGGATACTAGCGATGTGGAATTGATCAGCAATGCGGTGAAAAAGAATTTGATTTTCACTGACAAACCTGAAGAAAAGAAAGATGATTGGCGGGATGCGGGCTTATTTTTTATCCTCCCGATGGCGGTATTTTTACTTCTTTGGTTCAGAAAAGGATGGGTAGTTTATGGGGTGGTTTTGATGGTTTTCACTTCATGTTCTAACGTGCACACGTTTGAAGATCTCTGGTACACCAAGGATTACCAAGGCCAGAAGCTGAGTGACAAAGGCGACTTTGAAGCTGCGGCTGAGCGATTTGAAGATCCGCTTCGCAAAGGAGTTGCTTATTATAAAGCTGGTGATTATGAGGCTGCTATTCAGCAATTTAGAATTGATACTTCCGCCTATGGGGCTTATAATCTAGGATTGGCATATCTCAAAAATGGTGACATTGAGGCTGCCCGATGGGCATTTGGGGAAGCGATGGAAATGGATTCAACGATGGCTGAAGCTGCCGAAAGCCAAAAGGAGATGGATAAAATCTCCAGTGGTCAGGATGAATTGGATCTGGAGGATGCCAAGGAGGCAGAAGATGATGGGCAAGAGGAAAAGCAAGGCGATGATATAAAAAATTCGGGAGAGGAAGGTCAAGAGGAGCAAACCGTAGGCAGTAAAGAACCCACCGAAGAAGATATGGAGGCGGAAGACATTGAACAATCCGAAAACTCAAATGCCACAATGGCTAGAGAGCTTGAAGAAGTTCCTGAGGATACCGATCCTGCCGTTCAGAAAGATAACAGTAAGATGCTGATGCGTAAAGTAGATGATGATCCATCGCTGTTTTTGAAAAGGAAATTTGCCTACCAAGTGAAGAAGGATAGCATAAAACCAAAGGCGCATGAAAGGAATTGGTAACTATAGGCAGCTTTTCTTGATATTCTTACTTGCCTTCATTTCTGTTGAAGTGCAGGCTCAAAAGCTTTGGGCAGAGCTTCATATAAATCCAAGCAATCCCTATTTGGGGCAGCCTGTGGAGGTGAATATATTTATCTACTCTTCCACCTGGTTTACTACAGCTCCAGACTTGGGCAATATCAAAGTTCCGGGAGCTTTCTCCTACTATTTAAGGTCGGTTTCGGTGTCCAAACAAGAAGGAAGTCAGACCTTTGCAGGTGTCTGCAAGTTGATTTACAATATATTTCCTTACACGGACAAAGATGTAGTTTTTCCTGATTTGAATATAGCGCTGGAGTCCCCCGAGGTCGGAGATTATATAGGGAAAAAGCATGTCATCAAGGCTAAAGGGAAAACCATCAAAGTAAAGCCAATTCCATCAAAATTCTCAGAGAATGAGTGGCTCGTGGCTAATGGACTGAGTGTCTCTGAGCGTTGGTCGGGAAATAGGGCTAAGGTCAAAGTAGGTGATGTGGTGGAGCGAACAATTTCCAGAACTGTATCCGGTACAGTCTCTGAATTAATTCCCCCGATAGAATGGGATAGCATGGCAAATGTTAGCTTGTATCCTTCGCGTAGTGAGGTGTCGAATAATCCAACAAAGACTTCTATTTCTGCGTATCCAGAACAGAAAAGATGCGCTACCTCTTCGAGAAAGAAGGGGAGGTCGTCTTGCCCGAAATGGTGCTTCCACCTGGTATAAATGCCTACAGAAATCAATTGTACAAGCGAACCCTGAAAGAAGTGAAAATTCAGGTCGAAGCAAATCGCAGGTTTGGGAGTATTGGCTAGTGTTAAGGGATTCCTTGGCGATGATTCAGGAAGAGATTGGATCTGAAGAAGCTGAAGATCAGCCCTTGACAATTTTGGGGATGAGCCTTGAGAAATTTGCAGGAGTGGTTGTTATAGGAATACTAGTATTGATTTTACTTTTCAAAGCGCTTCGCAAATTCGTCATCTTTTTGAAAGAGAGAAGAGCGGCATATTTGCATTTCGGAGGAATATTATTTCCATGAATTTAAAAAAGCGGCTCATGGGAAAGACAAAAAAACTACTACGGTCAAGCTTTATCGATGGATCGATGCCCTTGATCTGAAGGAGCCTAGTGCCGCATTTTTTGCTGAGATGTATGGTTCTGAAAGTTTGCAGAGGCAGGTAGCAACAATGGAAGCTAGATGGGGAAATGGAAATCAGTTTTCAGGTCTGGCGATCAAAGAATGGGAATTCGCACAGGCATAACTCATCTGAACCGTGGTGTGGTGGTAGATTCGGGATGGATTAATCCTTAGCCAATAAACTTTAGCGAAGATGCTTTGGTACTTGGCCATCCATTTCTTTCCACTTTTTGGTGAAAAATTTCCGCACTAATAGTTTGGCACTTATACCTACTGCCGCCGTTATCGCAGTATAAAGAACTACTTTTCCGAAGGATGCTTGATCTGTTTCTGGGTTTTTAGGCGCAGGATCTCCTGTAACAGCTTCGTATCTGTTGTCTATGGCAGCTTTTGCTAATGCAGCCACTCCTAGAGATAAGGCTGCGGATAAAATTGTGAATTTATTCTCTGATAAGTTCCATATCTCCTTTTTTCTAAAAATCTGCAAACTCTGTGCGCAAACAGTTATAGAATAATATGATTATCCGCAATGATACCAGCCACCTTAACTTTTTTGCTTGTCAGGTTGGATCACCTACGAAGACTTAGTCCACATCGTTGCTCACCATATCAAACGTCTCTCTTACTTTAGGCTGAAAGTTCCACTTCAAGGCTACGGTTGGCCCGTAATACACGTCAAATTGAGTTCCGCTGCTGCGAAGTTGCATTTGAGCAATGATCCCAGTTAATACAGTTAAGTTTTTAGTAAGTCCTGCGGAGTAATAAACCGATTGCCTTAAGATGTCAAAATGGTCTTTTGCATAATCCTTTGGAGCAAATTTGAACATGACCTCAGTGTAATAGGAAATATTGTGCGACTGGAAGATTGGATTCTCACCTTGATTCAAGTAGTGGTTTACTCCGAATCTTCCTCTTATTCTAGGGATTGTTCGCTTGATGCCATTCTTATCTTCAAAGAATTTGGTTTCAAATCTAACTTGCTCGAAAATACTTCCTTTGGGCATTTTTTGCATGTAAGTTCCCATGAGGATCAGTCGCCTTTCGAGAATTTCAGGGTTACCGGCCTCTACTATTTCATATTTCTTATTTCGGGCGTAACCCACATAAAATTTCATATGCTTGAATCCTGAATAGATCAACCAAGGTCTAACCACAAAACGCTGCACATATGCATAAGGATTTGAATTGGAATACGCGCCCTGTGATACCAATTGAAGGTCTACTTGTCCAGATATTTTCCATTTCTCCAAAAGTGGGAATGCAACATCAATCTCTGAAATTGAGGCAGGGATAAAACCTACTTCATAACCGGGCTCTGATTGAGCCATTAAGTTATTAGACAAGAAAAATTGAAGTAAAAACAAGCAGCAAGTAGTAAATACTTTGCGGACTTTCGGTTTGGTCGAGTAACTCCAGGTTTGTATCATTTTCTATTGAGAGGGAGTGTTTAGTATGCCTAGTTCTTAAATGGTAGCTATTTTTAAATCTAGGATAAAGTTGGTTTAATTAGATGTGATCGAATACCCATCACTATCATCAGCTGGGCGATAGCATAAGTGCCCATAATGATGATACCTGCATCAGGAATGGGGAGGTAAAATTTATCCAGAGCAATAACTCCATCAGAAATAAAGAAGAGAATAGCTCCAATGAATACTTGCCAAAATGAAGCTGGATTACATTTCCCATAGCGCTCTCTTGCAGTGGTTACCATACTTACTATCACTATAATGTAGATAATCACGGGGATTTTCAGTGCGCCAAGATTCGGGTTGATCATGTAAAAAGTAAAGGCCGCCAAAAAATAAACCGGGAGATTGATAAAGAAAGTCTTTACAAAGTTCACATTAAGGAGGGATTCCGGAGCTTTTTGAGCTACCTTAAATCCTATGATATAACAGACATGGGCTAGAAGGAAGGCGCCAATTCCATATATAAAAAGGTGATCCCACAAAAGTAGAATATCTCCAAGCAGGGAAAAAATTAAAGCACCTAAAATAGATTTGGATAGTAAAGTAGAGGAAATTGGTTTAGTAATTTGGTAGAAATATCCAATCAACCCCAATATAATCAGAGGTTTGGAAAAAAATCTTAGCTCTAATTTTTGCTCCAGAATAAAAGCTAAATCAATTAAAGTCGCGAATAAAAACAGGTAGAGCCAAAGGATATTTTTCTTTTTCAAATGATGGATAATTTTGAGTAATTTTTAAGAGACATAATTTTTAAATAGGGAGTTCCATATTTTCAGAATAAAATACTGTTAATATTGAGAATTTCAATTCCTAGGTGATTGAGGTTCTTCTGAAATTTTATTCTAAAATAAGTCTACTTTTCTAGGTAAAAGGAATGTGTAACAAAACTTTTTGGCCTTTTGGCAGAATATTATTCACCTTTCTATGTTAAGAAATAGTTAAAATTAGTGAAATTTGTAACGCAAAACTTAACGTTATGTACCCATAGATCATCGCGGGTGAATTTACCTTTGCAGGGAATAATTTCAAACCAGTTTATATCAAAACGTACAAATTATGAGGAAAAATTTACTTAAAATTTTGGTTTCACTCGTATTGGTAGTAATTGCCACTATTGGTGTATCCCAAGCACAAGTAACTACCAGTTCTATTGTAGGACTAGTGGTTGATGCACAAGGGGAGACACTTCCTGGAGCTGAACGTTGTCGCAACACACGTACCTTCTGGTACGCGTTATGGTGCTGTCACTAACTTAGACGGCCGATTTACCATTCCTAACATGAGAATTGGTGGTCCTTACACTATTCAAGTTAGCTTTATTGGATACCAAGCTGCTTCCTACAGCAATGTGGTTCTGAGACTAGGCGAACCTTATGCGCTTTCAGTTACGCTAAACGATGATAGTACAGAACTTGGCGAGGTGATCGTTTCTGCATCAAAATCTTCGGAATTTGATTCTAACAAAACAGGTACTTCTACAAGTATTTCTACCAAGCAGTTGACTGACCTTCCTCAGAATCAACAGATCTGTTACAGAATTTACTAGATTGACTCCTCAGGCGAATGGTACTTCTTTCGCTGGTCGTGATTCCAGATATAACAATCTTCAAGTAGATGGAGCAAACTTCAACAACGGTTTTGGATTGAGCAGTAACCCACTTCCAGGTGGAAATTCTCAACCTATTTCTTTGGATGCGATCGAGCAAATCTCTGTGAATATCGCTCCTTTTGATGTAACTCAATCTGGTTTTACTGGTGCAGGTATCAATGCTGTAACACGTAGCGGTACAAATACATTTACTGGTTCTGCTTATTTCTTCACTAAAAACCAGGACTTGCAAGGCAAGAAAATTGGTGATATTGAGCTGGAAGCAACGGATGCTGCTACAAATAACTTCGGTTTTAGACTAGGTGGTCCAATCATCAAAAACAAATTATTCTTCTTCGTCAACGCTGAAAGAGAAGTGAACACTGGAGCAAATGCTTCTGGAGCTAACCTTTGGAGAGCTTCAACAGACGGAGTTGCTGATCCAGATAATAACATTGCAAGAACTACTGTAGCTGATCTTGAAGCAGTACAAAGCCACCTGATCAATCAGTGGGGATATGATCCAGGTAGATACCAAGGATTTGCGAATGAAGCAGAACAGTTTAGCACCAAATTTTTGGCTAGAATTGACTGGAACATCAGTGACAAGCATAAGCTAGCTGTACGATACAACCAAGTAGTAGGTACTTCTCCTCAGATTACTAACGGATCTTCAGGTCCAAGACCTAGAACCCCGGGTTCTGCACAAAGAGTTAGTCAAAACTCTATGGCTTTTGAAAACGCAGCTTATGGCTTCGAAAATACAGTAAGGTCTGTTACTGCTGAATTGAACTCATATTTCAGCCCTAAGATCTCTAATCAGTTCCTAGCAACTTATTCTAAAATCCAAGATACCAGAACTACTCCAGGAGCTGAGTTCCCTATGGTGGATATCTGGGATGGCGGCGGAAGAGGTGATGGCGATGCCAATTACATGAGCTTTGGTACGGAGCTATTCTCCTATAACAACGATGTGATAAATGATAACTTCTCTTTTATCAACAACTTGACTTATACTGAAGGTCGTCATACGGTCACTGCAGGTGCAGCATTTGAGATCCAAAAATTTGGTAACTCTTTTGTAAGAATGGGTACTTCCTACTACAGATATGCTTCTGTTGAAGATTTCTTGACTACTGGTACGCCAAATGAAGTCGCACCAATTATGTTCGGTTTGACTTACCCATATGAAGGACAAGAGACTTACGCTAGAGTGAACTTTGGCTTGGCTTCTCTATACGCTCAGGACAAATTCGCTGTAAACGATCAATTGACCTTGACTCTAGGTTTAAGAGCTGAGTTACCAATTTATTTGAATGATCTTACTCCAAACGAAGCGATCAATGATCTTACTTTATTGGATACAGATTATCAGCCGAAGAATTACGATTCAGGAAGCTGGCCTAAATCCCGCGTAATGCTGTCTCCACGATTTGGATTCAACTATGACGTAATGGGTGATAGAAGCCTAATCATTAGAGGTGGTACAGGTATCTTCTCTGGTAGAGTTCCTTTCGTATGGTTGACAAATATGCCAACTGGAGCAGGTGTTTTGCAAAACACTGTTGAGCCTGGTAGTTATGGTGAGGTTGCTGGATGGATTGGAAATGTGTCTTTCCAGCCTGAGAAATACTATTACGTAGAGAACCCGCCTGCAGGTGGAGAAAATGTTTTCATCAAGAATCCTACTCAAGGTGCACCAAACTCATTTGCTTTGGTTGATACAGACTTTAGAATGCCAATGGTATGGAGATCTAGTTTAGGAGCTGATTACCAGTTGGGTGATTCTCCATTTATGTTAACTGCTGATCTCTTGTATACCAAAGACATCAATGGGGTATTCCAATTCGGAGCGAACAGAGCTATTTCTCCAAACAAAATGAATAGTGCTGGAGATGACAGAGAGGTAGTTTTACCAGGTACTAGCGTAGCTTATAACTCAGCAATGGGTGCTAATAATGCAACTATCTTGACTAACACTGAGGTGAAAGGTCATGCTGTAAGTGCAACAATCGGCCTGTCAGTTCCAGAATACAACGGCTTCTCAGGAAGTGTATTCTATACTTACTCTGCAGCAAAAGAGGTCAGCTCCAATTCCGGATCTAGTGCAAGTTCTGCATGGGGAGCTTCTCCAAACATTAACTCTCCAAATGATCAGCGTCTGAATATTTCTGACTTCGCTTTACCAAATAGGATTGTGGGTAACATGAGCTATAAAATAGAATATACAGCCACAACTATAGGCGTGTATTATACTGGTGGAAACCAAGGTAGATTGTCTTATACTTATGGAAATGATTTAAATGGAGATGGTATCAATGCTGATCTTCTATTTATTCCTGAAAACACCGCTGATTTCAACTTTGTGGATATCGTATCTAATGGTAATGTAGTTTATACTGCTCAGCAGCAAAGAGCTGCTTTTGACCAGTATGTGGCGGAAAATGACCTTGAGCAATATAGAGGTGGATATGTACCAAGAAATGCAATCATTCAGCCATGGTTGAGTAGATTTGATGTAAGAGTTCTACAGGATCTTTTCACCAATTATGGTGAGAAAAAGCACAAGGTTCAGGTGAGTTTAGATGTGGTAAACTTCGGTAACTTATTAAATAAAGACTGGGGGATTTCGCAAAGAACAAACGGAGCTCAGAACCTTCTTTCTCGCTCAGGATCTGTTAGTGCAAATCCTAATTACGTGATGAACCAAGTTTCAGGTCAATTGCCAACTTCACCGTATCAGAATGTAAGTAACTTCTCTACTACCTGGAGCATGCAGTTAGGCTTGAGATATATCTTCTAAATACAAAAAATCCATAAGTCTAAAAGCACCTCAGTCTTGGGGTGCTTTTTTTGTTTATTCTAGCTGTATTTCTTTATTTTAAGGGTTTAAATTTTACGACTATGAAAAAAGGGTTACTGTTTTTAGTATTTGTTTTAGCATTCTTTTTTGAGTCCTCTGGGCAGACAGATTCACTTTTGCTAAGTAATGGCAATCTGATTGTGGGTGAGATAAAAAGTATGGACAAAGGTGTTTTGACTATTGAGACGGATTATTCAGATTCAGATTTCAAAGTCACTTGGGGAGAAATTAGAGAAATAGCTTCCAAGACTAAATACCTTATTACACTTTCCAACGGCAAACGTTACAACGGTACGCTCAACAGCATAGATAGTCTCCGGGCTGAGATAGACACCTATGACCCGGAAAGTATACTCAGGAGTATAAGAGGTAAAAGAACGGAGACAGAGCAACCAATTGGTGGCAAAGAGCTTGTAAACCTATCGGAAATAGTCTATCTCAATGCGTTGGATGAAGGCTTCTGGAGCAGACTATCCGCTAATATTGATTTGGGATGGAGTATAACGAAAGCAAATAACCTAACTCAATTCAATATTAGATCAGGCTTAGGATACCTAGCAGATAGATGGAAAGCCAGTTCGTCCTATAATTCCCTTAGATCCACCCAAGATGAAGTAGCGGATGTCAAACGAACGGATGGAAGCTTCGCATTCAACTATTTCTTGCCCAAAGATTGGTTCTTGTTATACAACTTCACTTACCTGTCTAATACCGAGCAACTTATCAAAAGTCGAGTAGGTAATCAGATCGGTTTGGGAAAATATTTGATCCATACCAATAAAACTTACTTCGGGTTTCAGACAGGTATCAACTTAAACTCTGAATCCTATTTCGATGAAACCCCATCCAGAAATTCTGGGGAAGCTATGATAGGTGCGGAGTTGAACTTGTACGACATAGGAGACCTGACCTTACTCACCAACTTGATGGCCTATCCCAGTTTGACGGAGTCAAATCGATTCAGAACGGATTTTAAGCTTGACGTCAAATACGATTTCTTGGATGATTTCTATGTGAAGGTAGGTACCACAATGAACTTTGATAATCAGCCGATTGAAGGAGCTACAAAACTGGATTACATTTTCCAGACTACTGTAGGTTGGGAGCTTTAGACTTGACTTCTGTTCGTGTATTAAAAATGCCTGATTTCATTACTGATTTCGGGCATTTTTGAGTTGAGTATCCTGTATTTTTTCCATTGATGGCAAAGATTTGCCTTCAGTATGTTTTGTTACTTTTTCCTGTATTTACTGAGTTATTTTTGTATTCTGACAACCTTAAGAATGATCCCGAGGTTAACCTACCATGTTGTATTATAAGATATTTTCTCATTCGGTGAGTAAAGAATGGGTCGTGTTTATACATGGTGCAGGGGGATCCTCTGCGGTATGGTTTAAGCAGCTGAAGGATTTCAGGGAAAAGTATAATCTGCTACTGATAGATCTTCGGGGGCACGGCAAGTCAGCCGATCTGCCTCAGCAGATTTACAATGAGGAATATACCTTCACCGGAGTCACGAATGACGTTATTGAAGTGCTGGATCACCTGAATATTCCACCGGCTCATTTTATGGGGGTTTCTCTGGGTACAATCATAGTCAGACAGCTAGCTGAGCTAGAAAAATGGCGAGTTAAATCACTAGTATTGGCTGGCGCAGTGACTCGATTGACCGTTCAGTCCAGAATTCTGGTTACACTAGGGAGTACATTCAAGCGAGTGATTCCTTACATGTGGCTGTACAGGTTATTTGCCTTTGTGATCTTACCGAGGAAGCAGCATGCCGAATCGAGAAACTTGTTTGTCCAAGAAGCCCAAAAACTATGTCAGAAGGAATTTATTCGCTGGTTTCAGTTGACTAAAGATATAAATCCGCTTCTGAACTATTTTAAGGAATCCGATCTAGGAATCCCCACACTTTATGTAATGGGCGATCAGGATGTCATGTTTTTGGAGCCAGTCAAAAAAATTATAAAAACGCATAAAAGCTCAGTATTGAATATTTTGAAGAAATGTGGACATGTAGTGAATGTTGAAAGACCCGATGAGTTCAACAAACTTTCGCTCGCATTTATCCAAAATCAACACATTTAAGCATATTATTTTTCTCAATGAAAAAGCAAACTAAAGTCCTATTGATCATTGCAGTTATTGTGATTGCTGCTGTTGCATATTTCTACCCAAGAATGGACACCCGTAATAGTAATGATACAGGCGTCGTTTCGGTGGGTGCAGGCCCCGGTGCCCCATCTGATTTGCAGGTGAAAGTCGTAAAACTAAAGCGTGAAACCTTGAGGAATCAGCTTTCCATTACCGGTACTATTTTGCCAAATGAGTCAGTGGATCTGCGTACTGAGATTACTGGTTTGGTTACTAAGATTTCCTTTAAAGAAGGTCAATATGTAAGTAAAGGAACACCTTTACTTTACCTAAACGACGATGAGCTACAGGCTCAATTCCAACGTCTTCAGTTTACTCAAAAGCTCTTCGAAACCCAAGAAAATAGACAAAAGCAGTTGTTAGCACGTGAAGCGATTAGTCAGGAAGAGTATGATATCGTGCTCAATGAATATAATACCACACTTTCTGATTTGAAATTGGTAGAAGCTCAGCTTTCTAAAACGATCATTAGAGCTCCTTTTAATGGGATCCTGGGTTTGAGGCAGGTGAGTGAAGGCTCAGTGATAGGTACTAATGATGTGATTGCAAATTTTGTAAGCATAGACCCAATCAAAATTGAGTTTTCTGTTCCGGAGCGCTATGCCAATCAGGTTACTCTAGGCTCTCAAATTTACTTCACTAATGAATCTTCCCCAGAGGAGGAGGTAGGAAAAGTCTATGCTTTTGAGCCACAGATAGATGCTGCTACTCGTACCTTGAAATTAAGAGCAGAAAGTCCAAACAAGGATCGCAGGTATTTACCTGGAATGTTCGTAAGAATTCGTTTTGTACTGGGAGAAACTGAAGATGCGCTGATGGTGCCATCAGAATCAGTGGTTCCGGAATTGCAAGGCTATAAAGTTTTCGTAGTTGGTGCCGATAACAAAGCCGAGGAACGCTCGGTAGAAATAGGTACTCGTACAGATACGCATGTTCAAATCACTAGTGGGTTGGACGTGGGAGATCTGGTACTCACCACTGGTGTATTGCAAGCAAGGACGGGAACCCCTGTTGAATTCACACAAATCAACTAACATGTCGAGCTTATCAAATGTAAGTATCAACAGGCCAGTTTTGGCCATCGTGATGTCTCTAGTCATCATGCTTTTTGGTGCCATAGGTATTACACTTTTGGGAATAAGGGAATTTCCAAGTGTTGATCCTCCAGTTATAAATGTGCGGACAACCTACGTAGGAGCTAATGCAGATGTCATTGAAGCTCAGATCACTGAGCCGCTAGAGGAGGCAATTAACGGTATCCAGGGAATTAAATCGCTGACATCGACGAGTAATGATGGCGGAAGTAGCATCACGGTAGAATTTGACGTGGGAGCTGATCTGGAAGCTGCAGCCAATGATGTGCGTGACAAAGTTTCGGGTGCTCAGCGAAATCTTCCTCCTGATGCGGAACCTCCAGTAGTTTCCAAAGCTGATGCTGATTCGGAGCCTATCGTTTTCTTGAATGTTAAAAGCGATGAAAGAAGTCTTTTGGATCTCTCAGATATTGCAGAGAATATTTTCAAAGAAAGACTTCAGACCATACCGGGCGTGAGCCGGATTCAGATTTGGGGTGAAAAAGAATATGCGATACGTCTGAGGATGGACCCGCTAAAGATGGCTTCTTATGGAGTTACTCCACTAGATGTGCTTTCCAAAGTGCAAAGTGAGAACGTCGAATTGCCCTCCGGGAAAATTGAAGGAGAGACGATTGAGCTGTCTGTTCGAACAAAAAGTAGATTGAGTAGCCCTCAGGAATTCAATGATCTGATCATAAAAGAGGATCAAAACAACATCGTGCGTTTTCAGGATGTAGGGGAAGCAGAGTTGGCTGCCCTAAATGAACGCAGTATTTTGAAGCGTGACGGTGTACCTATGGTGGGTATAGTGTTGGTGCCACTTCCTGGATCTAACAGTATAGAAATTGCTGATGAATTCTATAGGAGATTGGAATTTATCAAAAAAGATTTGCCATCTGATGTTGGGTTAGAAATTGGATTTGATAAGACTAACTTTATACGAAGCTCCATATCCGAAGTAAAGGAGACGATTATTACAGCCTTCGTACTTGTTGTAGCCATCATCTTCCTGTTCTCTGAGAGATTGGCGAACTACTTTTATTCCAGTTCTGACAATACCGATCTCTCTAATTGGAGTATTCTTTGTCATGTACCTGATGGACTTTTCTATCAATGTACTTACGCTCTTGGGGATTGTACTTTCGATTGGACTCGTGGTCGATGATGCGATCGTAGTATTAGAGAATATTTACTCCCGTATTGAAAAAGGAGAAAATCCACAACAAGCAGCCGAAAAAGGCTCTGAGGAGATTTTCTTTGCGGTAATTGCTACTACAGTGGCGTTAGCAGCAGTATTTCTTCCAGTGATCTTCTTAACGGGT
The DNA here is from genome assembly GCF_055809615.1 of Algoriphagus sp. 10J20-15. Lineage (NCBI taxonomy): Bacteria > Pseudomonadati > Bacteroidota > Cytophagia > Cytophagales > Cyclobacteriaceae > Algoriphagus > Algoriphagus sp. 10J20-15. Next base: position 56,597 of record NZ_JBVVUG010000012.1, read on the forward strand.
ACAACTGGCCGACTTTTTAGAGAATTCGGTGTAGTAGTTGCCGGCGCCGTGATCATCTCTTCTTTTGTGGCGTTGACGATGACTCCCATGTTGAGTTCAAAACTTCTCAAGAAAAGAGAGAAGCATAATGCCTTTTACAATTTTACCGAACCCGGCTTTGTGTGGATAAATGACAAATATGATCGAGCACTCGCCTGGTTTATGCAATTTCGTTGGGTGTCATTTTTATTGGTAGGTTTTATGGGATTTGGCATTTATTGGCTCTTTAACGAGATTCCAACCGAACTTGCACCTACAGAAGATAGAGGTGAAATCGTAATCAGAATGTCAGGTCCAGAGGGGGCTACTTTTGGATATATGGATCGTGTAATTGACCAAATGGTAGCTGATTTTGGCGAGGATTACCCTAAAGACGAGGTGAGAGGCATGGTGTCAGTTACCTCTCCCGGTTTTGGGTCTTCAAGTACAAATTCAGGTTTCATGCGATTTATTTTAACAGACGCTGAAGACAGAGAAAAAACCCAAGGTGAATATTTCAATGAAATAAATCAAAAGCTTAAACAGTATACCGGAGTAAGAGCTTTTGCTTCTCAAGCACAATCCATCGGGAATAGCCGTGGAGGTCTTCCTGTTCAGTATGTTTTGCAGGCGCCAACACTTGATAAATTGAAGGAAGTGATACCTACTTTCATGGAAGAGGTAGGCAAAAGCCCTGTGTTTATTTTCTCTGATATCAACTTGAAGTTTACCAAACCTGAGCTTGAAATCGAGATAGATAGAGAGAAATCAAGAAATATTGGCGTGTCAATTCAAGAAATCGCCAGGACATTACAGCTATCTTATTCAGGACAAAGATTCGCCTATTTTATCAAAAATGGTAAGCAATACCAGGTAGTTGGAGAGATGAGGTTGGAAGATAGAAATGAACCTATAAATCTAAGAATGTTATATGTCCGCGCAGAGAATGGCTCGTTGGTTCAGCTGGACAACCTAGTCACTGTCACAGAGAAAAGCACTCCGCCTCAATTGTATAGATTTAATAGATTTGTTGCGGGTACTGTTTCTGCCAATTTAGCCGAAGGATATACCATTGGTGACGGGTTGGATGAAATGGACCGTATAGCTGATGAGGTATTGGATGGCTCATTTACTACCGATGTGTCAGGTCCTTCCAAGGAATTTAGAGAAAGCTCAAACAGCTTATTATTCGCATTCCTTTTCGCGTTGATCCTGATTTATTTGGTGCTTTCAGCACAATTTGAAAGCTTCTTAGATCCACTTACCATCATGTTTACGGTGCCACTCGCAATCTTTGGCGCACTGCTTACTTTATGGTCATTTGGGTTTACGCTGAATATTTTCAGTCAGATTGGTATTATTATGCTGATAGGTCTGGTGACTAAAAATGGTATTTTGATAGTAGAATTCGCCAATCAACGAAAAGCCACCGGAATGTCAGTTCATGAGGCGATTTTTGGAGCAGCAGTGGCTAGATTCAGACCGATTTTGATGACTAGTTTGTCTACCATTTTGGGAATTTTACCTATTGCACTTGGGTTAGGTGCAGGTGCTGAAAGTAGAGTTCCAATGGGCGCTGCCGTTATTGGTGGTTTGACCTTTGCGACTATATTGACCCTTTTTGTGATCCCAGCAATTTATACTTATCTCACTTCCAAAGAAGGAAGATTAGCCAGAATTTAATGAAGAATCTTAGCCTATTGCTCTTACTGAGTATTGTTGGAACAAACCTATTTGCACAAAGTAGCGAATCTCTGGATTTGGAGAAAGCGATAACTATTGGTTTGGAGAAAAATCTAGATATTAAAATCGCAGTGGAAACTGTGGAGATTCAGGAGGGAAATCAGCGAATTGGAACTGGAGATTATTTGATGCCGATTGTTGACGCTACCTATACCCGGACTTTTAGTAATGAAGATGTGGAGCAGGTATTTGCCACAGATCCTAACCCAAGAACGATTGACAATGCGAAATCCAGATCTAAGAATTTTAGCGTAGTCGGCATTTATGGATTTCGACCTGAGAGCTTTATTGTACTGAAACGACTTGGTGTCTTGACAGAAATCTCCGAATTGGATGCTAAGATCGCGGTAGAAAATACCGTAGCTAATATTTCATCGGCATACTATAGATTAGTACTGGAGCTGCAGCGGCAAAAAGTTTTGAAGCGCACCTTGGATTTGAGTAAGGCTAGATTGGATATAGCTGAGGCTCAATATTCCTTGGGAGGAGCGGGTAAACGCGACTTTCTCACTGCAGAAGTTCGATTACAATTCCGATTTGAGCTTGCTGCTAGGACAGGAGCAGGTCATCCAAAATGCCCGTGTGAATCTAAATGAACTGATGGCGTTGAATCCTGAAGAGCAGTTTATGATCAATGATACCATCACAGTAGGTGAACCCTTACTTTTACAGGATCTGGTAGAAAATGCATTCTTAGAAAATAAAACCTACCTTATTGCTCAGCGCCAAGAAAATGTCGCCTTCCTACAATTGAAAGAATTGCGGGCTAGTAGGCTTCCAGTTATTAATTTGAATGCCACCTATGCAACCAATACTTCCAATTCTGACGCGGGAATTCTTACTCAAAATCAACGCTCTGGATTCAATTATGGGGGAAATATTGCTTTAAATGTTTTCAACGGGTTTACCCTGAATAGAAGGATTCAGAATGCCAAGGTACAGCAGAAGATTCAAGGTTTTGCTGTAGATCAATATGAGATCCAACTTCGATCTGATATTCATAGGGCTTTTAATACCTATACCACTAATCGCAATCTACTGGAGGTGGAGCAGAAGAATTATGCTGTTGCGAAAGAAAGCTCCGAAATCGCTTTAGAAAGGTTCCGATTGGGAATTGCCTCCTATTTGGAATTTAGAGATGCACAGGTGAATTTGCTTACAGCTGAAAACCGTTTGATTACATCTATTTATAATATTAAAGAGCAGGAAATCGAATTGAGACGCCTGTCCGGGAAGATTTTCTTCGATAATAGTTTTGAGGAATTAGACCTGCCTACAGAAGATTAATACTGAAACGAAGGCTATTACGATAGTCTTCGTTTTATTATTTGCTTTTTTTAACGAAATGCTTATTTTTTCCTTTGGCATAGCATTTGCCAAATGGGCTTTCGTGTAACATCCAGAGTCTTACGACTCTACTGAATGAAAAAAGCAATAATTCTATTTTCCTCCCTTTTAATCCTTCTCCTCTTTGGTGTGCAATGCACTTTTATTGAGAAGCATTTTGGGCCTATTTCCAAGGAAGATGCATACGTACTTGACCTTCCAGGAATTCAGAATAGGGGATTTATTCGAGCTGCGGTGGATAATAATTCAACAGGTTACTATATCTACCGAGGACGAAGAATGGGCTACGAATATGAGTTGCTACGTGACCTTGCTAAGCGATTGAATGTTCAGTTGCACCTAGTATTGGTTTCAGATATTGATCGAGCCTTCGATTATTTACAGGAGGGGAAAGTGGATTTAATTGCCATGAACCTTGAAAAAAGCATAGAACGCTCCGAGAAAACTTCCTTCTCTCTTCCCCTTGGGAAAATGAATACAGTTCTGGTGGGAAATGAAAATTCCGGCAAAATCACTTCTTGGGATCAACTCGCTTCTGATACAATCTATGTACGGGAGGGTGCAGTGTACAAAAGTCAACTGTGCAATCTTAAAGATTCTCTTCAATTAAAATATACTATTATTCCAACCCCTGATCACGAAGAAACACTTATTGATAAAGTGGCAGAAGGTGAAATAAAATGGACCATAGCTGATCAAAATATTGCTCAAGCCAATGCTACTTATTATGGAGGTTTAGATATCTCATGGAAAGTGCAAAAGGAAGGAGATGTGTCTTGGGTAGTGCGGGAAAATGCTCCAAAACTCCTTGTTTCATTGAATAAGTGGTTGGAAGAAAAGCAAAAGAGATTTATTCCAGACCTCTATGCCAAGTACTTCCTGAATTCTAAGAATAGTTATTTCAGGAGCAACAGTCCATTTTCTTCCTTAGCGGGCAATCAGATTTCTGTTTACGATGAGATAATCAAAGGTGGTGCTGAACAGTTAGGTTGGGATTGGCGCTTGCTCGCTTCGTTGGTTTACAAGGAGTCGAGATTTGATACGGTAGCTACTTCTTATGCTGGTGCGAAAGGCTTACTGCAGCTGATGCCAGTTACATTAGAAAGATTCGGAGTGGAAAATCCAAATGATCCAGCCCAGTCACTAATGGGAGGGGTTCGGTACTTAAGATACCCTGGATAAGTTCTGGATGGAAAGAGTTCCCGATACTTCAGAGCGATTGAAATTTGTTTTGGCTTCCTACAATATCGGTCATGGTCATGTAGAAGATGCTTGGCGATTGACGCTGAAGTATGGTAAAAACACTCAGTCTTGGTCATCGGTTTCTGAGTTTTTAGAGCTAAAAAGCGATCCCGATTATTACCGGGATCCTATAGTCAAAAGTGGCTTTGCCAAAGGACATCTGGCAGTGAATTACGTGAAGGACGTCATGAGCGTGTTCGAATCCTATAAAGCGCTGGTGCAGCCTTAAGCACCTTCCTAAAGCTTTCCCGCCTTGGTCTGTGTCACCCAGACCATTCTAAACTGGGATTCAAAAGGTGACAAATGAAGCCTTATGCTCCTTCGTGTAGCTCAAACATAGCTTCTACTTCTACAGGTATATTTCCTGGCAAGGAGCCCATTCCCACAGCAGATCTTACTCCTACACCATTTTCTTCACCCCAGACCTGCATGAATAATTCACTGCAGCCATTGATTACATAAGGATGTCGCTCGAAGGAGGAGTCGCAGTTTACCATTCCTAGTACTTTGATCACACGCTTCACTCGATTCAGTGAACCTAGATTGGCTTTAATAGTTGCCAGCATCGCAAGTCCAACTTGGCGGGCTGCAAGTTTTCCGGCTTCTATATCCATATCTACGCCTATTCTTCCCATGATCAAACTGCCATCTTCTTGTACAGTACCATGGCCGGAGAGATACAAGTATTTGCCATCGATTAGGCATGGTTTGTAAACACCCAGCGGCTTTGGTGCTGGTGGAAGGTTTAGACCAAGTTTGGTGAAGTTGCTTTCAGGAGTTTCCATATTAGGAGTGTTTTTTAATTTTTTATACAAAAATGTCCAAGATCAGGACACCGGCCAAACCAGCCACAGCTACAATTGTTTCCATCAAGGACCATGATTTGATGGTGTCTTTGATACTTACATTGAAAAACTCCTTATACATCCAAAATCCTGCATCGTTGAAATGGGAAAACATCAGACTTCCTGCCCCTATGGAAAGAACCAGAAGATTTGGATCCACATTCATGGTGGTTATTAAAGGAGCGATTATTCCTGCAGTGGTAAGCCCTGCTACTGTAGCTGATCCTACGCAAACCCGGATAATTGCAGTAATAATCCAAGCCAAAATCAATGGATGAATATCCCAACTTTGAAGTCCTTCTGCAATCACTAAGCTTACACCTGTATCAGTAAAAATCTGTTTCAAAGCACCCGCGCCAGCTACGATCAGTAAAATCATTGCGATGTCTTTGGTAGCTACCGTATAGAGATCCATGATTTTCTTCATGGTGAAATTGCGCTTAAGCCCAAGCGTAAACGTAGCAATCAAGACAGAAATCAACATTACTATTCCTGGATCAGCTACAAAAGCAATCACTGGCGCTAAGCTGCTTTCTTTGGGAATATTTAAGTTTAGTGCAGTGGTCCCTACAAGTAAAACAACGGGTAGCAATGCGGTGAAAAAGCTGTTCGCTGTTGAAGGCAACTCAGATTCAGGCTTTGTCTCTGCCTGAAAAGTCTTAAGCGGTTCTGCTTTCATATTCTTCAGCGTTCTTGCGAAAAGAGGTCCTGCAAGAGCAATAGTCGGAATTGCAATTAAAAAGCCGTAGAACAGCGTCAAGCCCATATTGGCGTCAAACTGTGCAACCAAAGCAGCCGGAGAGGGATGTGGAGGAAGGAAACCATGTGTCACCGAAAGCGCCGCCAATAAGGGAATTCCCACATACACTGCTGAGATTTTATATTGATAAGCTACGGTGAAAGCCAGAGGGACCAGGAGCACAAAACCAACATTGTAGAATAGGGGAATGCCCACTACCAAACCGGTGATAGCCATAGCCCAGGTAATGTGTTTTTGGCCGAAGATCTTCATCAGGAAGCCTGCGATACGCTGCGCGGCACCGGATTCTGCAACCAACTTGCCCAACATGGCGCCCATCACAATTACGATCACCAAGTCTCCGAGCAAGCCACCCATACCACGCTGCACAGATCCGGCAATCTGATCTGCCGGAAGACCAAGCAGAAAGCCTGCAGAGATGGAAGCGATCAGAAATGCCAAGAATGGATTGAGCTTAGCCCATACAATCAGCAGCACAAGGATCGCTATGCTGAGCAGTACTAGAAGAATGGTCATAGGAATAGGTTGGGTTTAGCCGACTAAGATAAAAAACATTGGCGAATAAGAGTTTTACAATAGGAGATTGTTGCCAGTAGAGAAACAGAGTACAAATTGGTCTGTGATCAGTCGCAGAGATCAGTCTCGGAAGGGCTTATTTATTGAACTGTTCGGAACTATAAATTGGACTTTTGCTTTTGACGGAACGCTCAGGACTATTTCTTAACCCATCTAGTTTGAAGAGATTTTACTGAATTAGAAAAAGTAACAAAATAAAACCCCGGCTTCAAAAGCTGTAGTTCTTCGGTGAATTTGATTTCACTATAGCCAAATGATGAAATTAAAACTCCCTGAGTCGAGTAAATGAAGACTTGAGTATTTTCAGCATTATAGCTTTCAGGCAGTATAACTCGGATGCTGCCACTGGAATGAGGGTTTGGAAAAATTGAGAATTGATCATTAAGGTTACCCGAGAGCTTGTCTAATCTTACAACCTTGCTCCAAGATGATTGGCCTGAAAGGTCTATCAGTCTAATTTGATAATAAGTTGTGACAGGAGTTGATAAGCTAATGTCAGAGAAAGAATAGAAGGCAGGAGAGTCTGAATTGCCTTGACTGGGCACTTCGCCGATTTTTTCCCATTTGGTCAAAGGGGAATCAGATCTGTAGATTTCAAATTTCTCATTCTCATTCTCACTTGCCACCGACCAGGTGATATGTTTTATGTTTTCTTTGAAACTTACAGAAAGTGAAAGCCAGGTGACAGGAAGAATACTCAATGTTCGGAAACTGCCTACTGTGAAGTTTTTACCTGGCAGATCGTCAAATGTTAGGTTTCTAATAGCCCAAAGGTTAGTTGCATCGGAACTTTCTATATGAATTCCCGGAGCTGCATAACCCGTACACACCAGTCTAAGATCTTCCGGCTCATCGACGATTAAGTTTTGCGCTGATATTCGTAATTCAAGTGGGTTAGTGCTCGTATTTAACCCCGAAAAATTGAAGTAACTAAATAACCTATAGAGAATTGGAGTGCCGTCCAAATCATTGAAACTTGGATTGAAATCTGCTCCTTTATATTCAGTGTAGTTGATTGTGAGATTTCCACCCGCATTTATGCCAAGTAATTGCACTTTTCGGATACCTCCATGATATCGATCGCCAAAGGGAAAGGAGCCATTCGTAGCAGTAAAAGTTATAGGAACATTCGCATAGGTAAAAGATGATAAGTTTTCCCAAGAACCAGCTTGATAATTCAATACTCCAGAGTTTGAGGTGTTGATGCTGAGGCTGTTATTTTGGAAATCCAGTTTGCCGTCAAGCATGGTGAGGTTTCGAAGTACGTTAATGTTTTGATCTAACTTGACCTTACCGTCTGATTTATTGATAGTTAAATCCTGAGGGCTAAAAGCAAATCCCACAATTTCCTGATCGTCAGTTCCTGAAAAAGTAAGGTGTGAATTGTTGGTCAGAAATTGACCTGAACCCATGCGAGACAAATCTCCTGTGATTGTCAAAGTGGAGGGGAATTGGACATTTTGTAATCCTTGTATTTCTATATGGTGAAAAGATGATAGGGTACCTGCATCTGCGAAAGTAGGTGCTAGAATGGACTTGGCGGATGATCCCCCTCTGAATATCACTTTTCCGTCCATTCGGAAATTTGCTGCTTCAATTCTGGGGCTCGTGCCTTCTAGGATCAACTCTCCACCAGTTTTGAGTTCGAAAAGTAAAGCACTAACAGATCCTGAAATTGATCTGGCAATGATGTTTTCATTACACTCGGAAATGAACTTTCCATTTGATTCAATAAGGAAATCACCAAAAGCGCCTGGGGGATAATAGCTTGTTTCTGTATTAAACGAGAGAGATGAACAAAAATTAGGCATAACTGAAGTGTCTAATTTCTGGTGTAAAGTTCCAGAACGAACTATGAATTTTACAGCTTTGAATGGTTCTTCAATTGTCAAAATAACCCCAGGTCCAGGGTCAAATATCACTGTATACCTACTCTGGGTGGTAAAGCCACTCCATGCGTTTTTAGGAATAATTATTCTTGAATTCCCCTTAAAAGTAAGTGTACTTGTAATGGAATTGCCTATCCAGTTTTGACTGTTCCATGTTCCACTTGGACTTCCCGGTGCAGCACCTGAGAATGCTTGAAGAGATCCATAAATATTAATATTTCTGCCATTGATATTCAATTTTTCTCCTGCTCCTGTTTCAGCATTGATAAAGAGACTTTTTACTTCTTCATTACCAGTCAAGGTAACTTTATGATTCTTATCAATATAAATATCATTCGTCTGACTGGGCTTTACTGATGCTGCAGTCCAAATTGCTCCATCATATATTTGCCAGATAGAAACCGTACTAAAATTTCCAGATGCAATCGTACGATATGAGCCTGTTTCTTGGCAAAGGCAAAGGTTGAACCAAAGGCAATAAAGTGTAACTGCCGAGAATATGAAGTATATTCGGCATTGAAAAAGTGCCTTCCAGGCCAACGTTTTGCCCCGTGTTTTCATTTTAAAAAGTATTCTGAAAAAGCGTCTATTAATTTAGTGAAATGAATTTTAAAAAAACAATAGTTAGTTTTATTTTTTTATTGATTGTCAGTGGTTTAGGTGCTCTTAAAGCCCAGCAATACCAAATTTCTCTACTGACTTGTGATCCCGGAGAGGAGATCTACAGTTCCTTTGGGCATAGTGGGATTCGGGTGATCGAGTTGACTACGGGGAGGGATGTGGTGTATAACTATGGGACCTTTGACTTTGGCGCGCCTAATTTCGTCCTGAATTTTGCCGGAGGCAGACTGGATTACTACCTCTCGGTATCGACTTTTGATCGCTTTATCGCAGAGTATGATTACTTCCAGCGCTCCGTACGGGAACAGGTATTGAGTCTAAATGAGCAGCAGAAGTTGGATTTGATTCAGTTTCTGGAGACGAATTACCTGCCTGAGAATAGGGCCTATCGTTACGACTTTTTCTTTGATAATTGTGCTACCCGAGTGCGTGATGCGATCAGCACGGTCCGTGGGAGATCAGCTGATCTGGCATGATGAAGTTCGAGAGCCTGTTGAAAGTACTTTCAGAGAGTTGATCGACGAAATGGTTTACTATATGACCTGGTCAGATTTGGGAATTGATTTGGCACTGGGTTCCCGCTTGGACAGGGATGCTACGCCACTGGAAGAGCAGTTTCTGCCTAAGTATGTGGAGGGAGCTTTCTCTCGAGCAGAGATCCAAGGAGATGGGCCTACCCGGCCTTTGGTGGAGAAAAGTAGCGTGATTTTGAATTTTGAAAAACCGGAAGGTTCTTTTGGAGCCATCAATCCCTATTGGATTTTTTGGGTGATAGCGTTCGTATTTACAGGGATTACGTTCATTGGATTTAAGAAGAAAAAGCTATTCGTGGGATTTGATATTGCATTTTTTGGAATATTAGGGATCGTAGGTATGGTGATGACTTTGCTGTGGATAGGATCGGAAATTCCTTCTACCAAGTACAATTGGAATATACTCTGGGCATTTCCAGGGCATTTAGTATTGGCGATTGTTTTACTTAGAAAAACCATAAAACCTTGGGTTTTAAAATACCTTCTTTTTGCCCTGATTATGGCTGATGCTGCAGTGGTATTCTGGATTTTGGGTTGGCAATCCTTTCACCCTAGTCTAATTCCTTTGCTTTTGGTACTGATCCTTAGAACAAATTATTTGTATTACAATGTTGGGAAGTTTAAGCAGGTAGAAAAGTAATTTTCTCTTTCCCTCTAAACTTTTGCATAGTGGGTTGGTGTTAGGTATTTTCGGACGAAGCTTATGGAATTCAAACTTACCTCAGATTATCAGCCTACAGGAGATCAGCCCAAGGCTATAGAACAACTGACGGCTGGAGTCAATAACGGCGATCAGGCCCAGGTTCTATTAGGCGTGACTGGTTCTGGAAAAACCTTTACCATTGCCAATCTTATTCAGCAAACACAGAGACCAACGCTGGTCCTGAGTCATAATAAGACTTTGGCGGCTCAGCTGTACGGAGAGTTCAAGCAATTTTTTCCAGAAAATGCGGTTGAGTATTTTATTTCCTACTACGATTATTATCAGCCGGAAGCCTTTATACCCACTTCTGGTACCTATATAGAAAAGGACCTTTCCATTAATGAGGAGATCGAGAAGCTACGATTGAGCGCGTCATCGGCATTGCTGACAGGTAGGAGAGATGTAATTGTGGTTGCATCTGTGTCTTGTATTTACGGTATTGGTAATCCGGATGAATTTGGGAAAAATGTCATCAAACTTCAGGAAGGGGACAGGATTCCTAGAAATCAGTTGCTATTTAAGCTGGTGGATATATTATATAGCCGAACCCAGCATGAGTTGACACACGGAACCTTCAGAGTGAAGGGCGATACAGTAGATATTTTTGTGGCTTATGCTGACTGGGGATATCGAATTTTCTTTTGGGGAGATGAGATTGAAGCTATTCAGCGATTTGATCCAGCTACAGGTAAGAAACTTAATGATGAAAAAATCATCTCGATTTTCCCTGCAAACCTGTTTGTGACTGGTAAGGATACCTTGCAGACCGCCATACATGAGATCCAATATGACATGGTGGATCAAGTGAATTTCTTCGAAAGAGAAGGGAAGTTCATGGAGGCTAAGCGTCTTCAGGAACGCACGGAGTTTGATTTGGAAATGATGCGTGAGCTAGGCTACTGCTCTGGGGTAGAGAATTACTCCCGATATTTTGATCGGAGGGCTCCAGGAGCTAGGCCGTTCTGCTTGTTAGACTATTTCCCGGATGATTTTCTTTTGGTAGTAGATGAAAGCCATGTGACACTACCGCAGGTACGTGCTATGTGGGGAGGAGATAGGTCCCGAAAAATCAACTTGGTGGATTTTGGGTTTAGACTCCCTTCTGCTTTGGACAACCGTCCCTTGAAATTTGAAGAGTTTCAGGATCTGACCAATCAGGTGGTTTATGTTTCGGCGACACCTGCAGATTATGAACTTTCGCTTACGGAGGGAGTGGTCGTTGAGCAAATTATTCGTCCTACAGGACTTTTGGACCCTACGATTGAGGTGAGACCTAGCCAAAATCAAATAGATGATTTGCTGGAGGAAATAGATCAGACGATCAAGTCTGGTGCAAGGACATTGGTCACAACTCTAACCAAAAGGATGGCTGAGGAGCTTCAGAAATTCCTTGAAAGGGCTGGCGTAAAGTCGCGTTATATTCACTCTGAAGTAAAAACACTCGATAGGGTAGAAATTCTACGTGAATTACGCTTAGGTATCTTCGATGTATTGGTTGGAGTAAACCTTTTGAGGGAAGGATTGGATTTGCCGGAGGTTTCTTTGGTGGCGATTTTGGATGCAGATAAGGAAGGTTTCCTCCGAAATGAGCGGAGTCTGGTGCAGACTATTGGTCGTGCGGCACGGAATTCGGAAGGGCGAGTGATTATGTATGCCGATAAAATTACTGATTCCATGCAGTTAGCGATAGATGAAACCAAGCGAAGACGTGCCTTACAAATCGAATACAATACTGCTAATGGCATCACCCCGACAACAATTCTGAAATCTCATGATAAGATTATGGGACAAACTAAAGTTGCGGACTCCAAGAAAAACGCTAAGTTCTACGCCGAACCAATGCCTGGTGAAGAAAGTATGGCTGCCGATCCAGTGGTGCAATATTTAAGCAAAGACAAATTGGAGAAATTGATCACTCAGACTCAGAAGTTAATGGAAAAGGCAGCGAAGGAATTGAATTTCATGGAAGCTGCGCGACTACGCGATGAGTGGCAGTCCCAAAAATCTAGATTGGAGCAATTGAATCGTGGGGTAAGTAAATAGGGTTGACAGGGCAAAAAAATTGTAATAATGACGCTTCAAGAGGTAAAGTTGCTTGCTGCAAAAGGTGAGGGGCTGAGAATAGAGTTTAAGAAGAAAGCAACCTATCCTGAGAAGATTGTCCGTGAGTTAATTGCCTTTGCAAATACTTCGGGCGGCGATTTGCTGATCGGTGTAGATGATGATGGCACTGTCAGTGGCCAACGATTTATTGAAGAAGAAATCTTTGTGATGGAAAATGCAATCAAAGAATTGATCTTTCCACCATTAGCGTATGAATTATTTTCTATCAAACTAAATGAGAAAAAAGGTGTAGCAGTTTTTAAGATTTCTTGCAGCCCAAATAGACCACATTATTTAAAAGAAAAAGACAGAAAGCAGGCTTTCATTCGTGTGGCTGATCGCTCAGTACAAGCGAGCAGGGAAGTTTGGGAAATATTAAGGCGTGGGAAAAACCCAAGAGATATGGTTTTTACTTATGGGAGAAAAGAAGAGATATTGATGAAGGCATTAGGAGAATCTGAAAAAATCACGCTCAGGGAATTCGCTAAGCTAGCAAATCTGCCAAAGTTTTTAGCCTCTAAGACTTTGGTTCGCCTAGTGCTCGCTAATGTGCTACAGATTCACCCACAGGAGTCAGAAGACTTTTTTACCCTCAAAAGTTAGGGAGCTTTATGCCATTTCTTGCCGTAAACCCGCTATTTCCTTGTAACCCTCCCGAGTGAATCAGGAGAATTTTTGAACCTATAGGGAAATAGTCTTTTTTGATCAAATCCCATATTCCAAAGGCCATTTTTCCAGTATAGATAGGGTCTAGAACTAGTCCAAAGTTTTCATAAAACCACCAAATAAATTCTATTAATTCTGGTTTGTGTTTGGCATAGCCCCCAAAATGATAATTGGTGAAAATCTCGTAAGTGCCCTTACTTAAAAGTTTGTGTTTCTCAATTAGCCCAGTAATTTCCTGGTGAATGAATTCCCCTTTTAAAGAAGAGAATCCAAGTAATTTTTGGTTTGAGCCAAGTGAGGCATAAAGTCCGGCGAAAGTTCCCCCAGTTCCTATGGAAGAACAAATATGAGAGTATAGCTGATCTTCTAAGTCTAAGATTTCTTGTGTGCCTTTGATGGCAAGTTCGTTAGTTCCTCCTTCTGGGATGAGGTAGAAATCACCAAATCTTTCTTTCAGATCAGTTAAAAAATCAGTTTTTGCTTTATTTCTGTAGGCAATTCTGTCAATAAAGTGAAGCTTCATCCCGAGCTTCTCTGCATGCAAAAGTGTGGGGTTGAGTGGTTCGGTCCGTTCCCCTCTTATGATGCCAATTGATTCCAATCCTTCAATTTTTGCTGCTTGAGAAGAAGCGTAGATATGATTAGAAAAAGCCCCTCCAAAGGTTAGAATCTTAGTTTTCCCTTCTTTTTTGGATTGTTCTAGATTGTATTTGAGTTTGAAAAACTTGTTTCCAGAAATTTCAGAGTGAATGAGATCCAGGCGCTTAATGGCCAATTCGATTCCCTTTTCTTCTAACAAAGAATGTGTAATAACTTGTGTAGGAATTGTTTTTGGAAGTAGCATTTGAGGTGCTTTTTGACAGAGGTGTCAAAGTTAAGCCTGATAATCCTATTTTTGCAGCATGAGCATGCACCCAGACGAAGATTTTGACGAGGAAGAATTAGAGCTTTATGAGCACTACAAGTTTGTAATCGACAAAGGTCAGACCCCAGTTAGAATTGATAAATTTTTGACAGGCAAGATTGCTTTTGCTACCCGAAACAAGATACAGCAAGCTATCGATGCTGGAGCAATCCAGGTAAATGGAGAAACTATTAAGGGAAGTTATAAGGTGAAGCCGCTTGATGATATCCGAGTGTTGATGGGCAAGCCCCCCCGCGACACCGAAGTGGTTCCTGAGCATATTCCGCTGGATTTTGTTTATGAAGACAAGTACCTGCTTGTTGTCAACAAGCCTGCAGGAATGGTGGTACATCCTGCCCACGGTAACTGGTCGGGGACTCTAGTAAACGGTCTGGTGTATCACTTTCAGCATCTGCCGGAAATGAAAGGTAATGAAGGCCGTCCTGGGCTGGTTCATAGAATAGATAAGGATACTTCAGGGTTACTTGTGATTGCAAAAGCTGAAGAGGTGATGACTCATTTGGCAAAGCAGTTTTTTCACCATACGATAGAGCGTACTTACTTGGCTTTGGTATGGGGAGAGCCGGAAGAGGATTCGGGTACTGTGACTGGTCATGTAGGAAGAAGTGCCAAAAACCGTAAGATCATGGATGTATTTCCTGACGGAAGTCAAGGCAAGCATGCAGTCACTCACTGGAAAGTACTTAAAAGGTTGAGGTACGTGTCACTAATACAGTGTAATCTGGAAACTGGCCGTACGCATCAAATCCGGGCGCACATGAAATACTTAGGCCATCCGCTTTTCAATGATGCCATGTATGGAGGGGATAAAATCCGAAAAGGGACCCAGTTCTCAAAGTATAAAACCTTCGTTCATAATACGTTTGAGCTTTTACCGCGCCAGGCACTTCATGCCAAATCCCTAGGCTTCCTACATCCTGTGACCAATGAGAAACTATATTTTGAAGCACCTTTACCTGCCGATTTTCAGTCAGCATTAGATAAGTGGGAGAATTATGTCAACTTTGAATAAGAGGCTTGTGTTTAAAAATTACGCAATAATTGTGTCTAAATGATATGATTTCAGCAATAAAATGGCTGTTTTTAGGCTGTATTGGCAATATTAGTATGAATCATTAAGAAATAGTCAATTTTGAACTCGATAATACAGTAGATTTTGATGATATGGTATTTATCAAACGTTTTCATTAAAAATAATGTAAATATTCAGTTTTATTTTTGAATTATTTGCAATAAATAAACCGACCTTCTATATTTGAATCATACAAAGAGGGAAAAACAAACGGTTTACTCTCAAAGCACTCAGAATACATTGAAATTACACTACACTGTAGGATGTTGAAATTGGCAGACAAGCCCTCCTGTCTCGGGGGTGGAGGTCATAGGATAAAGCATTTAGCGAGCTCGTAAATTTGCCTAACTACTCCGTGGAGGTTCGAATCCTTCTCCTACAGCAGGTTATTTTGGGTTTATTGTTAATTGACTAAAACCATGAAATTTTGTTTCATGGTTTTTTTTATGTCCTGTTTTTTCTAGCACCCTATTCTGCAGGACCTATATTCTACCAAAATAAACGCTAACCTATTGATGTTCTTGTAAATTTTGCTTTTCATTAATTATGCACAATAAGATTTGGTTTAATTGGCGGGTTTTGTCATTATTAAATCATTAATTTGATTGTATAAATTCGCCTATATTTTGTGATAAAGTTTATTTTACTCGCTTTTAGTATCGATACTGTAAAAAAATAAATTATTTGTTATCAAAATTTTAATAAACCAATGGTATTTCTAATTTTGAGCCAGCAAAATAAAAGATGGTAGTAAAGCAGCCGTTTAGCTCTCTCATATATTTTGCTTCTCAGACCTATTAAACTTTGGTTTGGTTTTGAACCAATCCAATTGGCATAAGGCCAATAAAATTGCACATTCATTGTAGGATGTTGAAATTGGCAGACAAGCCCTCCTGTCTCGGGGGTGGAGAATCGAGTAAAAAGCGTAATTCAACCGGACTATTGCCTAACTTCTCCGTGGAGGTTCGAATCCTTCTCCTACAGCATAAAAGCAGCACCTAGGTGCTGCTTTTTTCGTTTACATTTGTCTTAATTGTCTATTTTAGACAAAAAACCAACTAAATGACAGAAGAGCACAGAGATAAGCATTCGAAACACCCTTTTCGTAAGAAAATACTCAGGTGGGTCATGTTTACTTTTTTGGCTGTACTTTTCTTGGAGTTCATTGTGTATTTTGGATCCAACCTAGTGCTTTCCAACTGGGCTAGGCGTAAAATCAATGAAGCTGCTAAGGATGTTTATTTAGTTGACTTTAATCGGGTTAGATTTTCGCTGCTAAGAAGAGGCATCTTCATGGATGGCATAGTGATGGAGCCTATAGGTGAACGTAAACCAGGTCAAAACCAACCCTTATTTGATTTAACCTTAGATGAATTAGCGTTAAGAAATCTTTGGTTTGACTTTTCTGAAGGTATTTTGTACGTAGGTAAATTGGATTTTGACAATCCTAACATAAGTATGGATTTACCACCCAATAAAAACAAATCCGACAAGGAGGAGGAAGTTCAGAATGAGCAGAAAGATGGTTCTCCGGTAAAAGCCCTCGAGGATGAGTTAAAGAAGATAATTGGTAAGATTAATTTTACCGGTGTTTATATTACTGAACTTGAAATAAATCATGCGGATTTATTCTTTTTAAATTTTCTGAGCCAAAATTCATTAAAAGCAGAGAACACTAGATTGATTGTAAAGGATATCAACTGGGCAACTAAAGAAGAATGGGCTACTCCGTTTAATGCCAGAGGTTTCGAATTTGACTTGGAAAATGTGAACTTCCCGCTTCCCGATGGCGTGCATTTTATTCAGTCGGAGAAGGTATATGTCAGTTCTCTTGATAATCGGATTTTAATTAACGGGTTTCAACTAAGTCCGGACAAAAGCATTCAAAGCAAATCCTACTATGATGTCTATCTAAGTGAGCTTCGGGTAGGAAATGTTGACTTGAATGAGGCTTTTATGTCTTCAAATGTTGTCATCGATGAAATAGTCTTAAACGATCCTCGATTTAAAGTTGAGCAAAACCTAACCAGTGAAAAGGATAGTACTGCAACTGGTGATCTTAATGAATTGATTCAAGGGATTCTAAAGTCATTTGAGGTTCAGGAATTATCTGTCAATAATGGGAAATTCAGTACCTATAGCTTGGTAGATACGCTTAAAAATCGAATTGATATTCAGAAGCTTGACTTCAAGATGATTAATTTTTATTTGGGAGCTGATGAATCCAGAAAATCCGAATCAATTTTTCTATGGCGAAGATGCGGCAATGGATATTCAAAATGCAGACTTGTATTTATCAGATGAAGTTCATGTGATCTATGGAGACAGAGTGAAGTGTCTCTTCCTTCAAGGATGAGATTATCGTGGAAAATATCCGGATAGAGCCTAGGGAAGATGCCTTGAAAAGTGGACAGGCAAATCACATCATGAGAATTTCCCTGCCTAAACTCGCGCTAACGAAAGCCAACTTGAAGCAGCTATATAATGAGGGCGTTTTTAACGTTGATGAAATGCTCATTCAGTCTCCAAAGGTGGAAATAACAGAACTTAGACAAAGCAAAGAGAATTCAGAGGGTGTGCCGGTGAAGGAGCTTTTGACCGGGTATATGGATGAGCTTGCTATCGGAAAAATGGATCTTAGAGATGGGGAGGTTCAGTTTAAAAATGATAAAGGTGTTCGAAGTGATGATATTGGTTTTGAGAAATTTGACCTATTGCTAGAAAAAGTCTTTTTACAACCGAATTTGTACAGTGATGTCAGAAACCAATTCCTAGCGGAGGAGATGGTTCTTAGTTTGGATAAGTACAGATTGAAATTGCGAGATAACCTGCATGTGTTTTTGGCAGACAGAGTCTTGATAGATAGTAAGAACTCACGTGTTGTCGTGAGTAATTTCACCCTAAGACCCGAAAATCCAGATTCAGTACAAACCATTCTGGACTCTTATGGTAAATCTGTGATTTTGGATATTTCAGTTCCGGAATTCCGTGTAGAGGGTATAGATTTAATGTCAGTTTACATGGATGAGAAGCTGATCATCAATCAAATTCTTGTCCCTTCTCCGGTGGCTAGTCTTACTCGTTTTAGAAAGAAAAATGCTGGATCTGCTGCGTCCATAACTACTAGTCAACTGGAATCATCAGATGAAATTAAGGAGTTGCTGACATCCTATTTTTCTTCCATTCAAATTGACTCCATTAGTTTCAGCGATGGACAGG
This sequence comes from Algoriphagus sp. 10J20-15, assembly GCF_055809615.1. Lineage (NCBI taxonomy): Bacteria > Pseudomonadati > Bacteroidota > Cytophagia > Cytophagales > Cyclobacteriaceae > Algoriphagus > Algoriphagus sp. 10J20-15. The sequence goes on from NZ_JBVVUG010000012.1 coordinate 74,859, forward strand.
TTCAATACAGAAATTTTGCTGGTAAGAAAGATTTAGCCTTGAGTGAAGACAGTCTTTCATTGAGTCTAAAAGGATTTTACCTTGAAAGAGGTCTTGAGAAAAGCCCGGATAGAACATTTTTTTCGGATGAAATTGACTTGAAATTAAGAAAGTATGATTTCAGTGTAGCGGGAGGGAATTATAAGGTAGATACTGACGGGCTTCGCTTTAATTCTCGCTCTAAGACCATAGAGATTGAAAACCTTACGCTGAGTCCAAGTAACTCGATAAGCAGTAAAATCGCATTATCTTTAAAATTGCCCAGAGTTTCTTTTGAAGGGGTAGATATTGAATCTTTTTTGTTTGAAAATGAGCTACAGCTAGAAAAACTTGCAGTGGATGGAAGTACGATTAATCTGGAGATTAATCGGGATTTTCAGAGGGAGGAAACTGGAGATGTAGCTGGGCCAGTTACTGAAAAAACGCTTCCAAAATCTATTCAACTTGTTTCTATTGGAGCAATTGAGGCTACAAATTCTAAATTGAGTTTGAATTACAGAGTAGGGGAAAATGGGTTTGAATCTATACAAACCGATTTTGACTTAGAGATAAAAGGCTTAATCTTAGATTCTGCTGCAAATGCGAGGGAAGATATTGCAGGCTTGTTTGATGAGATCAGCCTCAATCTCAATGATTTTTCCTATGCATTGCCGGATAGTATCCATACGATACGTTTCTCAAATTTCTTTGTTGATAATACAGCAGACGAGACGATTTTTTCAAATTTTGAAATTATTCCTAGTAACACTTCTGGCAATCCAGGCTCGCCCATATTTTCTGCCAAAATCGATGAGTTGGGGGTGAGGAATAATAGAATCAGAGATATTCAATCAACAGGCATAGTTGACCTGACTCAGCTTCGTCTACTAAATCCTAAAATCGATGTATATCTTGATACCGCCCAAAAATCTCCTAAGACTCAAAAATCATCAGGTAACTCTAGCCCAAAAAATCTAGGGCTAATTGAGTCGGTATTGCTTCAGGATATATTAATCAATAATGGAGATATTAGAATTCATAACAAGGAGAGTGGTCAGATTCCAAAAATGGCATTTCATAAAGTCAATTTTGGATTACAGGAACTCAACTATGATCTGATGAATAAAAATGCAGAGCTGAGTCCTCAGTTTCTGCTGGAAAAGGACCTGAGTCTTTCTATTTCAAACTATCAAATTTATACAAATGATAGCATGAATAAGTTGAAGCTCGGAAAAGTAAGATACCTGGATAATACCATCGTCATCGATAGTATTTATTTCCAGCCTGCTTTTGGGCGCTATGATTTTTTGCGTAGAAAAGGGTATCAGGACAATGCAATGGATGCTTTTATTCATCAGATCAGGCTTGAAGACATAGATTTTGATTCTTATTTCATAAATAAAAACCTGAAAGCCCATGCTTTAAGAGTTAATGGTTTTGAGGTGGATGTTTTTAGAGATAAGAGAATCCCACTAAAAGAAGGTGTAATCAAACCTATGCCTCAAGCATTAATGCAGAACTCCCCATTTGATTTAGAGTTTGATTCTGTGATTTTGAATAATGGGGTTATACGATATCAGGAGTTTGCTCCAAAAGCTATGCTCCCGGGTTCTATAAGGTTCGAAGAGGTTAATGCTTCTATAGCTCCTTTTGTGATGCGCAAGAGTAGTGAGGAGTTTCCATTGAAGTCCAGTATGTTGTCAGCCACTGCGAAACTTATGGGAGAAGGGGATGTTAAATTAAATGCAAATATGTTTTTTGGCGCACCGTATCCTATGGATGTAGATGTTGAGCTGGGGGAATTCGATCTTTCTCTTCTCAATACTATGCTTGCGAATAATGTCTTTCTAAAAGTGGTAGATGGGCGTGTTACTGACGGAAAGTGGAATTTCAGAATGGATGATGATGTAGCTAGAGGCAAAATGAACTTTAGATATGAAGATCTAAAGATTGAGTTTTTGGATTCTTTGACCTTAGAAAGGGGTAAAGGAAAACTTGGGATCATGACCTTTCTGGCCAATACATTTACAAAAAGTAATAATCCCAGAAAATTCTTTAATCATCGGGTCATTTCTCGGGTTTACTTCGAGCGGGATAAATCCAAATTCATTTTCGGGGGCTGGTGGCGAGCTACTTTTAGTGGCTTGAAAGGAAGCATAGGACTAGGACAACCAAAAGTACCAAAGCGAAAAGAGGAAGACGAGTGATCAGCTTTCAGTGGTCAGTCACAGTTTTCAATTTCAACTTTTGATACTTCATGTCTTTTTAGCAGGATGATGTTTTTTTAATTTAAACAGGCTAAAGATGAATAGTATTTCATAGATAATCTATTCTATAGCGGAGCTCAGGACTTGCTTAGATATAGCTTTACTATTGGAAGGTGATACTAGTAATGAGTAGTTTTTACAGAACTAAATTCATGAATAAAAAAAGCCAATTCATTGCTGAACTGGCTTTTGTGTTTGGTGGAAGAGAAATTCTTACTTCAACTTTCCTTCTGTATCTGTATAGTTACCAATAATTTTTGCGCCGCTATTCACTGTCACTGTTCCGTAAATCGTAATGGTGTTGCCTTCACCTAGGAATTCTAGTGTTGCACCGCTGTTAAGCCTCAAGTCACCATAGATTACTGTGCTGCCATGTAGCTGAAGTTTGGATTGGCTATTAATGTTAAGGGAAGTGTTTTTATTGTACTGCCCAAAAGCAAAAGACCCATTAACTGTCATTAGTCCATTACTGTTGACATTCAAGTTTTGCTCAATAGCTAACGAACCACAGAATAAGAATGTGCCTCCGATGTTGACATTTTTCAAAAGCAGAAGAGCCAGCATAAGCTTGGGATTCGTTGCTGTTGTTTACATTCAAGTTTGCATTGCCGCTATAGGCAGATAGACCTTCGCATGAGGTATCAGCAGGTGCTTCAACTTTATTGATTTTTAAAATCTGAAGACCACCAAATCCCGTTGCTACAAATACAAATTCTTCCTCATTTCTTACAAAATTTGAAGATCCATCCAGGCTCATCCTACACCAAATTGCTTAATTGAAGCCAAGTCGGATACGTCTGAAATTGAGATTCCAGCTGCTCCATTAGCCATGAAAAGTAAATTATCGTCAACAGATACGGCGTTAGTAACGATGTCACCAGATTCCACATCTTCCGGGCGAATTGGAATAGCTAGTTTTTGCACCAAACTACCATCTGCCATTTTGTAAATACCTGCACCATTTGCGCCTTCAGAGACGTAAAGATTTCCATTGTCAATGTCCATCGTTCTTTTTGCGCCAGCTACATCTAGCGTGAGCGGGATTGAAACTACTTCAGAAAGACTGTTCGGATCCAGAATATGTGCACCTGTAGTACCACTTAGTACAGCTAGTTTGTCGCTTCCAAAGGCTACAGCTCTTAAATCAGTAATTTCAGAAGAATTGCCTAAAGTTTGCGTACCATCAAATAAGCCAATAACTCCATCATTCCCACTGGTTACAGCAGTACTGGAATTGGTGTTTGCTACATCGAGTCGCAACGAATCGTGGTAGTAGAAGTATAGACAAAGCCTGAGGTGAATTTCCCTCCCGAAACAGATACTGTGATCAAGTTTGCCGGGGAAGTAACTTCATCATTTTCGTCGATATTAACTGCGGCAGCTAAGTATAGCTTTCCATTCTTATATTCAAGAGAGCTGATATCAGTGTCTGTAAAGACTGCCTGCTCCGTGATCACAGGGCTATAAATATTTGTAATGTCGAAAATATCAACTGCCCCTAAGTAAGTATCACCTTCAGTGTTATAGGCTACATCCAGGCATAATTACCATCTATATCCACGTGAGTAGCTTTAAGAGTATTACCATCTACTACAGGTGGATCTACCTGCGAAACAAGAATTAGAGGTAATTCTGTCGCTTCCTCTAGTATTCTTCCCTCAGGAGCATTAGGATCTATAAGGCCAATGACACCGGCATTGTCTAATTTCACACGTGTAGTCAGGGTTTGGCTGTCAGAATTAATAGTAATGGGCCATCATTGACGGGGTTCGAAGTGTCATTACAGGAATAAAGGGCGAAGACTAATGCTAGTCCTCGAATAAGATGTTTTTTTCATAATACGTTGGATGTAAGTAGAGCTGTGTTTCATCTCTTGAAAACTGTTTTTCAAATATTGTATTTAGTATTTTATTCCGAATGGATCTACTTATTAGACGATGATATCGTAAAATAGGTTCATTCGATACAAAATTGAAATAATATTTTGATTTATGTCAATATTTAGGGGAGATATATTTATGAGCGTGGATTTAACCGCGCAAATTTACCAAGATTTTCAGCTGGGTAGAAAGGTGAAAATAGTTTGAGATAGAAATTGAAGTGATTATTTTCAGCCTATGTGGAAGATGAAAACTTCAGTCCGATGAGGTGATTGAAAATAATTTCTGCAGGTAGGTTCCTACTAGTTTCGAAGCAACTTTATTTGTTGGGAATTAGTACCCCAGCGAATATCAAGTATATAAATACCAGCGTTCTTATTCCTGATCCATTCTGACACTACCTGAGAAACCTCTTCTGGGGAAGTAAGGGTCATAGATTCACCATCACCCAGCATATTTACTAATCTTATATATATAGATTGGTCATGATAATTTTGAAGCTGGGTAAGTTGTACGCTTACATCAGATCCTGTCAAACTTGGGTTAGGGAAAAGCAGTCCACGTAGAATTACTTTGGGTAGCTTCTGCCTGAATTGCTCTTGTTCTGCTATAGCTATATTTACCTGAGAAATCTACTTGTTTCAATCTGTAGAATATGTTTCCTCCTGTAATGGGCAGGTTATTATCAGTAAAGGTGTATGCCTCAGGATTTTCTGAATATCCATTACCTTCCACACGGCCTATGGTTTCCCATTCCTTTACTGAATTAACCGCACGCTCAATTTCAAAATGAGAATTTTCCCATTCTTTGGCTGTGGACCAGTCAAGGATCCCTGAATTATCTTCTTTTAGGTATGTGGCGTTGAAGTAGAGGTAGTCGACGGGTTGAATAATATATACGATAGAAATGACAACTATTCCATTACTTCCAGAACCGCCCCTTAGGGATCCTGCTCCTCCCCCTGATCCAGTATTTTGAATTCCGTTTTTTCCTATCCCCCCCTTAATTCCATCACCTCCAGTACTGGATGACCCCCCGGAACCTCCTCCTCCTCTTCCTGTTCCTCCTCCACCTGCTGCATAAAGCTGACTATTTCCGTTAATAATTAGCGATTGTTTTCCTTCACCTCCATTACCTCCTGGTTTATTTCCGTTATCTGCCGTATGTCCAGCTGAAGAAGCTCCGCCTCCGCCTCCACCTTTGGCATTAATACCATTTTGAGTTCCAATACCCCCTGATTCTCCCTGATTACTTATACCTGAACCTGCTGAACCATTGTCTCCTGCAGCACCACCTCCAGATCCACCAGTACTTCCATTAATATAATTGTCAGATGCTCCACCACCTCCGCCTATCGCAGTATATCCAAAAAATGAAGAATTCGTACCATTTTGTCCTGCTATACTAATAATGCTAGCACCTATTCCTCCAGTTCCAACAATGACATGATATGTATTATTAGGAATAAGAGAAATATCATTTTTCTCAATAAAACCGCCGGCCCCACCACCACCAGCATAATCGCCGAAGCCACCACCACCTCCGCCAGCTACAATTAATGTTGATGCTATTAGAGAATCTTCATCTACTAACAAATTGCGAGGCGTAAAGTCTCCAGAGCACCTGAATATGTAGGTTATTGAACGCTGGGTCGATGTTATAATCTCATTAATCTCCACACAATCTATGGATGGACAAGAGCCCACTGTGGCACCACCCGATAGTTTAGGATTGGCATTACCCCCTGGTGTTTTGTTCACATATAGGGCAGAACCTGTTCCTGCATAATCATAATTATTACCAGTGATAATTCCATTTGAAGAAAAGGTTCCTAAAACTGATACGGAATTACATTGATTACCATTAATAGCTTGAATTGTACCATTACTATTGTTTTGGAAAGATCCAGCAACTGACAATGATCCACCTAGGGTAATGCTTGAATTATTGGAAACAGCGCCTCCAATTGTTGTAGTTCCTACTACGGTGATTTTTGACCCAGAATTAAAAGTAGCGGACCCTCCAATATTTAAAGTTCCTACGCTCAAAAGCGTTCCATTTATAGAAGCAGATCCAGGAAAGTTTAGGGTATTAAAGTTATTAATTGTATTATTTGAATTAAAATTAATACTGTTTGCATTAAATGTCCCATAATTATTTATTGTCCAATTGCCATTCCAGTTCCCACCATTTCTCGTCAAAGTTACTCCTTCGTCGATACAGACTGTCGAACCATTTAAATCAAAGTTTGCTGAATAATTGAAGTTGCCTTGGAAACAAATAACCGCTGAACTATTTTGATTATTCGGTACTGATTGGTTGTTTGCTGTAATTGTAACGGTGCAAGGTCCACAATTCTGCCCATACAAAATCACACCCCAATACAATTGGGCGCAACAAAAAATCAGAAAAAGGAACAGAAATCTATTCTTCATCAAGGTGTTAGTTGGAAATCAGGGCTAGGGTAGGCCCAACTTGTTATATTCTAAGGGATTAAGGGTGTGCAAAGGTAAATAGACTTTTTCGTTCTGTAAAGATTAATACAAAAAAATGTTGTTTGAATAGTTGAATTGTGCATTCATGTGGCAGAATCTGGAATGTTTTTGTTAGGGGTAATTACGAATGGGATTAATAAATTGGTTTAGGTATAAAAAAATTATTTGGTTTTGCAGGTGAGTTTAGATTATAATTAAAAGAATGTGATTATCCGCAATGATGCCAGTTGCCTTAGATTATTTGTTTAATTGGTCGGAAGACCGATGACCGAAGACTCCCGCATTGGGGGGACAGGCTGAAGTGACCTCAAATATAATTTTGAACAAATTCTAGATTGCTTTTCCCCCTTTACTGGTAGAAAAGCGGATATACATTTAAAAGAATTAGGATCATCGACTCTCTTCGATCCTTTATCCGTAATAATAGGATTACTGAGCAAATGAATAGTAGTTCCTTATTGTCCCGCTATTCGGTACTTATCAGATTAAAAGAATAAGCCCTGCCGGAGTTTATTTCCGACAGGGCTTTTATATTTTATCACAAAGTGAATCTACCTTCTAAGAATCACTTTGTGATATTCTCGTTTATTTCCCCAGCTGATTTCAAGTGTATATATACCAGCAGCCTTTGTGGTAAACCAGTCACTGACCTGATTACCCATTTCTTGCATCTCCAGTATAGGTAGAGTTTCGTACTGTCCCGTTGCGGAAATAATCCTTAGAGTGATAGGTTCGTCACGATAAGAAGAAGGATCCAGGATTTCTATGTAGAATGGATGGCCTGTGGTCGGGTTCGGAAATACTTTCCAGCGAGTGGTGCCAGGCAACGGCTCGACTAGAATAGACCTGGTTTCACTATATGTAAAGTCCCCATCGAAATCAAATTGTTTCAGTCTATAGAAAATACGGCCTCCAGCAGCTGGTAACTTCTTATCGGAGTAGTTATAGGCCTTTTCGTCTTGCGAATAGCCTGCTCCAGCTACCTCATCTATTTTCTCCCATTCTTTGATATCATTCACTGAACGTTCGATTTCAAAACGGTCATTTTCCCACTCTTTTGCTGTGGCCCAAGTCAAGTCTCCTGAACGCCGCATGGAATTATACTTTGCACGGAAATATAAGTAGTCGACTGGAAGAATACGGAAATTTGGATAACGGATGTAGACCACACCTTGGAAGCCATTGCTTCCTCCAGTTCTTCCGGCACCACCGCCTGAGCCATAAGTTGGTAGCAGGTAAGCCTACACCAGTATTATTGCCTCTACCACCAGCATAGAAGATTGAACCTCCCGATGTGTATTGACTGCCGCCCATTCCAGGCCTCGTTGACGATAGCACCTGTGGATGTACCGCCGCCGCCTGCCCCATAATGCACATCTTCCCCAGAGATAGCTTGTATGACACCATTACCCCCTGAACCAGCAATTAAATGGTTTGCGTCTCCGCTGCCGTTTTCACCAGCAACAGTTACACCCCCGCCACCGGCGCCGGCGTTGCCAAAGGAGTCACCAAGTCCATTTCCTCCATTATTTCCATTATTTCCATTTCCTCCATTGGATTCATCTATGCCATAAGCTGCACCCCCTCCGCCGGAGGCACCGGTACTTCCTTCCCTTACTGAGGAAGACGCATTGGAAGATCCACCTCCGCCCCCTCCAGCTGCTGAAATATCTGAAAATGTATTTCCTCCTGCATAATCAAAACTTGGCCCTCCAAATGTTGAACCTGTACCATCTCCTCCTTGCTGGGTTGAGTTTGAGGCACCCAGACCTAATCCACCGGGAGTCACTTGGAACACAGCACCTTGTAGGCCGGGGAGTCCATTCATGGTAATTCCAGTAAACTGCTGATAAATCACGGCTCCGCCTCCGCCCCCTCCGGCAGCTTCACCGAAGCCACCTCCACCGCCTCCACCAACAACGAGCACTTCAAATTCGTCTAATCCATCTGGTGCTGTCCAAGTCCATGAGGAACAATCTCCTGTAACACGTATCACGGTATAGCCTTCCGAGTCAGTATATTGGTAAATATCCCCAGTACCAATACATGGTGCGGGATCAGGGCAATCATAGGTGAAGACAACCCGGCCATCTCCAGCTGTTTCTGTAGTACTGACTATGGCTTGAGCAAACCTATCTGCCAGATCAGCTGTTGGGCTTAATGGGGTGACAAATACATTCGTTCCATCAAAAACTGCATAAAGTGTACTTCCAGGTGTGACTGGTATTGTGATCGGTGCCGGATTCCCTCCATCACCAAATACCTGAACAGTCACTTCGCTTACCCCTGCTCCAACTGAATAAGTAGCGTTTCCATCCGTCTCCAAGTATTCAGTACTACAATTAATGCCATAAGGAACAGTATTGTTACTTGGCACTGAGTAAGGACATGTATCAGCGATTCCTTCGATGGAATTTATCGTGAGGATGGTCGTTCCTTCATTTGAATAAGGGAGAGACTGGAAGCTAAACTGGCCAGGAGTGGTTACAGTCACAGTAATTGTCTGATCTGAAATTGCATTTGCACCGCTTGTGCTGTAGTTTATTTCGTAATCTCCTGGAGCAAGTTCTGGACCATATACAGTAAAAGTGGAACTGCCAGGAAGCGAAGACGGGTTGACTACTTGAATATCCGAAATAGGGTAGGATGGATCTTCTACCGTAATGGTGCCTTCAGGATCTACGGTTCCGGAACCTCCTGTCAAATGGGATGCTATAATTGAAAGTTCCTGACTTCAGTCGGTGTTCCTGAGATAGTAATGTCGCCTGAGCCTGTATTGAAGGAGGCACTAATTCCCAACGGAAGACCATTGGCTCCCGGCAACACCTTCATTTAATATTCCAGTTGCACCTGTCGTTCTGTGAATAAGCGTAATTGGAACCACTGTATCCAAACATAATACTGGATCAGGGTTAACGGGTGTCACTGTATTTTCTGGATTTACTGTGACGATAACAATGTTTGAAGGTGAAGATGAACATTGCACTCCATTTAGGTAGAAACAGTAATTCTTTGGAATTCTGTAGTTTCTGTTAAGGATGGTGAATCGTATGTGGAATTAATAGCGCTAGAAATAGAGGTCCAAGTAGGATTTGATGAATTTCTAAACTGCCAGATATAGCTAATAGCTCCATCTCCTGACCCGTCGTCAGTACTTGCTGAATTCAGCAGGATCTTCCCCTGCACAGATAGTTTGATTTGCAGCTATAGTTCCCGCTATTGGTTCACTTTGTAGAGTAATCGTTACAGGATTACTTGCTGGTCCCTCGCAGGATAATCCGTTGACAGAAGATATGCTATATCTTCTGTATTGAGTTGATTCTGAAAGTATAGGCGGATCATAATCAGCACCTGTTGGATCACCGGGAACATCTACCCAATTTGGCGTAGAGAGGTCAGTATTCATTTCCCATCGATACGAGATTACTGCTCCAATATCTTGAGGAGCATATACAGTCCCAATAATAGGAGACGGTATAATGCCATCACAGACAGTTTGATCGCTCGATATAGTGCCTGCTTCTGGAACATCTTTTAATCTAATAACCTGAACTCTTCTACCTGTAACTTGCTGACAAGAGCCAGAGAAATACTTCGTAAGTGTATTCACCAGGGGCTTCTTGTAGGAGACCCGCTGATTCTCAAATTTACCCCATTCCAAGTAGCTATAATACCTTCAGGCAAGCCAGTTACTAATGGTCCAGCTAATCCACCACCTACTGCATATTCAATATCTATTATTGGAGAATCTTCACAAATCACCTGGCTATCGTCAGTTCCTGGATCAGAGGTTAATCTGATAAACGGACAAAGTGTTCCAAGGAGATATCATCTAAAGCAAAATCATTACCTCCTAGTGTAGCAATTCAGGTTCACCATATAGTTGCGGTGGTTGCGGAACCCGAACTCCAGCTTGGGTTTGACCTAAATTCTCTCCAATTACCTAAGTTTACTTCACCATCGTTTGTAGGCTCAGGAGCTGTTGATAAATCTAAAACAGTACCCACCAATTGCCCATTAATTTTAAATTGTAATCTAGCATTTGATGCTGGATTCAAATTCATTGCCCAAGCAGAGAAATAATATTCTGTAAATGGTTCAACAGTCACTTCTTGCCTCCATATTACTGGCTGTCGGAGAGGACTTCCTATTAGTGCTCCTCCATTTACCATCATGAAATTTCTAGGCCCAGTGGCATTGTTAGTATGATCTCTTCCATAAAATGCCGTATGGTAGCCTTGAGGTGTGGTGGTGGTACTACCGTTGGCATTTACATTTACTGCGTAATATCCCTCGGGCCATAGACCAGTTGACCCATTCCCATTAACATAATAGGCTTGATTTTGGGTGTATCTAAATAAACTTGGATTGGCAGGATCAAAGTTTGTAAATGACCCATCTTCGATTAATTCTTCTGCTATACTGATTGAGGTCGTGCTTGTACATCCATTTGGTGAGGTAGCTGTCACAGAATAGGAACCAGCTATATCTACAACTATAGATGAGGTTGTTTCTCCTGTATTCCACTCCCAAGTGGTCCCCGTTACATTTGAACTGGCAACCAAAAGGACACTTCCATCCACGGCACAATAATCAGTTTGTAGTGTGATTATTGGTGTAGGATCTACAGTGATTGTGAAAGATTCTGAAGGGCCGGGGCAGCCATTGACTGTAGGGGTCACAGTAATAGTCGCTGTAATAGGCCCAGAAGTAGGATTTTCAGTTGCAAATGCAGGGATATTTCCGGTTCCAGACGCTGCCAAACCAATAGATGGATGACTATTCGTCCAATTATATATTACACCTGCTACTGCATTTCCGCTAAAATTCACAGCTGAAGTAGATTGCCCAGAACAACCGATATCCTGATTGGAAATAGGATTTACAGTTGGCATTGGTCTTATCAAAACATCTACTTCGAACGTATTGCCAATACAGCCGTCCGGTGTGATAGGGGTAACAGTGTAAGTTACTATTTGATCTACCAATGAAGTATTGGTCAAAGTCTGTGAAATGCTGGTTTGAGGTGTTCCAACATTGGACTCTCCAGTTACATTTCCATTAGGAGATACGGTCCAAGTGTAAGTTGTACCCGCTGGAACTGATCCATTTGTCCCGTTTTGAGGAGTTACATTAAAAGTGCCACCGCTACAGATTATTGTTCCAGAGATGTCATTTATCACTGGCGTAACATTTACATCTGTAGAATTGGTAGAGCCGTTACCGCCGTACACCCGCCTGCATTGCTGTAATTCACCGAAACATTTTTGGTACCACTAGTTAACCAAGTAAGTGTGACAGTATGGTCAGTAGCTCCAATACCTCCAGAGGTTATGGTATAATCGGTTCCAGCTGTCCCAGGTACTGTCCAGATATAGTTGGGTTGTCCTGGTTGTGTGGTATAGGTGACAGGAGCTCCTACACAGAGGTCAGCAGTAGGGGCTTCTATAAATGTTGGAATTGGAAGTGGACTTACATTTAAGGAGTTTGAAACCGAGGATGCCGCTGTAGAATTGGTTCAGTTGCTATAGTTTACAGAGACATTTTTAGTGCCACTAGACAGCCATCTTAAGGTCACTGAATTATCAAATGGTCCAATTCCACCAGAGGTGATGATATAGTCTGTTCCAGCAACACCTGTATATTGCAAACATAATTGTCTTGCCCTGTCTGCGTAGTGTAAGTTACAGTGGTTCCTAGACAAACATCCGAGGTAGGTTGTGTCAAAAATGTAGGTAATGGAAGCGCGTTGACGTTAGTAGCATTAACCAAAGCACCTACAGCTGTACAATTAGTGGCATTGGAATAGTTGATAGAAACATTTTTGGTACTAAAAATGTCTCTGTAAACTATAGCAACTCAAATAATTGTACAGCGGCATCCTCGGTTTCAAACTCCTTAAATGTAAGTCCACTTCCAATTCCAACAATTCCAATAGAAGCCCCTACTGCTGACCTCTGTGTAGGAGCTCCTGTCACCTATACCACACAACCAGGACAACCCAACTATATCTGGACAGTACCTGGGACAGCTGGAACCGATTATACCATAACCTCTGGAGGTATTGGAGCTACTGACCATACTGTCACACTTACTTGGTTAACTAGTGGTACCAAAAATGTTTCGGTGAATTACAGCAATGCAGGCGGGTGTACGGCGGTAACAGCTATTACCAATTCTACAGATGTAAATGTTACGCCAGTGATAAATGACATCTCTGGAACAATAATCTGTAGCGGTGGCACTTTTAATGTAACTCCTCAAAACGGGACAAATGGATCAGTTCCAGCGGGTACAACTTACACTTGGACCGTATCTCCTAATGGAAATGTAACTGGAGAGTCCAATGTTGGAACACCTCAAACCAGCATTTCACAGACTTTGACCAATACTTCATTGGTAGATCAAATAGTAACTTACACTGTTACCCCTATCACACCGGACGGCTGTATTGGCAATACGTTCGAAGTACATGTTTTGATAAGACCAATGCCAATTTGTATATCTCCAATCAGGATATCGGTTGTTCTGGGCAATCTACTTCAGCTGTGAATTTTAGCGGAAATGCAGTAGCAGGTGTAATATATAATTGGACGAATAGTCATCCATCTATTGGTTTGGCAGCGTCTGGAACCGGAAATATCCCTGCATTTGCAACTGAAAATCCTACTTCTGGGCCTATTACAGCGACTATTACCGTGACCCCTACAGTCAATGGCTGCCCCGGCCCTTCAGAATCTTTCACAATCACTGTAGATCCTACACCAATAATCACACTACAAACTGATTATTGTGCCGTGGATGGAAGTGTCCTTTTGGTTGCCAGTTCAAATGTAACGGGGACCACTTGGGAGTGGAATACAGGAGAAACAACCTCATCTATAGTTGTAGATATAGCTGGTTCCTATTCTGTGACAGCTACCTCACCAAATGGATGTACAAGCACGACCTCAATCAGTATAGCAGAAGAATTAATCGAAGATGGGTCATTTACAAACTTTGATCCTGCCAAATTCCAAGTTTCTTTACCGAATACACCCAAAATCAAGCCTATTATGTTAATGGGAATGGGTCAACTGGTCTATGGCCCGAGGGATATTACGCAGTAAATGTAAATGCCAACGGTAGTACCACCACCACACCTCAAGGCTACCATACGGCATTTTATGGAAGAGATCATACTAACAATGCCACTGGGCCTAGAAATTTCATGATGGTAAATGGAGGAGCACTAATAGGAAGTCCTCTCCGACAGCCAGTAATATGGAGGCAAGAAGTGACTGTTGAACCATTTACAGAATATTATTTCTCTGCTTGGGCAATGAATTTGAATCGAGCATCAAATGCTAGATTACAATTTAAAATTAATGGGCAATTGGTGGGTACTGTTTTAGATTTATCAACAGCTCCTGAGCCTACAAACGATGGTGAAGTAAACTTAGGTAATTGGAGAGAATTTAGGTCAAACCCAAGCTGGAGTTCGGGTTCCGCAACCACCGCAACTATCGAAATTGTGAACCTAAATACTACGCTCGGAGGTAATGATTTTGCTTTAGATGATATCTCCTTCGGAACACTTTCTCCGTTTATCAGATTAACCTCTGATCCAGGAACTGACGATAGCCAGGTGATTTGTGAAGATTCTCCAATAATAGATATTGAATATGCAGTAGGTGGTGGATTAGCTGGACCATTAGTAACTGGCTTGCCTGAAGGTATTATAGCTACTTGGAATGGGGTAAATTTGAGAATCAGCGGGTCTCCTACAGAGCCTGGTGAATACACTTACGAAGTATTTACTACTGGCTCTTGTCAGCAAGTACGGGTGGAAGGATTCATTATAGTAAAAGATGTTCCAGAAGCAGGCACTATATCGAGCGATCAAACTGTCTGTGATGGCATTATACCGTCTCCTATTATTGGGACTGTATATGCTCCTCAAGATATTGGAGCAGTAATCTCGTATCGATGGGAAATGAATACTGACCTCTCTACGCCAAATTGGGTAGATGTTCCCGGTGATCCAACAGGTGCTGATTATGATCCGCCTATACTTTCAGAATCAACTCAATACAGAAGATATAGCATATCTTCTGTAAACGGATTATCCTGCGAGGGACCAGCAAGTAATCCTGTAACAATTACTCTACAAAGTGAACCAATAGCGGGAACTATAGCTGCAAATCAAACTATCTGTGCAGGGGAAGATCCTGCTGAATTCACAAGTACTGACGACGGGTCAGGAGATGGAGCTATTAGCTATATCTGGCAGTTTAGAAATTCATCAAATCCTACTTGGACCTCTATTTCTAGCGCTATTAATTCCACATACGATTCACCATCCTTAACAGAAACTACAGAATTCCAAAGAATTACTGTTTCTACCTTAAATGGAGTGCAATGTTCATCTTCACCTTCAAACATTGTTATCGTCACAGTAAATCCAGAAAATACAGTGACACCCGTTAACCCTGATCCAGTATTATGTTTGGATACAGTGGTTCCAATTACGCTTATTCACAGAACGACAGGTGCAACTGGAATATTAAATGAAGGTGTTGCCGGAGCCAATGGTCTTCCGTTGGGAATTAGTGCCTCCTTCAATACAGGCTCAGGCGACATTACTATCTCAGGAACACCGACTGAAGTAGGAACTTTCAATTATAGCATCCCATTGACAGGAGGTTGCGGAACCGTAGATGCTGAAGGCACCATTACGGTAGAAGATCCATCCTACCCTATTTCGGATATTCAAGTAGTCAACCCATCTTCGCTTCCTGGGAGTTCCACCTTTACTGTATATGGTCCAGAACTTGCTCCAGGAGATTACGAAATAAACTACAGCACAAGCGGTGCAAATGCAATTTCAGATCAGACAATTACTGTGACTGTAACCACTCGCTGGCCAGTTTAGCTTCCAGTCTCTCCCTTATTCAAATGAAGGAACGACCATCCTCACGATAAATTCCATCGAAGGAATCGCTGATACATGTCCTTACTCAGTGCCAAGTAACAATACTGTTCCTTATGGCATTAATTGTAGTACTGAATACTTGGAGACGGATGGAAACGCTACTTATTCAGTTGGAGCAGGGGTAAGCGAAGTGACTGTTCAGGTATTTGGTGATGGAGGGAATCCGGCACCGATCACAATACCAGTCAGCAGCTGGAAGTACACCTTATGCAGTTTTTGATGGAACGAATGTATTTGTCACCCCATTAAGCCCAACAGCTGATCTGGCAGATGAGGTTTGCTCAAGCCATAGTCAGTACTACAGAACACAGCTGGAGATGGCCGGGTTGTCTTCACCTATGATTGCCCTGATCCCGCACCATGTATTGGTACTTGGGGATATTTACCAATATACTGACTCGGAAGGCTATACCGTGATACGTGTTACAGGAGATTGTTCCTCATGGACTTGGACAGCACCAGATGGATTAGACGAATTTGAAGTGCTCGTTGTTGGTGGAGGCGGTGGAGGTGGCTTCGGTGAAGCTGCCGGAGGGGGCGGAGGCGGAGCCGTGATTTATCAGCAGTTTACTGGAATTACCATGAATGGACTCTTGCCCGGCCTACAAGGTGCTGTGTTCCAAGTGACTCCCGGTGGATTCGGTCTAGGGTGCCTCAAACTCAACCCGGCAGAGGAGGAGATGGTACAGGTTCAACATTTGGAGGGCCAAGTTTTGATTATGCAGGAGGAAATACATTTTCAGATATTTCAGCAGCTGGAGGGGGCGGAGGTGGATCTTCCAATGCGTCTCCCTCAGCAAGGGCAGGCAGTGCCGGTGCCTCCGGCGGAGGGGGTGCAGCTTATGGCATAGATGAATCCAATGGAGGAAATGGAAATAATGGAAATAATGGAGGAAATGGACTTGGTGACTCCTTTGGGCAACGCCGGCGCCGGTGGCGGGGGTGTAACTGTTGCTGGTGAAAACGGCAGCGGAGACGCAAACCATTTAATTGCTGGTTCAGGGGGTAATGGTGTCATACAAGCTATCTCTGGGGAAGATGTGCATTATGGGGCAGGCGGCGGCGGTACATCCACAGGTGCTATCGTCAACGAGCCTGGAATGGGCGGCAGTCAATACACATCGGGAGGTTCAATACTTCTATGCTGGTGGTAGAGGCAATAATACTGGTGTAGGCTTACCTGCTGCCACTTATGGCTCAGGCGGTGGTGCCGGAAGAACTGGAGGAAGCAATGGCTTCCAAGGTGTGGTCTACATCCGTTATCCAAATTTCCGTATTCTTCGCAGTCGACTACTTATATTTCCGTGCAAAGTATAATTCCATGCAGCGTTCAGGAGACTTGACTTGGGCCACGGCAAAAGAGTGGGAAAATGACCGTTTTGAAATCGAACGTTCAGTGAATGATATCAAAGAATGGGAGAAAATAGATGAGGTAGCTGGAGCAGGCTATTCGCAAGACGAAAAGGCCTATAACTACTCCGATAAGAAGTTACCAGCTGCTGGAGGCCGTATTTTCTATCAGACTGAAACAATTTGATTTCGATGGGGACTTTACATATAGTGAAACCCAGGATTCTGTCTCTAGTCGAGCCGTTGCCTGGCACCACTCGCTGGAAAGTATTTCCGAACCCGACCACAGGCCATCCATTCTACATAGAAGTCCTGGATCCTTCTTCTTATCGTGACGAACCTATTCGCTCTAAGGATTATTTCCGCAACGGGACGGTCCGAAACTCTACCTATACTGGAAATGCAAGAAATGGGTAATCAGGTCAGTGACTGGTTTACCACAAAGGCTGCTGGTATATATACACTTGAAATCAGCTGGGGAAATAAACGAGAATATCACAAAGTGATTCTTAGAAGGTAGATTCACTTTGTGATAAAATATAAAAGCCCTGTCGGAAATAAACTCCGGCAGGGCTTATTCTTTTAATCTGATAAGTACCGAATAGCGGGACAATAAGGAACTACTATTCATTTGCTCAGTAATCCTATTATTACGGATAAAGGATCGAAGAGAGTCGATGATCCTAATTCTTTTAAATGTATATCCGCTTACCAGTAAAGGGGGAAAAGCAATCTAGAATTTGTTCAAAATTATATTTGAGGTCACTTCAGCCTGTCCCCCAATGCGGGAGTCTTCGGTCATCGGTCTTCCGACCAATTAAACAAATAATCTAAGGCAACTAAGCCGCCATCATTGCGGATCATCACGTCTTTAAATTATAATCTAAACTCACCTGCAAAACCAAATAATTTTTTTATACCTAAACCAATTTATTAATCCCATTCGTAATTACCCCTAACAAAAACATTCCAGATTCTGCCACATGAATGCACAATTCAACTATTCAAACAACATTTTTTTGTGGTACCAGAACGAAAAAGTCTATTTACCTTTGCACACCCTTAATACCCTAGAATATAACAAGTTGGGCCTACCCTAGCCCTGATTTCCAACTAACACCTTGATGAAGAATAGATTTCTGTTCCTTTTTCTGATTTTTTGTTGCGCCCAATTGTATTGGGGTGTGATTTTGTATGGGCAGAATTGTGGACCTTGCACCGTTACGATACCAGCAAACAACCAATCAGTACCGAATAATCAAAATAGTTCAGCGGTTATTTGTTTCCAAGGCAACTTCAATTATTCAGCAAACTTTGATTTAAATGGTTCAACAGTCTGTATCAACGAAGGAGTAACTTTGACGAGAAATGGTGGGAACTGGAATGGCAATTGGACAATAAATAATTATGGGACATTTAATGCAAACAGTATTAATTTTAATTCAAATAATACAATTAATAACTTTAATACCCTAAACTTTAAGTTGATCTGCTTCTATAAATGGAACGCTTTTGAGCGTAGGAACTTAAATATTGGAGGGTCCGCTACTTTTAATTCTGGGTCAAAAATCACCGTAGTAGGAACTACAACAATTGGAGGCGCTGTTTCCAATAATTCAAGCATTACCCTAGGTGGATCATTGTCAGTTGCTGGATCTTTCCAAAACAATAGTAATGGTACAATTCAAGCTATTAATGGTAATCAATGTAATTCCGTATCAGTTTTCGGAACTTTTTATTTCAAATGGAATTATCACTGGTAATAATTATGATTATGCAGGAACAGGTTCTGCCCTATATGTGAACAAAACGCAGGGGGTAATGCCAATCCTAAACTATCGGGTGGTGCCACAGTGGGCTCTTGTCCATCCATAGATTGTGTGGAGATTAATGAGATTATAACATCGACCCAGCGTTCAATAACCTACATATTCAGGTGCTCTGGAGACTTTACGCCTCGCGATTTGTTAGTAGATGAAGATTCTCTAATAGCATCAACATTAATTGTAGCTGGCGGAGGTGGTGGTGGCTTCGGCGATTATGCTGGTGGTGGTGGACAAGCGATTGGTTTCTAGAGATCAATATTCTCTTATTCCTAATAATACATATCATGTCATTGTTGGAACTGGAGGAATAGGTGCTAGCATTATTAGTATAGCAGGACAAAATGGTACGAATTCTTCATTTTTTGGATATACTGCGATAGGCGGAGGTGGTGGAGCATCTGACAATTATATTAATGGAAGTACTGGTGGATCTGGAGGTGGTGCTGCAGGAGACAATGGTTCAGCAGGTTCAGGTATAAGTAATCAGGGAGAATCAGGGGGTATTGGAACTCAAAATGGTATTAATGCCAAAGGTGGAGGCGGAGGCGGAGGCTTCTTCAGCTGGACATACGGCAGATAACGGAAATAAACCAGGAGGTAATGGAGGTGAAGGAAAACAATCGCTAATTATTAACGGAAATAGTCAGCTTTATGCAGCAGGTGGAGGAGGAACAGGAAGAGGAGGAGGAGGTTCCGGGGGGTCATCCAGTACTGGAGGTGATGGAATTGAGGGAGATAGGAAAAAACGGAATTCAAAATACTGGATCAGGGGGAGGAGCAGGATCCCTAAGGGGCGGTTCTGGAAGTAATGGAATAGTTGTCATTTCTATCGTATATATTATTCAACCCGTCGACTACCTCTACTTCAACGCCACATACCTAAAAGAAGATAATTCAGGGATCCTTGACTGGTCCACAGCCAAAGAATGGGAAAATTCTCATTTTGAAATTGAGCGTGCGGTTAATTCAGTAAAGGAATGGGAAACCATAGGCCGTGTGGAAGGTAATGGATATTCAGAAAATCCTGAGGCATACACCTTTACTGATAATAACCTGCCCATTACAGGAGAACATATTCTACAGATTGAAACAAGTAGATTTCTCAGGTAAATATAGCTATAGCAGAACAAGAGCAATTCAGGCAGAAGCTACCCAAAGTAATTCTACGTGGACTGCTTTCCCTAACCCAAGTTTGACAGGATCTGATGTAAGCGTACAACTTACCCAGCTTCAAAATTATCATGACCAATCTATATATATAAGATTAGTAAATATGCTGGGTGATGGTGAATCTATGACCCTTACTTCCCCAGAAGAGGTTTCTCAGGTAGTGTCAGAATGGATCAGGAATAAGAACGCTGGTATTTATATACTTGATATTCGCTGGGGTACTAATTCCCAACAAATAAAGTTGCTTCGAAACTAGTAGGAACCTACCTGCAGAAATTATTTTCAATCACCTCATCGGACTGAAGTTTTCATCTTCCACATAGGCTGAAAATAATCACTTCAATTTCTATCTCAAACTACTTTCACCTTTCTACCCAGCTGAAAATCTTGGTAAATTTGCGCGGTTAAATCCACGCTCATAAATATCTCCCCTAAATATTGACATAAATCAAAATATTATTTCAATTTTGTATCGAATGAACCTATTTTTCGATATCATCGTCTAATAAGTAGATCCATTCGAAATAAAATTCTAAATACAATATTTGAAAAACAGTTTTCAAGAGATGAAACACAGCTCTACTTACATCCAACGTATTATGAAAAAACATCTTATTCTGGACTAGCATTAGTCTTCGCCCTTTATTCCTGTAATGACACTTCGAACCCCGTCAATGATGGCCCGATTACTATTAATTCTGACAGCCAAACCCTGACTACACGTGTGAAATTAGACAATGCCGGTGTCATTGGCCTTATAGATCCTAATGCTCCTGAGGGAAGAATACTAGAGGAAGCGACAGAATTACCTCTAATTCTTGTTTCGCAGGTAGATCCACCTGTAGTAGATGGTAATACTCTTAAAGCTACTCACGTGGATATAGATGGTAATTATGCCTATGTAGCCTATAACACTGAAGGTGATACTTACTTAGGGGCAGTTGATATTTTCGACATTACAAATATTTATAGCCCTGTGATCACGGAGCAGGCAGTCTTTACAGACACTGATATCAGCTCTCTTGAATATAAGAATGGAAAGCTATACTTAGCTGCCGCAGTTAATATCGACGAAAATGATGAAGTTACTTCCCCGGCAAACTTGATCATCTGTTTCGGGAGGGAAATTCACCTCAGGCTTTGTCTATACTTCTCTACCAGGATTCGTTGCGACCGATGTAGCAAACACCAATTCCAGTACTGCTGTAACCAGTGGAAATGATGGAGTTATTGGCTTATTTGATGGTACGCAAACTTTAGGCAATTCTTCTGAAATTACTGATTTAAGAGCTGTAGCCTTTGGAAGCGATAAACTAGCTGTACTAAGTGGTACTACAGGTGTTCATATTCTGGATCCGAACAGTCTTTCTGAAGTAGTTTCTATCCCGCTCACGCTAGATGTAGCTGGCGCAAAAAGAACAATGGACATTGACAATGGAAATCTTTACGTCTCTGAAGGCGCAAATGGTGCAGGTATTTACAAAATGGCAGATGGTAGTTTGGTGCAAAAACTAGCTATTCCAATTCGCCCGGAAGATGTGGAATCTGGTGACATCGTTACTAACGCCGTATCTGTTGACGATAATTTACTTTTCATGGCTAATGGAGCAGCTGGAATCTCAATTTCAGACGTATCCGACTTGGCTTCAATTAAGCAATTTGGTCTGTTGTAGAGTTACGATGAGTATTTCAAATTTTGTAAGAAATGAGGAAGAATTTGTATTTGTAGCAACGGGATTTGGTGGTCTTCAGATTTTAAAAATCAATAAAGTTGAAGCACCTGCTGATACCTCATGCGAAGGTCTATCTGCCTATAGCGGCAATGCAAACTTGAATGTAAACAGCAACGAATCCCAAGCTTATGCTGGCTCTTCTGTTTTGAAAAATGTCAACATCGGAGGCACATTCTTATTCTGTGGTTCGTTAGCTATTGAGCAAAACTTGAATGTCAACAGTAATGGACTAATGACAGTTAATGGGTCTTTTGCTTTTGGGCAGTACAATAAAAACACTTCCCTTAACATTAATAGCCAATCCAAACTTCAGCTACATGGCAGCACCAGTAATCTATGGTGACTTAGAGCTTGACCACGGTGCAACACTAGAATTCCTAGGTGAAGGCAACACCATTACGATTTACGGAACAGTGACAGTGAATAGCGGCGCAAAAATTATTGGTAACTATACAGATACAGAAGGAAAGTTGAAGTAAGAATTTCTCTTCCACCAAACACAAAAGCCAGTTCAGCAATCGATTGGCTTTTTTTGTCAAGTAAGAATTTAGTTCTGTAAAAACTACTCATTACTAGTATCACCTTCCAATAGTAAAGCTATATCTAAGCAAGTCCTGAGCTCCGCTATAGAATAGATTATCTATGAAATACTATTCATCTTAGCCTGTTTAAATTAAAAAAACATCATCCTGCTAAAAAGACATGAAGTATCAAAAGTTGAAATTGAAAACTGTGACTGACCACTGAAAGCTGATCACTCGTCTTCCTCTTTTCGCTTTGGTACTTTTGCCTTATCCTAGTCCTATGCTTCCTTTCAAGCCACTAAAAGTAGCTCGCCACCAGCCCCCGAAAATGAATTGGATTTATCCCGCTCGAAGTAAACCCGAGAAATGACCCGATGATTAAAGAATTTTCTGGGATTATTACTTTTTGTAAATGTATTGGCCAGAAAGGTCATGATCCCAAGTTTTCCTTACCCCTTTCTAAGGTCAAAGAATCCAAAAACTCAATCTTTCAGATCTTCATATCTAAAGTTCATTTTGCCTCTAGCTACATCATCATCCATTCTGAAATTCCACTTTCCGTCAGTAACACGCCCATCTACCACTTTTAGAAAGACATTATTCGCAAGCATAGTATTGAGAAGAGAAAGATCGAATTTTCCCAGCTCAACATCTACATCCATAGGATACGGTGCGCCAAAAAACATATTTGCATTTAATTTAACATCCCCTTCTCCCATAAGTTTCGCAGTGGCTGACAACATACTGGACTTCAATGGAAACTCCTCACTACTCTTGCGCATCACAAAAGGAGCTATAGAAGCATTAACCTCTTCGAACCTTATAGAACCCGGGAGCATAGCTTTTGGAGCAAACTCCTGATATCGTATAACCCCATTATTCAAAATCACAGAATCAAACTCTAAATCAAATGGGGAGTTCTGCATTAATGCTTGAGGCATAGGTTTGATTACACCTTCTTTTAGTGGGATTCTCTTATCTCTAAAAACATCCACCTCAAAACCATTAACTCTTAAAGCATGGGCTTTCAGGTTTTTATTTATGAAATAAGAATCAAAATCTATGTCTTCAAGCCTGATCTGATGAATAAAAGCATCCATTGCATTGTCCTGATACCCTTTTCTACGCAAAAAATCATAGCGCCCAAAAGCAGGCTGGAAATAAATACTATGATGACGATGGTATTCTCCAGTATGTACTTTTGCGAGCTTCAACTTATTCATGCTATCATTTGTATAAATTTGATAGTTTGAAATAGAAAGACTCAGGTCCTTTTCCAGCAGAAACTGAGGACTCAGCTCTGCATTTTTATTCATCAGATCATAGTTGAGTTCCTGTAATCCAAAATTGACTTTATGAAATGCCATTTTTGGAATCTGACCACTCTCCTTGTTATGAATTCTAATATCTCCATTATTGATTAATATATCCTGAAGCAATACCGACTCAATTAGCCCTAGATTTTTTGGGCTAGAGTTACCTGATGATTTTTGAGTCTTAGGAGATTTTTGGGCGGTATCAAGATATACATCGATTTTAGGATTTAGTAGACGAAGCTGAGTCAGGTCAACTATGCCTGTTGATTGAATATCTCTGATTCTATTATTCCTCACCCCCAACTCATCGATTTTGGCAGAAAATATGGGCGAGCCTGGATTGCCAGAAGTGTTACTAGGAATAATTTCAAAATTTTGAAAAAATCGTCTCGTCTGCTGTATTATCAACAAAGAAATTTGAGAAACGTATCGTATGGATACTATCCGGCAATGCATAGGAAAAATCATTGAGATTGAGGCTGATCTCATCAAACAAGCCTGCAATATCTTCCCTCGCATTTGCAGGACAAATCTAAGATTAAGCCTTTTATCTCTAAGTCAAAATCGGTTTGTATAGATTCAAACCCATTTTCCCCTACTCTGTAATTCAAACTCAATTTAGAATTTGTAGCCTCAATTGCTCCAATAGAAACAAGTTGAATAGATTTTGGAAGCGTTTTTTCAGTAACTGGCCCAGCTACATCTCCAGTTTCCTCCCTCTGAAAATCCCGATTAATCTCCAGATTAATCGTACTTCCCATCCACTGCAAGTTTTTCTAGCTGTAGCTCATTTTCAAACAAAAAAGATTCAATATCTACCCCTTCAAAAGAAACTCTGGGCAATTTTAAAGATAATGCGATTTTACTGCTTATCGAGTTACTTGGACTCAGCGTAAGGTTTTCAATCTCTATGGTCTT
>NZ_JBVVUG010000013.1:0-73233 GCF_055809615.1 Algoriphagus sp. 10J20-15
GAAGCTTGAATGTCAAAGGATCTTCCTTGGCCATTGGCATCTATGGTCAAATTATCTCTACGGCCACGCTGCAGTAGAAGCAACCGCTGTGACTCCCAATTTACCAAACTGAAGTTGTGTCTTGACTCCAAAAAGATTTTGGGCACCTTGAATCAGGCGATTTTGGACAGGCATCTCACGTTCCCTATTTCAATGGACTGGATGATATCTTCTTCAAATCCATCAAATTCCAGTTTCATTTGGTTCTGAAAATCAAATGAATTATTGGAATCAAAGTTGGCGCCGATTTTAACTTTTTCTCCCAAAGAACCATTTACCGCCATTTGGATCTGCTGGTCAAAATTGAATCCGCCATTTTGCTGCTGCCTAATGGGTAGCGTAGGATTATCTACTCTTCGAAAGATTGCTCCGAAGTCTAGATCTGACATAGCCTGATGGCACAATATTGATTTCACTCCCTCCAAAAAGTCGGTCAAATGAAGGGCTTACTGTGAGCGGAGGAATTAATCCTCTTCCTTCTACTGCACTTTCTCCATCGCCACCCCGTGAACGGCTTCGCCAATAATCCTGCCTGACTTTATATTCTTGAATCTTAGAAAATTGCTCGAAATCGTATTCTTGCTCATTCCCTACACGGACTGTATCAATCTGTTCAACCACATTGTACCGAAGTGCAGAGTCAATTTTCACTTCTACATTTTGGGTAATAGGACTAGCCTGTAAAAATGGTATTTGGGACTGTAGGAAAGGATTCCGCGTTGGGAATAGAGGATTTGTCCTCAGGTTTTGCCAAAGCAAATACGAGGGGGTTAGTCTCCTTCGATTCAATGAATCAATCCGGGACTGAACGCTGTCAGGATTGGTTTGTTGAGCCTCAGAAGTGGAATAGGCGAGTAGAAGACCAAATAGGATGAATAATTCAGGCCAACTACCGAGAAACCTCCTCCCGAAAAAAGTCAGTACACTCAAAAAGGTCAATACAACTTAATATTATGATGTCTTTAAAGATGCTTTAATTAAATCTTCTAACGAAATTTCTCCAGTGGTTTTTTTCAGCACAGCAGCTATATTTTTCTCAGCAGCTGCTTTTGGAAAACCTAGCGTAATGAGTGCTTGTAACGCTTCTTCGCGGATTTTATTGCTGGATTTCAAAAATCCTAATGAGGTAGATGAAGCATCAGTTCCACCTTTTCCTACCTTGTCTTTAAGTTCTAATATGATACGTTGCGCGGTTTTTGCACCTATCCCTTTAACATGTTGGATGGTAGCTACATCCCCCGCCAAAATTGCCTGCTCTATTTCTAGGGAGCTAAGTGATGAAAGAATCATGAGGCCTGTACTTGGACCTACTCCATTAATTGAGAGCAATAATAAAAAAAGTCGCTTTTCATCCTCTTTTTTGAATCCAAAAAGGGTATGAGCATCTTCTTTGATATGAAGGAAGGTGAGGAGCTTAATCTGCTCCTCATCCTTGATTTCTGTATAGGTTTGAAGGGATATTTTTACATGATATCCAATCCCGTTCACATCAATAATGACATAAGTGGGGTCTTTGTATACCAGTTTTCCACTTAGATAATCGATCATAAGCTACTGCTGGATTGTGCATCTACTACTGCCACAGCTACCATGTTAACAATCTCACGTATTGAACTTCCCAGCTGTAGGATATGTACTGGTTTGTTCATACCGAGCAGAATAGGACCAATCGCTTCAGAGTTTCCAAGTTCAGCTAAAAGCTTGTAGGCAATGTTACCTGAACTTAAATCAGGGAAAATTAGCGTGTTTGCTCTTTTGTGTATGAGTTTAGAGAATGGATACATTTCACGTTGGATATCTTCATTAATCGCAACATTGGCCTGCATTTCTCCTTCGATGACTAAGTCTGGATATTTTTTCTGAGCTATGGCTGTCGCCTTTGCCATTTTTCCCGGTATATCTCCTTTAGCAGATCCAAAGTTGGAATAAGAAAGGACTGCTATTCGAGGTTCCATGTTGAAAAATCTCACCGCATCTGCCGTCAGACCGATAATCTCAACCAATTCTTCAGCAGTAGGATTGAGATTTACCGTTGCGTCAGCAAAGAAATACGGGCCCTTCGGCGTATTCATTATATACATACCCGCCACACGATTCACACCAGGTTTTACACCGATAGTTTGCAGTGATGGCAAGATGGTTTTTGGATAATCACGCGTAAGACCTGAGATAAAAGCATCTGCAGCTCCAGATTCTACCATTAATGCCCCGAAGTAATTTCTCTGAGTAACAAGTCTCGCTGCATCTCCCACAGTCATTCCCTTTCTATTTCGCTTTTGAAAGAGCATTTCAGCGAATTTGATCAGCATCTCCTTTTCCTCCATAGGATCTATGATGGTTACATTGCTCAGATCTAAGGAATTATCGGCTATAAGTGATAAGATTTTTTCTCTATTGCCTAGGAGTATAGGTTCACCAATTTTTTCGTCACGGATGATTTGAGCTGCTTTGAGTATTTTCCTGTTATCTGCTTCCGCAAATACAACGCGCTTAGGATCTTTTTTTGCTCTTGCGATTACCACAGACATCAATCGTTGATCAATGCCGATTCGCTCTTGAAGCTCAAGCTCGTAAGCGTCCCAGTCCTTGATAAGGATATTTAGCAACACCGGTTTCCATAGCAGCTTTTGCTACAGCTGGAGCAATCGTAGTAATCAATCGTGGATCTAGTGGCTTTGGTATCAGGTATAATCGTCCAAAACCCAGTTTATCTTCTCCGTAAGCTTTGTTTACAATATCTGGAACAGGTTCTTTCGCCAATTTTGCGATAGCGTGAGCTGCTGCCAATTTCATGGATTCATTGATAGCTGTAGCTCTCACGTCTAATGCTCCCCTGAATATGTAAGGAAATCCTAATACGTTATTCACTTGGTTTGGATGATCAGAACGTCCGGTTGCCATGATTAGGTCGGGACGAGTAGCCACGGCCAGCTCATAGGAAATTTCGGGATCTGGATTTGCTAAAGCGAAAACGATCGGATTTGGGGCCATCAGCTTCAATTGATCCTGAGAAACAATATTTCCTGCAGAAAGGCCTAAGAAAACATCCGCGTCTTTCAAGGCATCAGAAAGAGTATTTAGGTCTCTATCCGTGGCAAATTCTTTTCTGATTTCATCCAGATCGGTTCTATCTGACCTCAAGATTCCGACGATGTCACATAAAACTATATTTTCCTTTTTAATACCTAAAGAAATATAGAATCGAGTACAGGAAATTGCCGCAGCTCCAGCACCGTTTACCACCAATTTGATTGTTGAGATATCTTTCTCTACAATTTCCAGTGCATTAAGTAAAGCTGCTCCAGAGATAATTGCTGTGCCATGCTGATCATCATGCATGACAGGGATTTTCATTTCCCGCTTAAGTTCAGTTTCTATTTCAAAGCATTCAGGTGCTTTAATGTCTTCCAGATTAATCCCGCCAAAAGTTGGTTCAAGAGACTTGATTATTTGGATTAACTTTTTGGGGTCTTTTTCATTGATCTCAATGTCGAAAACGTCTATTCCTGCAAATTTCTTGAAAAGAACACCTTTTCCCTCCATCACAGGCTTCGATGCTTCGGGACCTATATCTCCAAGTCCAAGAACGGCTGTACCGTTTGAAATAACACCTACCAAATTGCCTTTGGCAGTGTATTTATAGACGTTTTCAACATCCGCTTCGATTTCTTTGCAGGGTTCTGCAACTCCCGGCGAATAAGCCAGCGCAAGATCCATCTGGCTAGAAAGTGGTTTTGTGGGGTTTACTTCAATTTTGCCAGGCGAGCCTTGCGTATGATAATTTAGTGCGTCTTCCTTGCGGATTTTGATTGCCATAAAAGCTAGTATAATTTGGGTTTTAGGCCCCTTGGTCCTCCTTCCAACTCACATTAGTGTTCAGAAGAATAGTCTCTATTTCTCTGAGGGCATCTCTGTGTATTTCATTAGGATAAAATACGAACCCTTCAATGTAATAAAGTTTTCCTTTTTTCTGATCAATCATGAGGTAACCAAGATAGGATCCACCCATACTTGTGTTGTTGGTTTTCCAAGCGCCTCTTATTTCTGTGGTAAAATTATCATTAATCACCATGTTTCTAAAAGCAGGCGGAATTTGTTTTTCAGAAACCACATAGGAAGTTGTGTCTTCTGGATCTCCAAAAATGTGTTGTTTTGTTATTGAGTCTCTGAGTTTGAGGATGTTTGCTGGGAAAGTTTGCTCTTCCGAAGTATAATCGGTCTCGTAGAAAAATAAACTTATATCAGCTCGATTTCCACTTGGGGTAATCTGTCTCACCCATAGAAAATCATCTTCTGATTTCGCTACCTGATAGGAGGCAGGTACATTGATCTCAATTCCAAGGTTCTCTCTCGCTTCCACTGCGGCGGCAGAATTTTTTCTAGCAAGTATGATTTTTTCCAATCTTCCTCTTTCTCTTACTTCAAAAAGATTCTGAAGTCTACTTCCGTTTTTCTTTAAATTCTCTACTAATTGTTCCTCTGTATTGCCAAACAAGTAAAGTACTTCTTGGCCAATAGCATATTCATCCTCCATTCGCAATGAATAAATGTTAGGATCATTCATTGCCTTTTCTTTTGATTCCTTGGAAAACTGAGCATTGATCACCTGACTAGCGGATCCTTTGTCGTCGAAAGTTGTGACGTATACTAAGTTGGTGGACATTTTGAGCATGCGTGTCATGGCTCTAGGGTCTACTGTGTTTACTTTGAACTTTGCTTCTGATCGAATCATTCCTGGGATGTCGGATTCGCAAAATTTCTTTCAGTTGATCTCCAACTGGGCCAGCCCATTTTACTGAGTCTATTACTAAGATAATTTCCCCTATGGAGCCTCTTGCTTTTGGCTTAGAGCTGTCTGCTCCTGTTCCCTCAGATTCACAGGAAGTAAATACAATGCCCATGATTAGGGCTATGAGAATGGATGAAATGGTCTTCATTTTTGGTTGTTTGATTCTTGGATAGGTCAAATTAAGTACATCGTAACATTTATCCTTATTTAGGATTGAATATTACCATTACTTAAAAAAAATTAACAAACTATAGGAAAATCTGGCGCGAATTAGCCGATAATAAGTTTCTGACCTGGCTTAATGTTATTTGAATTCAGATTGTTCAGACGCTTAATCTGGTCCACGGTAAGGCCTTCATGTTTTCTTGAAATAATCCAAAGTGAATCTCCGGGCTGAACAATGTATGTGGTTTGTCCTGAGGCATTTGTTTGTGTCGTAGCAATGTTTCCAGACATTCCTGAATTTATTCTTAAAGTCTGTCCAACACGAATCAGATTTGAAGAAAGATTATTCCACGATTTTAATTGAGTTACGGTGACTCCGTGCCGCTGAGCAATGGAACCTAAAACATCACCTGATCTAACTTTATATACTGTGCCATTTTGCCTGATGTCTTGAGCTAGCGCTTCCACAGATTGAACCTTTACGTTAGAAGCTAGCAGCACAGTCGGAGCATTATTCAGCGAATCATTTAACCATGCAAGGTTTTCTTTGATATAAGGGGCTTTGGTTCGAGGAATTCGAAGAGCCATGTTCTTATTGCTTTCTGGTATCCTGCTATTCTTAATCGCGGGGTTTAATGTTTTTAAGTCTGCTACACAGAGATTTGTTAACTCGGCAAGCTTATCTAAGCTTAGTGCCCTATCAAAACGGATTTTCTCATATTCCACTACATAGGTAGGGTCTTCTGGATAAAAATTATGCTCTTCTAGGTGATTTAAAATATATAACATTGCTTGTACCTGAGGTACGTAGCTGCGGGTTTCTCGAGGTAAATAGTTATAAATCCCCCAAAAAGTTTTCTTTCCACCAGATCTACGGATTGCTTTTCTCACGTTGCCAGGCCCACAATTGTATGCAGCCATTGCTACTTCCCAATCACCAAACATTCGATAAAGTGATTTTAAATATTTCGCAGCTGCTTCGGTAGAAAGTTCTGGATCCATTCTGTCATCTACCTCATTGTTGGTGTTCATTCCGTACATTCTGCCAGTCGCTGGCATAAACTGCCAAAGACCCATAGCACCTACTCGAGATCGGATCTGAGGATCAAGCCCAGATTCAATGATTGATAAATATTTGATTTCCAAAGGCATATCATGTTTTCGCATCATTTCATCAAACATTGGAAAAAACAACTCTTTACGAGCCAAGACCATTTTGGTGTAGTCTCTATTTCTTACAGTGAAGTATTGGATGAAAGAAAAAATACGATCATTCAGCTCAAATGCCATTTCATGATCCATCGCTCTTACTCTACGATCGATCTCATCATAAGTGAAATCTGGAATGTATTCGTAATGGTAATTAGGTAAAACCTCCTCATCGAGTAGGGGAGCAGCGGCAATAGATTCATCATCCTGAGAATATGCTTTGGACAGTGGAATCATACATGTGATAAGCGCAAGTGTGAAAATTCTGAACAAAGGGTTTTTCATAGGGATAATGGGTTTTAGGACGTCAATTCTGTTAAATAATTACTAAAAGCATAGAGCTCTGCCTCTTTAAAAGAGTTACAAATCACCTGCAAACCAATCGGCATTCCATTCTCATCTTTCCCATTAGGAAGAGAAATGGCTGGGACTCCAGACACTGAAGCTTGCACTGTAAAGAGATCTTCCAAATACATTGCTACCGGATCACCACTATGCTCACCAAACTTAAACGCTGTAGATGGCGTAGTCGGCATAATAATATAGTCAAAATCATTTAAAAGATTTTCAGTAAAGTCTTTTATTAATCTTCTGACTTTCTGCGCTTTAGTGAAATACGCATCGTAATAGCTGGCACTTAGCACAAACGTACCCAGCATAATTCTTCGCTTTACTTCCTCTCCAAATCCTTCACTTCTAGTCAGCTTATACATGCTTTCCAAGTTATGAGCATTGGGAGTTCTGTATCCATACTTTACCCCGTCAAACCTTGATAGATTGGAGCTAGCTTCTGCAGTAGTAAGAATATAATAAGTCGGTAGGATGAAATCAAGTAAGGGGAATTCTACTTCCTCTACCGTATGACCTTCGGATTTTAATTTATCTAAGACTGCCAACGTATTAGTTTTGATCTTAGACTGAAGGGCTTGAGACTCGATGGTTTCTTTAAGAAAGGCAACTTTAGCTTTTTTATCAAAGTGTAAAAGTTGACTATATGGTAAAACAGGTTTTCTAGATGAAGTACTATCGTATTCATCATGACCGGCCATAATTTCCATGACCATTGCATTATCTTTTACTGTTCTAGAAAAAACCCCAATGCAGTCAAACGAGGAGGCATAGGCAATCAAGCCCCATCGAGAAACCCTTGAATAGGTAGGTTTCATTCCAATCACTCCTGTAAATGCCGCCGGTTGCCTTACAGAACCACCTGTGTCAGTTCCCAAAGAAATGGTGCAGAGATTTGCTTGAACAGCCACTGCTGATCCTCCAGAGGAACCTCCAGGGACGCGTGATTCATCTGTTGCATTCAATACCTTTCCATGGGCAGAATTTTCATTCGAACTTCCCATTCCAAATTCATCACAATTGAGTCTGCCGATAACAATAGCGTCTTGGTCTAGCAGTCGTTGGATAGCTGTGGTGGTGAATTGGGATTCAAAACCATTTAGAATTTTGGAAGAGGCGTTGGATTCGTGGCCAGAATAGCAGAGTACATCTTTGATACCGATGACCATTCCGGCAAGTTTACCGGCATTTCCATTAGCTAATTTCTGATCAATAAGATCAGCTTGGGCTAAAGCGGATTGCTCATAAACTTCGACGAAGGCGTTTAAATGCGCCTTCGTCTCAATGTTTTTTAAATAATATTGGACTATCGCGCGACAGTCACTTTCCTTCTTTTCGAGCGATTTTTTAATTTCGTCGAATGAGATGAATTTTTCCAATTTCCTTGGCTTAAGAGATTACTTTTTCTTGTCGTCTTTCAGACCTTCCTCTAGGTCGTTCTGAATGTCCTTGGTAGCATCTTTAAATTCTCTGATACCACGTCCAAGGCCACGAGCCAATTCAGGTATTCTTTTAGCACCAAACAATAGAAGGACGACCAATACGATCAATACGATCGAGCCACCGCCCATGTTTTGAATGAAACCTAATGTAGTCATGATGGTGTGTGTTTAAGGGTAAATGTGGATACAAAGATATAATTGTGATCCGCTTACACAAAGTTCAGCGTCAAGCAATCTATCTTTTTTATGAATATACGCAATTAAGTTCTACTTGGATGTTAGCCATGTCGAAGGATTCATCACAGAGAGACCTTTCCAAGTTTGGAAATGTACTTCTGCTTCCCCGCCAGGACCTGTAGCAACTTGTCCAATTACGTCTTTTGCACTTACAGTCTGACCTGTTTTTACAGTAATGGTTTTCAACTTACTATACATGGTATAATACTCACCATGTTTTATGATCACTGTACCGCCAAAACCAGGCATAGTTGTGATTTTAGTTACTGTGCCATCAAATACAGCCCTTACATTAGAATTAGGCTGGGTGCGGATGTCTATCCCATCACTTTCCATGGTGATTCCTTTAAGAGTAGGGTGTGGATAGGTACCATATCCCTGCGATACAAAACCTGTTTCTACTGGCCAAGGAAGCCTGCCTTGATTCCCAGCAAATGATTTTGACAAAGCAGCGACCTCTGGGGTCATCGGCATGCTACTGCCAGTCGATTTGGTAGCAGTGCTATTTTCTTTTTTAGCGGCTGCTTCAGCGCGGCGTATCTCATCTTCGATCACCTGCTTGATCATTTTGTTTAGTTGATCCTGTTGTTTTTTAGTTGCAGTGATCTGTTTTTTAATGTCTTGCTCTTTTGAGGTAAGCGTGTTCACAAGGCCTTGCTGAGTACGCTTC
The DNA here is from genome assembly GCF_055809615.1 of Algoriphagus sp. 10J20-15. NCBI lineage: Bacteria > Pseudomonadati > Bacteroidota > Cytophagia > Cytophagales > Cyclobacteriaceae > Algoriphagus > Algoriphagus sp. 10J20-15. The sequence goes on from NZ_JBVVUG010000013.1 coordinate 8,900, forward strand.
ATCTTATCGAGTTCTGCTCGTTCTTTTTGCTCTTCTGCAAGCACTTTTTCTTTTTCAGCTTTTTTATTATCCAATAAGGCCCGCTGATCTATAAGCTCTAAGCTTAATTTTTCAATTTGAGCAGCCTGTTGTTTCCGGCTATCTGTGTATTGTTTCAAATACATCAATCTAGAATAGAGCTGATTGAAATTTGCTGAACTGAAAACAAAAGAAACAATAGAAAGTCCTCTATTGAGCTTTGAGGCATTATAAATCATTCTACCATATTCAGCTTTTAAATCTTTCAGCTGTACTTCCAGGCTCTCTATTTTATCTTCCGTCTCACTTATCTCCTGGTTGATCAGCTTCACTTCTCGATCAAGTGTATTAACTAAACGAGTTTGGGTTTGAAACTGACGCGTTACTGCATTTAGCTCTCCTATGGAATTTTTCTTTGTTGCAGTAGTTTGCTTCAAGATTTTATCAAATTCCAATAGCCTAGCCTGTACTTCTGCTTTCTGCTTTTCTAATTCTTCCCGTGTTTTTTTCGTTTGGGCTGATAGATCTACAGCTGTAAAAAGCATCAATCCAATCAGAATGCTAAATGGAATTAGAAAGTTGCGATACATGCAATTCAAAATTTGAAAGGAAAGCTAAGAGGTGCTGAGAAAGGATCAACAGAGGTCCATTCTACATTAATAATGGTGTTTTGTCCACCTTCTGGTAGTTGATAGGCTAGTTTGTAGAGAACTTCAAACGGAAAAGGTTTTGCGTCTATGTCCTGGAAAGTGGAATAGCTGGCAAGCAATGATCCACGATCATCGAGCGAATTACTAACTAACTCTGAGACTTTTCTGTAATTGACATCAACTTTGGAAAAGTACCTTACTTTATCTCGAACTTGAGTAAGCTCAAATGATTTACCTACTCGTACCAATCTGTCTTTGTAATCCACTTGATGGGGCGGATTCGCAAAAAGCACGTTTTGGAAAATATCCAAAGATAATTTCAAACCGTAAACTGCTTCAAATTCGGTGAAAGTTAAGTTGATGTCTTCCTTTCCAATTCTGTCTTTAATCTGAATTTTATCCTGAGTGATCAGTCCTCTCACAGCTTCCATGCCCATTCCAGGAGAAATGATAAACCAGAGAACTGAATCCTTTTTTGAACGGAGGTTTAAACTTCCTCGAGTGATTTTCCCGGATTCTTCCTCTATCACTACTTTGGCTTTAGCACTCAGGTAGTCATATTCAGTATAAATAGGGGAGAAGTCTTCCATTTTTCCATCTGCCTGATAGACTATCGTTTTTTTGGAGCAGGAGAAAAGAAGGCCTAAGCCGATAACGAGCACAAATCCTGCAAAAAGTTTATTCATGGTATTTTCCTTCTTTAATTTTCTGTGAAAGTTTGTCAGAGGCCTCAGGACTTCCTTCGGCTTTTTTCCAATAACTCAAGGCTTCATTCTTTTTACCAAGATGAAATAAAATATCTCCGTAATGCTCAAGCATGACACCACTTGGCTGTGTTTCATGCATCAGCGCTAAGTCCATATATTTCTTAGCACCTTCGTAATCTTTCATCTGAAAAAGAACCCATGCATGTGTATCAAGGAAAGTGCCATTATCTGGAAATCTGCGAACAACTTTATCAGACATTGACTTTGCCTTCTCCAAATTCTTCTTTTCCAACGAAAGGAAATAGGAATAATTATTCAAGACCTGCTCGTCATTTGGGTTGAGCTCCAGTGCTTTATCAAAATTTCGGAATGCCTCTTCTTTTTCTCCCAAGTTATACAGAGAATTACCAAGAGAACCGAAGGCTACCTGATCTAGCTGAGGGTTTTTATTAGCGTTTAATTCGATTGCTTTGTTCAGTGATACGACAGCTTCTTCATCTTGCTTTTGAGCGGATTTTACTACACCATCATAAAACCAGAATTCTGGATTTTGCGGGAATTCATCTACGGCTAAAACCGTAAATTTTTCAAGTTCATCGAAGTCAGCATTTTCACCGAAAGACCCTAGAATCACTTGCTCCACTAATTTGGAATTCTTCGGATTGATCAAAAGTGACTTTTTGAAATATTCTATCCCTTCTTCATTCTTTTGATCCAGCATCCGCCGCTGACCCAATGCAGCGTAGATTTCCGCATTTTCAAGCGTAGATTTAGCGATTAAAGTTTCCAAACTATCTAGGAGTTTCTCTCTTTCCTCAGTTTTAATTTCAGTGAGAATACTAGAAAATGCCTGGGATTTAACCTCTGGATCAAGATCGCTACTGGCAAAAGCAGAATACAGATAGTGGTTAGACTGTTCGATATCACCAATATCCTTTAGGAGCGTATGCGCTGCCATTTGTAATTCCGGTTGATTTGGATACTTCTTGATCTCTTCAAAAACTAAGTCTAATGCCTGATCTACCCGATTATTATTGTATAAAATCTCAATCAAATTCATGACATAGGCAGGGTTACCTGGTCGTGCCTCGACTAATTTTTCACCTTCTTCTATTGCTTTGCCAAGGTTGTTTTTGTTCAAATAGATCCGTTGCTTCTGAACCGTAATTGGCTCCATTACACCATAAAACTCTTCTGCTCGATCCAAAACTATCAGCGCTTTATCCAGCTCTTTTTCGTTGAGATAAATTGAAGCTAAGTCCAAATTGTATTGTTGATTGCTTTCTCCGTCAGCAGTTAATCGCTCTAAAATTTCTGCAGCTTTTAAGGGCTGCTTTAAATTGGTGTAGATCTCAGCAACCATTAAGGAGTAGTACTTATTTTCAGGTGCAAGTTCGGCGGCTCTACTTGCATAAGGCATAGCTTTTTCAGGTTGATTTGCCTTCACTAAGATCTCTGCGATTTTATAGTGAATAGCAGGTGCATCTGGTGAAAACTCCATTGCTTTCTGAAAGTAGAAAAAGGCTTTTTCCAGATCATTAAGCACTAGGTTTTTCTCACCTTCGATAAAATAACGTGTGCCTTGGGATTCATTCAATTGTGCCTTACGCTCTTTTTTGGAGAGCTTTTCTTGCGCAAAACTTGCTGAAGAGCCTAGTGCGACAAGTAGAAGTATGAGGATTGTTCTTTTGAAATTCACGGGAAATAGGGACTGCAGCTTAATTTCACAAACATAATGCCTTTTATGCAATTCGACTTTGTTTGTAAATATTAATGAAATGTGAGAAAGGTCTTTGTGACTTATCGGTTGGTTAACGCGCATGAACCCAAAAATGATCCCAGGATTATAAAAATTAATGTTAATGCTTTTTACTTTTTGGTAAATAAGCCATGATTTGTTCCTTCTCCATGAAAAAGATAAGTCCCATGTAGAGTAAGATCAGGCTGTTTTTCATTAAGAAATTCAGTGCTGGATTCCCAAAATCTAAGTAGAATCCAAGATAACTTATAGTAAAGGAGAGAATTAGGTAAAAAATACCTTTTCCCGTTTGATAGGGGATGGGATAATACTTTTGACCATATATGTAGCAAAGCAAACACATCACAAAATAACAGGAGATCGTGCTGAGCGCTCCGCCCATGTATCCCCAAATAGGAACGAAAATGAATATTATGGCCATAGTGAGAATCGCTCCAACCAAAGTGATCCAAAAACTATATTTTGTCTGATCAGTGATCTTGAACCAAATCGAAAGATTGAAATAGATTCCAAGAAGTAGGTAACCCATCAAAAGGGTAGGTACTATATAGAGTCCTTCAGCATAATCTGCACCTTTCAGGAAAAATGGTCCTATCCATTCGAGATTTACAGAAATAGCAATCATCAATACGGTGCAAAAAAGGATAAAAGCATGCATCACCTTTGAATAAAGCAACGGAGAATTTTTGTCCTGTGATTGCTTGAAAAAGAATGGTTCAGCAGCGTATTTAAATGCCTGAATTACCAAGTTCATTAAGATTGCAAGCTTGAAATTCGCTCCAAAAACTCCGCCTGCTTCTCGAGCTGAAAGTCCCGCGTAGAAATTTGGAGGAAGTACATATTCAAATAAAAATCTTGAAAATAGCTCATTCGTAACTCCTGCTAATCCCATAAATAAGAGTGGGATAGAATACCCCCACATAGGATTGATGATGGATTGCTCCAGCTCGAATTTGAAGAAGCCAGCCTTCCACCATACAAATGGAATGATCAATCCATTCGCAAAGAGGTTTGAAAGAAGAATATATTCCACTCCCCAATCTGATCTATAGCCAAGAAATCCTTCTGGAATAATACCATTTGAAATCAGATACGGAAATCCTACGATTAGAAGGAGGTTGAAAAAGATATTCAATAGAATATTGAAGATTTTCGATCCTGCAAAAATCAGCGCTTTGTTTTCCAGACGTAGCTTTGCAAAAGGAATTGCGAGAATGGCGTCAAAAGAAAGTATTAATGCTGTCCATCTAAATAAATACTCCTGACCTGGGTAATCTAATAATTCAGCTAACCAGGGTGCAAGCAAGTATAGACCTGATCCAAGTAATAAAGTACTGGAGATTAATAAGGACTGAGTGGAATTATATACTTTGGTTGGATCAAGGTTTTTTCCAGTGGCAAATCTGAAAAATGTAGTCTCCATCCCATAGGTGAACACTATATTCATAAAACCTACCAGTGCATAGATGCTCGTGAATGACCCCATTGCCTCTTTTGTGAGGTATTCGGTGTACACGATGATCATTAAAAAATTAATTGATCGGCCGAGAATGCTGCTTAGGCCATAAACTGCGGTTTGTCCAGCTAGTTTTTTAAAATTACTCATCCAGTGTCAAGGAGCTTATTCTCCTTTGAAATGCGGCTGTCTTTTTTCGAGAAATGCGGACGTTCCTTCTTTGTAGTCTCCGGATTTTACACATCTGGCAAAGCTGTTTGCCTCTGTTTGAAAACCATTTTCATCCGGTACATAAGCAGAATTGACGCAATCGATAATCATACCAATGGCAAGAGGTGCTTTGCTAAGTATTTTGGCTATGATTTCTTCAGCTTTTGCCAGTGCTTCTTCTTTGGTAGGAAGTATGTGATTGACTAGTCCTAAAGCTTTGGCTTCTTCGGCTCCAATCATGTCCCCAGTCATCATGAGTTCGTTGGCTTTTCCTCTTCCAATTAAAATGGTGAGACGCTGCGTACCACCATAACCTGGGATAATTCCAAGATTAACTTCCGGTTGACCGAATTTCGCATTTGCCGTGGCAATTCTCATGTGACAAGCCATAGCTAATTCGCATCCTCCACCTAGGGTATACCCATTGGTTACTGCGATTACAGGCTTGTGACAGTTCTCAATCATACTGAATATTTCTTGTCCATTTTCAGCGAATTTTCTGGCATTTACTTCATTTAGCGAAGCGATTTCGCTGATGTCAGCTCCAGCTACAAACGCTTTTTCGCCTGAGCCGGTGATGATCACTGCTTTGATTTCTTTGGTATCAGATACCTCTTCAAAAATCGACCTTAACTCCTCTAAAGTTTCAAAATTCAGCGCGTTCATTTTGTCTTCTCTGTTGATGGTCAAGTGGAGTACTCCGTTCTTTACATCAGTAAGGATATTTTTGAAATCAGCCATAGTTTATCGTTGAGTATAAAACAAATATACAAGCAGGGTAGTCATTCCCAAACTGGGGCATGGGAAAATGCTTAACCTAAGGTAAAGGATTATTACCCCTTTTGTAATTAAAGCCGAGATAATGTGGATTTTGTCCTAGGTCAAAAACCTGCTTCCACATTTTTATTTACTTTTGTTCAAAATCAAATTTTAACTAAATCCACTATATTAATATGTCTTCCAAAAGAAAAATTACAGTTGCCTATGGTGATGGGATAGGTCCCGAAATCATGAAGGCTACACTGGCGATCCTCGAAGCTGCTGGAGCTCAACTTGAATACGATGTTATAGAAATTGGAGAACAGGTTTATCTAAAAGGAATCAGTTCCGGAATGGAACCGAATGCATTCGAATCGCTTAGAGAAACGAAAATTTTCTTGAAGGCACCCATTACCACTCCTCAGGGAGGTGGTTTTAAGTCGCTAAATGTAACCACTAGAACTTCTTTTGGTCTCTATGCGAACGTGAGACCATGTAAAGCTTTTTCCCCATTCATCAAGACACATTTCCCAAAGACAGACTTGGTGATTATTCGTGAAAACGAAGAGGATTTGTATGCAGGAATTGAGCACAGACAGACTCAGGAAGTTTTTCAGTCTTTGAAGCTGATCTCCAAGCCTGGTTCGGAGAAAATTATCCGTTATGCTTTTGAATACGCTAAGAAATACGGTCGCAAAAAAGTGACTTGTATGACGAAGGACAACATCATGAAACTGGCTGATGGTCTTTTCCATAAGACTTTCGATGAGATTGCTAAGGAGTATCCAGATATTCAAAATGATCACAAGATCATCGATATCGGAACAGCCTTGATCGCAGATAGACCTGAGACTTTTGATGTAATCGTTACACTTAACCTTTATGGAGATATTATTTCTGACGTAGCTGCACAGGTGACTGGTTCTGTAGGGCTTGGCGGCTCTGCCAATGTGGGCGAAGAAGTAGCAATGTTTGAAGCTATTCACGGTTCTGCTCCTGATATCACAGGAATGGGAATTGCAAACCCATCAGGCTTGCTAAATGGAGCAATTATGATGTTGGTTCACATCGGTCAGCCAGAGATAGCGGAGAAAATCTCTAATGCTTGGATGAAGACATTGGAAGACGGAATCCATACAGGAGATATTTACCAAGAGGGTCTTTCTACTAAGAAAGTTGGTACTGAGGAGTTTGCAAATGCAGTAATTGAGAGATTAGGACAACTACCGTCTTCTATGGTTCCTGCTGAATTCGATAAGGATACTACTCCGATGAATGTATTTGTTTCACCTGTGGTGAAAGCCAAGAAGGAATTGATTGGTGTGGATGTATTCGTGGATTGGGATGAAGCTGGAAGAGATCCTCAAGTGTTAGGAGAGAAGCTACGTGCTGCCAATGCGGATGGCTTGCAACTGACTTTGATTACGAATAGAGGCATCAAAGTATTCCCAGGTGGGATGAAAGAATCCTTTTGCACAGACCATTGGAGATGTAGATTCCAGACTCCTGAGCAGTCCAGCATTTCTCATGCTCAAATCCGCGAATTACTGAAGCAAGTTGAAGAACTTGGATTTGACTTTATCAAAACTGAGAATTTATATTCTTTTGACGGCGTAAGAGGTTATTCTCTTGCACAGGGAGAGTAGTAGAATTTGAGATTTGGAATTTAAAATTTCAGATGGAAAGGGAGTGGGGTGACCTGCTCCCTTTTTTTAACCTCCGAGGTCGCAGCGAGTAACTCAGAGGAACAGCCTATTAAGACTAAGTTTTGTTTAAGTCTCAAAAGGTGGACTCACAAAAATGAAGTCTTTACTCTTCTAAAAGTGGTGTAGTCAGAGGCTATTTAAAGATTAGGATTTACTAGACTCTATTCGAGAGACTTTATACAATGAATTACTGAAAACTGTGACTGAGACTGAATACTGCGACTTATTCTTTTCATCATTGTTGATTTTATGGCCAGCTACTTGGTACTTTAGACTTAGGACATAGTACAATTATGAAAAAACGAGTTCTAATCATCACCTATTATTGGCCACCAAGTGGAGGTTCTGGCGTGCAGCGTTGGCTGAAATTCGCTAAATACCTGCCTGAAGCAGGCTGGGAACCTGTGATTTTTACACCTGAAAATCCCGACTTTGACCTGAAAGATGTAAGTCTGGAAAAGGAAATCTCCAAAGATCTGGAGGTAATGAAATTCCCGATTTGGGAACCCTATCAACTTTTGGATAAAATTCGCGGCAAAAAAGAATCACATTCAGGGAAGAGTGCTGGAGCAAAAAGAACATGGTTTCATAGAAAAAGCCGCCATCTGGCTTCGTGCTAATTTGATGGTCCCTGATCCACGGGTTTTCTGGGTGAAGCCTTCGGTAAAATTCTTAACTGAATTGATTGAGAAGGGTCAGTTTCAGGCAATCATTACGACAGGTCCACCGCATTCTATGCATTTGATCGGAAGGGATTTGAAGCGAAAAACAGGAGTTTTCTGGTTGGCTGATTTTAGGACCCCTGGTCTCAATGGGAGTTTTTGGACAAGCTTCCTATGCAGAATCTTGTGAGAGACAAACACAAGAAGCTGGAGCAGGAGGTATTGAGCGAGGCGGATGTGGTGACCACTATTTCTCCGACCTTTCAGGATGATTTGAAGCAGCTTTCCACTCGAAAAATTGATTTGCTTACCAATGGTTTTGATCCAGCCGATATGCCAGATGGATTTTCTATAGGAGAGAAAAAAGCTGGAAGTTTACATCTTGTTTATACGGGGATAATTGATTCTATCAGGAATCCTATGCCTTTACTCAAAGCAATGAAGGAAGAGTTTTTGAAAGAAATGGGAGCAGTGAAATTTACTTTTGTAGGGAGGGTGAGCGGACCAGGTTCGTAGGGAAATTGCAGCGGATTCGCTGGCTTTCTGCGCATGTACATTTTGCTGGCTATGTATCTCATCAGGAGGTTTTTGAATTTTATGCTAATGCTGATGCGTTGGCTTTGATCCTCACGAATACCAAAAATGCAAAAGGAAATATTCCTGGAAAACTCTTTGAATACATGGCTACGACTTTGCCGGTACTCGCTTTAGGTGATCCTGCTGGAGATTCAGCGAAGATCTTGAAAGAATCTGAAGCGGGGGAGGTTTTTTCGCATTCGGATCATGTTGCTATTCAAGTGAGCTTGAGGAAATTGTATGAGCGCAGCGGGAAACCTCAAGCAGCGACAGCGATTGATCAGTATTCCCGACGAAATTTAAGTATTCAATTAGCCAACTTATTGGATGAAGATCCCCTTTCTTGATCTCAAAAAAATGGACGGAGAGCTGAAAAATGCTTTGAAATCCAAATTTGAAGCAATGCTGGAGATAGGGATTTTTTCCGGAGGAGAGGAAGTACAGGCTTTCGAATCTAACATTACAAACTACCTCCATTCTCCATTTTCCATCTCATGTGCCAATGGCACAGATGCTTTGGAACTTGCTTTGCGAGCATTAGAAATTGGTGCAGGAGATGAGGTGATCATTCCGGCAATAACTTGGGTTTCTACAGCGGAAGTTGTAGTAATGGTTGGGGCAACTCCAATTTTTTGGGATACAGATGAAAATGGACTTTTGGCTGCAGATTGGGAAGAGGCTATTTCGCCTAAAACCAAAGCGGTGATCCCGGTTCACTTGTATGGAAAGATGGTGGATATGGAAAAGTTGATGAAGAAGGCGAGACACCACAAGCTTTTAGTCATAGAAGATGGAGCTCAGTCCTTTGGTTCTTTTCAACATGGTAAAGCAGCGGGGACTTTTGGTGATGTCGGATGCCTGAGTTTTTATCCTACTAAAAACCTTGGGGCTTTGGGAGAGGCGGGGATGTGCTTATGCAAAGATCAACAAGTGAATGACCGGTTAAAATTATTATTGAATCATGGGCAGGTGGTTCGTGATAATCATGAAATTGTAGGGAAAAACAGTCGTATTGATTCTATTCAAGCTGGGTTTTTAAATGTGTTTTTTGATCAATTTCCGTCAAATCAAGCAATTAGAAAAAAGTATGCAAAAATGTATATCGACGGTTTGTCAGTAATCGATGAAATGAAACTTCCATTAGATATTTTGGACGAAGATCATAATGCACATCTTTTAGTGATTCGTACAGATCGAAGAAATGAATTGAAAAATTTCCTTTTACAAAGTGGGATTGGTACGGCAATCCATTATCCGCATATTTTACCGGATATGAAGCCTTTTCGAAGCAAAGGAGAATTTAAAAATTCTCGTAATCTCAGCCAAAGAGGACTTTCCCTACCTCTAAATCCTTGGATGAAGGAAGAGGAAATTGAGTTTGTGATAGCTAAAATCAAGAAGTTTTTCCTGACTGGAGATTTATAACCTACAAGGAAAATGGTCAAGGTTGCAATTTCCATGACCCTTGTTTTTGACTATTGATTAGTGAGTTGTTTTACCAACGCATTCTACCGCCATACATTCCTACATTGATACGCGGCGATACACATTTTGAGAGGTAAAAGGGATTGGAAGGTATGAAGTTGGTCAATTTTTAAAAATAGTATGTAGATCCGCTTTAGTGCCTGTATGGAGTTAAAAGCTAAAAGGGATCTGATAAACTTAAGAATTGAGACCGCTTCAGCCTGTCCCGCCACTGCGGGAGTATTCGGTCTTCCTACTAGATAAGCAAAGAATCTAAGGAGACTGGCATCTTTGCGGATAATCATGAAAAATATAATAGCCGAGAGATATTGCAGCTAGTAATTCAAGAAGCTTTGATAAAGCGATAAGTTAATTTTTACCTAATTTCCCCAATGACTTGGATTCATGACCCTATGTATGTCAGTGGCATGCTGTGTATAATTGTGTTACTGTCTGTTTGGCTAGCAAAATTCAAAGTATGGAAGACACTGGGAACTCCTATTTTGGTGATCTTATTTGCGGCTTTGGCAGCTAATGTTGGTATCATTCCAACTGCTGCAACTGGAAATCCTGTTTATACTGGTGTTTTTATATACTTTGCCCCCATGGGGATTTTTATCGCTTTGTTGGAAGTAGACCTTAAAAGCCTTAGAAAAGCAGGTGCTACGATGTTGTTAATGTTTGGTTTGGGGGGGCTAGGAACCATCATTGGAGTGCTCGTTGCTTGGTTTTTAGTAAGACCGGCTGAGGCAATTGGACCAATGGCGAATGCTGTGGCGGGAATGTTTACAGGTACCTACATCGGTGGAAGTATTAATTTCAATGCCATAGCACTTAGCTATCATGTAAATGAAAATGCGGATTTGTATGCAGCTACCACTGTAGTGGATAGCCTGATTGGAACAGTTTGGATTATTGCTACACTAATTTTACCCAAATATTTGCAATCCTTTTTTCCCAGAAAAAAACTCTCACCTACAACAGGTGAAACTCAAAAGATCAAGCAAGCAGAGTCTATTAGCATTGCGGGCTTAGCGTCAGTGCTGGGGATTGCATTTTTAGCTATGGCAGTATCAAAGCTTGTGAGTCAGTTTTTTCCTGAAATGCCGGAGATCATTACCTTGACTAGTATAGCTTTGATGTTGGCACAAATACCCTTTGTGAAAAGACTATCCGGGACGCATACCCTCGGTTTTTTTCTCATTTTACTTTTTCTAGCTGCTATCGGGACCCTGTGTGACTTGAGCACACTTTATGAGCTAGGCGACTTGGCTGGCACTCTCTTTCTATTTGTCGGGTTACTTGTACTGGTCCACGGGGCAGTGATCTTTGGTATCGGTGCGCTTTTCAAAGTAGATTGGGATGTGATTGCCGTAGCTTCTCAAGCAAATGTTGGGGGTAATACTACCGCACTTGCTTCAGCAGAGAGTCTCAATCGTCCGGACTTATTAATTCCTGGTGTTCTGGTAGGAAGCCTTGGTAATGCTTTAGGTACCTATGCTGGTTTTTTTATAGCTGGGGTACTTATGTAATTGTAAACTGGCTATTAGTTGGTTTTTTAATCATTTTGCAATACAAAAAGTAAGTTTTTGATATATGATAAAAAACTTATTACCTTGATTCGGAGTTTTACAGAAATAAAATTTCGAACATGAGTAGTCCGGTTAACTTATTTATTTCCAGAAGCCCAAAAACCGACCGAAAAACTCAATCTGACGATAGAGCCTTGTGGCAAAGTGTCAGAAAGGGCAATGACCTCGCTTTTTCTAATCTCTATCAGAGGTTTTCTAACTTGCTTTTTAATTACGGCATGCATTTTTGCTATAACCGTGAGCTGGTTAAAGACTGTACTCCAGGAGCTTTTTACAAACATCTGGAATAGGCGCGAAGGCCTTTCTGAGGTGGACTCTGTTAAATATTACCTTTTTAAATCATTTCGAAATTTACTCATACAGCACATTACACGCGATCGAAAACTTTATTCAGACATGAATGAAGATTGCCAATTAAGTGAATGTGAATCATCCGTCGAAGAAGAGTTGATTTCCCAAGATTATTTGAAGGATAATAAAAGCAAGGTTACTACTGCATTAACTAAAATCTCAAAAAGGCAGCGAGAAATCATTGTTCTCAAATATTTCAATGACCTCAGTTATGCTGAAATATCCAGTATAATGTCTATCACGCCTGCTTCTGCCCATAATCTACTTTCAAAGGCCTTGCAATGCTTGAGAGTTGTGCTCAAAGCACTATTATTTGGCTCATACTTAAACTACCTAGCATAGTTTTTTTTGTTTTTGAATTTTTTTTATAAAAAATGATGAGGTTTTATCACTTCTACACTCTTATAGGTATCAACCAAAAGAGACATAGTGAATCATCAGCTTTCAGATTACTCCAATTTTTCAGTAAATGACTTTGTCATAGACCCATTTTTTAAGGAATGGGTGCTTTATTCTGACCCTATACACGATGAGTTTTGGATGGATTGGAAGGATTCCAATCCATCCAAAACAGAGTTGATTGAGGAAGCGAGAAGGTTGGTTTTGAGTTTGGAGCATTCAAAGATTGAGATGAATCCAAGTGAAATGGTATTGGTGTGGGGCGCCATTCAAAGCGAGGTCAAACAGCCCCCAAAGTTTTCTAAGCCAACTCCAGACAGGAGTTTTTTCTGGCCTTTTGCCTATGCTGTTGCATCTTTTGCATTGGTCTTTCTAGCTTGGTATTGGTATGATTTGCCACAAGAAATCGAATACCAAACAGCATTTGGAGAGACGAAAGAATTCATACTTCCAGATAGTTCCAAGGTGATTTTGAATTCAAATTCCAAACTGACATTTAAAGACAATTGGGAAGGTCAGATGTCTAGAGAAGTATGGATCGAGGGTGAGGCATTTTTTAACGTAGTCCACAAAAAAAATCATCAGCCTTTTAAAGTTCTTAGTTCCCAAAACGTGGCTATAGAAGTCTTAGGGACAGAATTTAATGTATATAACCGATCTCAAGAGACTGAGGTAGTATTGACCTCAGGAGCTGTAACGCTAAGTTTCCCTGTTAAGGATAAGGAGGGGAAAATCTTGATGAATCCGGGTGATTTGGTAGAGTTTAAACAGAGTAAGTTTCAACGTAAAAAAGTGAATACATCGCTCTATACCTCCTGGAAAGATAAGGTTCTAAACTTGGATGAAACCAGTTTAGGTGAAATCATCACCATGGCAAAAAATAACTATGGAATTGAGATTGAATTTGAAGATGAGGAAATACTGAAGCAAACAGCATCTGGCTCAATGCCACTAGGTAATGCTGCCAATTTCATGGATCAAATTTCCAGAATCTTCAACATTGAAATAGTAAACGAGAAAAATAAGTACCTGATTAAAAACCCAAAATGAAGTATTCCCCAAATAACCTGAAACCTGTTTACAATGAGAAAGTTTGTACTATTATTATGTATGAGCTATTCGATTTCTTGGTTTGCATCAGCGCAAGTCGAGGGTTTGATAGCTTCGGAAAAGAACCTAGATACCTTTTCGTCTAGGAGTGAAAACAGATACCTCAAAGAGGTACTGACACAGTTCGAGAATAAGTTTAAAGTCTCGATAGCGTATAAGGATGAGCTGGTTCAATCAAAAAGAATCAAATCGTCAAAATCTTCATTTAGTTCTGTAGAAGAGGGATTGAAAGTAATCCTGAGAGAAACAGGACTCAGCTATGAAAAAGCTGGTGAGAATTTTTATGTGATATTCCAAAGCAGATCAAGCCCAAGCGCTAAAGGAGCGGATTTGAAGAATATCCTCACATCAACCCAGTCACCCTCATCAGCAGGCAGAGGGTCCGATTTAAATTCAAGAATTTCAAGAAACTCCATTTCAACAATCGAGCGACGGAGGATAGAAATTACCGGTAGAGTGACTGATGAAAATGGTATGGGTTTTCCCGGTGTTAATATTCTTCTTAAAGGAACCTCCACAGGTACCGTTTCTGGGAACAATGGAAACTATACCATTAATGTAGAAAGCGAAACATCTGTTCTAGTTTTTTCTTTTGTAGGGTATCTCAATCAAGAAGAAGTGGTTGGCAATCGGTCTGTAGTCAACATCAGCATGCAAGTGGATGCTAGCGACTTGGAAGAAGTAGTAGTAACTGCCTTGGGAATCGAGAAATCAGCAAAAAGTCTTGGGTATGCTACCTCAACAGTTAAATCTGATGAGTTGACTATTAACAGAACTCCTAACGTTATGAACGCGCTACAAGGCAAAGTAGCGGGTGTAAGTATTTCAGCACTAGGCTCTGGTCCTGGAGGCACATCTAAAATCCGTATTCGTGGTCAGTCCTCAATATCCGGACAAAATAATCCGCTGATTGTAGTAAATGGTGTCCCTATCGACAATACAAACTTCGGTTCAAATCCCGGGAATAATGCTTCGGATAGTAGTATCGGCGTACGTGGAGGAGGTAACACTTCTGATGGAGGTGATGGATTGTCCAGTATTAACCCAGATGATGTGCAATCTATGACCATCCTCAAAGGAGCTGCAGCTGCAGCCTTGTACGGTTCTCGAGCCAAAGACGGGGTAGTGATGATTACCACCAAAACAAAAAATGATAGTCGCGGCATGGGAGTTACTTATAACCTGAACTATACGAACGAAGCCCCGCTAGATTTCACTGACTACCAATATGAATATGGGCAAGGCGAGCAAGGTATTCGGCCTACTACCCCAAACCCAACCTCTGGACAATGGTCATTCGGAGAGAAATTTGCTCCTGGCATGACCCAAATGCTTTTTGACGGAATTACAGTTCCTTATGAACCAGTAAAAGGCATTATCAATGATTTCTTTCGCAATGGTCAGAATGTGACTAATTCTATTACCCTCGCTACTTCTACCGAAAAGGGTGGAATGAGTTTGTCTTTTTCAGATCTGAATAGTAAGGGTATTGTGCCAAACAATGTTTACAATCGAAAGACTATCAATTTGGGCTTTGCTTATGATTTGAGTCCAAAGTTCAGTTTCCGGGGAAACTTTAATTATTCTCATGAAGAGAATGAAAATCCACCAAACATTGGTCAGCAGGATAATACGATTCCAGTAGCGCTTTACAATATGGCTAACTCCATGCCACTGGATGTCCTTCGTGACAACCGGTATGATGCAAATGGAAACGAGGCGGTTTATTCAAGATTTAGAAATCGTACCAATCCATATTTCACACTTTCTGATCAGTTTCAGAACATCCGCAGAGATAGGATATTTGGGAATATAGCAGTTAAATATCAATTTACTGACTGGTTATTTGTCCAAGGTAGAGTTGGTCAGGACTTCTGGACTAGAGAGCCAGGATTACAACAACTTTCCGACGGGACAAGCGTCGAGGGCACCAGCGCCAGCAGGATTCGTAAATGGAGTGTATACGCAAGAGCAAAGAAGATTCCGTGAGATAAATACAGACTTTTTAATCAATGCGAATAAGGAATTTGGCGACTTCGGAATCAATGCAAATATTGGAGGTAATCATATGCAGAGAAGGTCAGACCTAAATAGTGTACAGGTCACTGACTTCGTGGTTAGAGACCTCTATACCGTTCAAAATGGTAGAGCTAAAGATCCAATATATGATTTGAATGAGCGTGCAGTTAATTCATTGTATGGTTCTGCAGAAGTATCCTATAAGGATATGCTATTCCTTACAGGTACTATTAGAAACGATTGGTTTTCAACTCTTTCTAGAGAAAATAGGAGCATCCTTTATCCTTCTTTGTCAGCTAGCTGGGTATTCACTGAGAATTTTGCACAAAACAGCTGGTTGAATTTTGGAAAATTAAGAGTAGCATACGCTGAAGTGGGTAGTGATGCTGACGTAGGAGCGTATTCCAATGTGCTATTTTATGGCATAAACAACAACTTGTTTGGAGGTCAGCCAGTAGGAGGGCCTAACGGAACCAATCTTCCAAATCCAAATTTGAGACCAATGCGAATTGGTGAAGCAGAAGTTGGATTTGAGCTGAGAATGTTTCAAGGCAAAGTGAGTTTGGATATGGCAGCTTATAGAAAACTCACTACTGATCAGATTGTAAGCGCTCAGATTTCAGACGCTTCTGGTTTTGTCAATACTTCTATTAACAGTGGTCAAAGTGAAAATAAGGGGATTGAAATGCTCTTAACGATTGTCCCTATTGAGAACAAGAATTTCACTTGGGAATTTTCAGCAAACTCTGCCTACAATAAAACAAAAGTTCTAAGCCTACTGACTGATAATCCCGGTGAACGGATTACTGTCGGAACCCACGTATTCAATGGTGAATTGAGACAAATCGTTGGAATGGAAATGGGACAGGTTGCAGGATTTGGCTACAGAAGGAATGGTCGGGGAGAAAAATCTTTGGAGCAAATGGTCTTCCACTCAGAACCACTGATCTAGTTAATTTCGGAAGTGCGCTACCAAATTGGGTTGGAGGATTTAATAACTCACTCAATTATAAAGGAGTAATGCTTTCTTTCTTGATTGACTACAAGTTGGGCAATATTATGCTTTCGGGTACGAATTTTAACGCTACCAGACATGGTTTACATAAGATGACCTTGGAAGGAAGAGAAGGTGGGGTCGTAGGAGTTGGTGTGAACGAAGCTGGTGAGATAAACACCGCAGTAGCTCCGGTGCAGTCCTACTGGGAAGTGGTTAGATCACAAGCTTTAGTAGAGCCCATAATCTACGATGGAGGATATGTCAAACTTCGGCAAATCACTTTAGGGTATGATTTCACCAAACATTTACCTGAAAACCAACCATTCAAATCAGTGAAGCTGAATTTCGTAGCAAACAACGTATTCATGATAAAGAAATGGGTTGATAATATTGATCCAGAATCATTCGGGTATTCTTCTGATAATTTGGTTGGTATGGAGTCCACTGGTCTTCCTTCTACCAGAGGTTTAGGTTTCAATCTTAACGTCAAATTCTAAGTTTTATACACATGAAAAAGATCTTAAATTATATATTCTTAGCGTCCATTCTGATGTATGCATCAGCATGTGACAATAACTTCGACGAGCTCAATACTAATAAAGTCAGTGCCACAGCTATTGACCCTGCGTTTCAACTGAATGCAGCCATAGTAGGCTGTGCCTATCCCAACGGTACCTTGGTTTATGACATAGGGATTGTTCAGCAGATAATTTCGCCAAATTCAGGTGTCCTTACAGGAGCCAATTATAACCAGGATAATAGAAACTCAACTCAGGAACTTTGGCAGCGATACTATCGGGATGTGATTAAGAATACCAAGGATGTGATAAGTCAAGTTCAAGATGATCCGAGCAGAGCTAACCTGCTTAATATGACACGGATTCTTCAGGCATTTGCATTTATGGTTTTGACGGATGACTATGGAAGTATCCCGTATTTCGAAGGCGGAGTAGGCTATTCTCAACAGGTGTTTTTTCCAAAATATGATTCCCAAGAAGTCATTTATGAGGACATAATCAAAGAATTGACTGAGGCTACTGCAGCGTTGAATCTATCCGGAAAAATTGAAAGTGCAGATATTCTGTATGGGGGCGATTTGAATAAATGGAAAAGCTTTGGCAACTCGATATTGTTGAGAGCTGGAATGAGGCTGAGTGCAGTGAATGCAACGAAGGCACAACAGGTAGTTCAGGCAGCATTTCAAGGTGGAGTGATTCTTTCAAATGTTAATAATGCAAAAATTGCCCATGATGCTAACTATTTGAATACGATAGGAAACTTACTTAATTCCACAGAGGCGTCTAATTTTTATTTAACTGCTCCATTTGTGGATTATTTGCGAAGTAAAAATGACCCTCGTCTATCTGCAATAGCAATCACCTATGTAGATGCTAAATCAGGTCCTGAGCAAACAGTAGCCTCAGGGACATATGAAGCTAGTGTGCACGTGGGAATGCCAATGGGAAATGACAATGCGGGAGCTGTAAAAGCAGCTGCGGATTTAGGATTGACCAGCTTTTATGAATTTGCGCAAGCAGATAGAAGAAGACTTGCGAAAAATACAGCACCAACTTTCTTAGTTACAGCTTCCCAAAACTACCTCCTGTTAGCTGAGGCTAGACAGAGGGGGTGGATCAGCTCAGGAGACGTTGAAACGTATTATAACGCAGGAGTAAGAGCTCACATGGAGCAGTTGGGCACGGTAGATGCCGCCTCTTCAATACCACTAGCAGCTGTAGATGCCTATTTGTCAGCAAATCCACTTGATGCTTCAAAAGCAATAGAAATGATCAATACTCAATATTGGGTGTCATCCTTTATGAATGGACCAGAGGCATTTGCCAATTTCCGAAGATCTGGATTCCCTATGCTCACCACCAATCCATTCCCTGGAAAAGAAGTTGATTTTATTAATAGAATTACTTATCCGAATTCTGAGATATCAGTAAACTCTGAAAACGTGCAAGCGGCCATTTCAGCTAGTGGAGCTGATAATCTCGCAACGAAAGTTTGGTGGGATAAATAAGAATAGAACCGAGTTTGGAAAATCCAAACTCGGTTTAATTTGATTTTAGTTATATTCCAAAATGTACAAAACCTATATAACCCTATTGTTTCTATTCTTTTTTGGAATAGATTCTTTTGCGCAACAGATTTCCAAAGAGGAAATGCTCTTTCTTACCCAAGAATGGAAAGGAGAAAGATTTGAAGATGGTCGCCCTAAAGTGTCCGATGACCTATTGAGGCGTATGAAAATCGTGACCCATGATGAAGCCTGGGCCGTGATGAAAAATGCAGGCTACAAATATCAATATGCTGAAGGCTGGGAAATGATCAACCCGGATAGCATTATGGTCGGAAGAGCACTTACGGCTACTTTTATGCCGGGTAGACCTGATATCCACGGAGCGATAGATGCCCGCGGGAAAGCTGAAGGAAAGAAAGGACAGAATGTTTGGCCGGTGGATTTACTGGTAAAAGGGGATGTCTATGTCGCCGACCAATTCGGAATCCACGATGGGGGGCCTACCATTGGCGATAATGTTGGAAATGCGATTTTTGCCAATTCAGGTAATGGAATCGTTTACAATGGTGCGATCAGAGACATCGCCGGTCTGAAGGAAATCGGTGGTTTTACCTCCTACTACCGAAGCTATCACCCATCACACCATAATCAACCTAGAGATTTGAATACCATGCTGATCGGTATCAATAAACCTACAAAAATCGGCCAAGCTACAGTGATGGCAGGTGATGTAGTATTGGGACGTGACGGTGCAGTGTCATTTATTCCTGCCCATTTAGTAGAGCAGGTGGTAGTTACTTCAGAAGTAGTAAGGTTGAGAGATATGTTTGGCCATGAGCGAATCCGGGAGGGGAAATACACAGCTGGTGATATAGATACTAGATGGTCTGATGACATAGAAAAAGACTTTTCCCAGTGGCTCGAATCCCATATCGATGAATTACCAATAGCTCGAGAACAAATCCAAGAAATTCTAAAAAACAGAACTTGGTAATTATACATACAACCCTTAAAACCTATGAAATCTAAGAATTCAAGAAGATCATTTTTACAAAAAAGTGCTGTTGCTGGTTTGACAGGAGCTGGCTTAATGGGCGGCTTTGGCGGCTTAAATGAAGCTGTAGCAAGGCAAAACCCCCACTCAAATCCCTCAGATCTGAAAATAACAGATGTAAAATGCGGTTATGTACGTGGGGCAGTTTATGTAAAAATATATACTAATCAGGATGTTTGGGGCTGTGGAGAAGCAGTTGATGCGATTCAAGGCACGTATTACATGATCCAGAGGATGGGTAATCAGCTAAAAGGGCAAAATCCATTAAATCCCAATCGTCTGGCAGAACAAATACGTAAGGGAGCATTTTTTGGTGGTGCTCAGTCTGGAGTTTTTGTGGCCGTTCTCACAGCCATTGAGACTGCACTTTGGGATATCACTGGAAAAGTCTTTAACGTTCCCGTTTACCAATTATTGGGAGGCAAATTCAGAGATAAAATCCGGGTCTATTGTGATACAGCCCTATATACATCCACAAATCCTACTCCAAATGATTATGCTTTAGCGGCAAGAAATGCAGTGTCCAAAGGTTATAATGCGGTGAAATTTGATGTGGATGATGCAAGAGATCCAAATAAATATGATCGTTTTAACTGGACTGCAAGCCCCGCTGAAATAGAGAGAATGTACAATGCCATCGCCGCAGTGCGGGAAGAAGTGGGCCCCAACATTGATATCTGTGTGGATATGCACGGACGATATGATGCAATCACAGGTATGAAGATGGCCAAAGCCTACGAGCCGTTAAACCTGATGTTTCTGGAGGAACCAATTCCAGCGGATAATCCAGAAATGTATAAGCACATCACCCAAGAAACAAGTACGCCCATCTGTGCCGGTGAAAATATCTACTTAGCCTACGGTTTTACAAAACTACTTTCTGATGGTGCTTTAAATATCATTATGCCTGATCTGCAAAAAGCGGGTGGACTGGGGGAAGCCCAACGAATAGCAAACTTGGCAAATCTTTATTACGTGCCTTTTTCTCCTCACATGGTTGCCTCTTTTCTAGGAGCGATGGCGAGTTGTCATGTCTGCGCTTCCGTACCCAACTTTCAGATTATGGAATGGCAAATCTATATGGATACAGATGACTTATGGAAAGACATAGTTACCTATGACGGTCCTAGAACAGAAAATAGCTTTATCACACTATCCGAAAAACCTGGAATAGGTGTGGAAATCAATGAGGAAGGTATGAGAAAACATGCCGTTCCTGGAATCCCATTCTTCGAATAATCAGCAATTAGGTTTTTTCTTCACGCTTATCAAGTGAAGAAAAAACCCTAACCCCTATATACCAATGAACCCAATTTCAACACCCCAAAGAAAGATCAGGATGTCCATCTTGATTGGCGCTTTTTCATGCTTCTTATTATTGCCAAAAATAGAAGCACAAGCCCAAAACGTTGGCGCTTCCCCTGAATATATCAAAGCCCTTACTGTCGATTGGCAGGGAGAACGCTTTGCAGATGGGAGACCGAAAGTTTCTGATTCTATTTTAGAACGCCTGAAAAAAATCTCCATTGAAGAGGCATGGGGCGTTCTGCGCAATAAGGGTTACCAAAACCAATATGAAGGTGAGTGGCAAATCATGCTGCCAGATGAAGCCATGACAGGGCGGGTGGTGACGGCTCAATACATGCCACTACGTCCTGATCTCGAAAAGCAGGTGAAGGACCAAGGCGTAGGTAAAGAAGGAAGATCTGATAAAGGAGGCACAAACTCCTGGCCTATCGATATTCTTACAAACGGAGATGTTTATGTAGCAGATGGCTATGGGAAAATCGTGGATGGAACGCTGATCGGAGATAATCTCGGAAATGCCATCTATGCCAAATCCCAACGTGGAGTGATCTTCAATGGATCTGTGAGGGATCAGGAAGGACTCTCCGAGATCGAAGGCTTCAATGCCTGGATGAAAGGGCAAGATCCATCTTATATTCAGCAAATGATGCTGACCTCTATCAATGCACCAATTCGAGTTGGACGTGCTACTGTACTTTCAGGTGATGTGGTCTTAGCAAAGAAATATGGGGTGATTTTCATTCCAGCATACTTAGTGGAAGAGCTTGTTTTGACTTCTGAGGTCACTGGATTGCGAGATGAATTTGGCCACCAAAGATTGCGAGAAGGTAAATATCTAGCTGGACAGATTGATAGCCAGTGGACAGAAGAGATCAAAAAGGATTTCTTGGATTGGCTAAACAATTATTCAGGAAAGCTTCCGATGACCAAGACTGAGCTGGATAATTACCTTAAAGAACGTAATTACTAATTCTGGATCAGGCTAAAGACAAATTACACAATAACCCAAAAACCCTATTTAAGATGAAAAGCACATTACAACACCTTATTCAAAAGAGTAAGGAGCAGGAGCGGACTTATACAGCCCAACGTCAAGCAGAAATCGATAATCCCTTTACAAAAGATAACAGAAGAGATTTCTTGAAAAAAACTGCCTTAGGCGGGTTAAGTTTGACAGCACTCATGGGACTTAGTATAGAAGATACCATGGCTGAAACGACTAAGAATGTACGTCGGGCGTCAGCTCCTTCAGACTTGAAAATCACGGATCTCCGCTATGCTCATACCAATGTAATGGGGGGAACCGCAATCCTTAGAATCGATACAAACCAAGGTATTTATGGTTTGGGTGAGGTAAGGGATGGGGCTGATCCTAGGTATGCATTGATGCTGAAAAGTAGGATTCTAGGCGAAAACCCCTGCAATGTTGAAAAACTGTTTAAAATCATCAAACAATTCGGTGGGCAATCCCGACAGGCTGGTGGTGTTTGTGGGGTTGAAATGGCACTCTGGGACCTATGTGGCAAAGCTTACAATGTACCGGCCTGGCAACTACTTGGCGGAAGGTATCGTGATTCTGTACGTCTGTACGCCGATACTCCGGAGGCCAAATCTCCTGAAGAGCAGCTGAAGCTCATCAAATACCGAACTGAGGAGCAGGGGTATACTTGGCTGAAAATGGATGTTTCAATTGGAGAAATCATGGATATCCCGGGTTGTATTGTGAATCCAGAGATTTTCAAAATGGGTAAAAGTCAGTGGCAGGGCGGATACATGTCTTATGCCAACACAGCCCATCCATTTACGGGAGTACAGATCACTGAGAAGGGACTGGATGAGCTCGCCAAAATCGTAGATCATGTGCGTAGTATGGTGGGTTATGATATTCCTATTTCGACGGACCATTATGGCCATTTTGATTTGAATAACTGCATCAGGCTGGGGCAGGCACTCGATAAATATAGATTGGCTTGGTTAGAAGATATGGTGCCGTGGCAGATGTGGCAGCAGCATAAGACAATCACCGATTCTCTGAATACTCCTACCACCACAGGCGAGGATATTTATTTATTGGAATATTTCAAAGACCTGATAGATAATCATGCCGTGGACATTGTGCATCCTGATTTGGCATCCTCGGGTGGACTTTTGGAAACCAAAAGAATTGCAGATTATGCAGAAGAAAAGGGGATAGGGATGGCCATGCATCAGGCTGGCACTCCTGTTTCATTTATGGCAAATGTACATTGCGCGGCAGCTACGCAAAATTTCCTGGCACTGGAACATCACTCAGTGGATGTGCCTTGGTGGGAGGATTTGGTTACTATGACCGGCGGAGGCAAAATGATAGACAAAGGTTATGCGCCGGTACCTTTGGAGGCACCGGGCTTAGGAATTGAGCTGAATGAAGAAGTAGTAAAGGCACATTTACATCCATCGGACAGCTCATTTTTTGCACCTACGGATATGTGGAATGAAAAGCGTTCGCACGATAGAATCTATAGTTAAGAACACCTTTTTACTTATTGCCAAAAGACCCGAAGACTTACTTTATAACTGGTTTTCGGGTCATTTTCAAAAAGCTCTCACCTAAAAATATTTTATTTTGAACCCAAAAATCACCAAAGCTCTTTCTATTCTCAGCGGCTTATTATTGTTAGCAGCAATCGCTATCACGCTCTTTACGGGCATTGCAAAGGCAGGCTTTCTATGGATTGGCTTTTTCTTTATCTGTGCGATAGCATTTTTAGGTATTCCCAAACTTCGTGGATACGCCTACTCCATGATGATCTTCGGATCGGTTGCAATTGCCCTGTATTTTCCACAATACTTCATCGAATACAAAGGTTATAAGTTCAGTGCATCGATTGTCCCGCTGATTCAGATAATTATGTTTGGAATGGGGACTTCCATGAGCATCAAAGACTTTTTGGGTGTGGTCAAAATGCCCAAAGGAGTGCTGATTGGCGTTCTATGCCAATTTTCAATTATGCCTTTCATAGGCTATACACTAGCAAAAACAAGTGGTTTTCCTCCTGAAATAGCTGCCGGGATGATTTTAATCGGTTGTTCTCCAAGTGGTATGGCTTCGAATGTGATGGCATTCCTTGCCAGAGCTAATCTCGCATTATCAATTACTGTTACTTCGGTTACGACTTTATTAGCTCCTTTCGTTACCCCGTTTTTGATGGGCTGGTTAGCTGGCGAATTTGTAGCAATCGATGTTGTCGAAATGATGTTCAGCATTGTGAAAATGGTCATTATCCCAATTGGAGCAGGACTACTCTTTAATTATTTCCTTCGTGGAAAAGCCAAGTGGCTGGATGATCTTATGCCAATAATTTCTATGGCTGCCATAGCGTTGATTTTGGTGGTGATCGTAGCTGCGGGAAGAGACAGTTTGCTGGATATTGGACCTCTTCTAATAATCCTTGTTGTGGTTCATAATCTCTTCGGATATGTGCTGGGCTATTGGGCGAGTAGATTGTTTAGACTCAGCGAAAAAGATTGTAGAACCATTGCAATAGAAGTGGGAATGCAAAATGGAGGTCTTGCCTCTGGTATAGCAAAGGAAATGGGAAAGATGGCCACAGTTGGTCTTGCACCCGCGGTATTTGGGCCTTTTATGAATGTGAGTGGTTCTATACTAGCTTCTTATTGGCATAAAAAGCCGATAGAACCTGAGGAAGAAAATTCTTGATGATTTAAGGCAATTTATATGCCTGTCGGGCCAGTAATTTCCACTGGCCCTTTTCTTTCTGCCAAACTAGAATAACGCCGATTTTTATGGAGTTTGATTTTCCTCCGTCTAAGACATCAGCTACTAAATTATGGCGAACTATCGCTACGTCTTTTTCTACGTGTATAGTTTGGTCTTCAAAGGAAACCTTGGCAAAATCTGAAGCTCCACTTACTAAAGCATCTATAAACTGAGCTTGGTTTTCGAGTTTGCCGCTAGAGTGACCGTAGCTTAAATGAATGGAACTTAGCTCGCTCAGATTAGCTGCTGTAGGATCAATCAAGGCTAATCGCAGTTTTTCTACTTGAGATGCTACGTCCTTATCAGCTTGCGCAAAAGCTAAAGTTACTGTGAGAAAAAGGGCAAAGGTTAATAGGGTTTTCATGGGTTTTTGAGTTAATCTTATTTTTGATAATTAATGATTAAGTAATCATTAATCGATGGTGTTAAGGTACAAAAAATGGTTTTTGGATTGGTTTTTAGATTAGTAATATATGGACATCAAACCGCAGAAATATAGGCGTAGTACAGCTTGCATGCGTAAGCTGAATAGATGGCCAATTCTTCCATAGGTATATTCTCATTATGGACAAATACATCAAAGTTCAATTTATTAAATGAGTTTGTTGGGCTTAATGTCATTACACTCTCTCCGGCTTCTAAAGCAAGGTCAAATTTTAATTTCCATTTCCCCGAATTTTTTAGGATATAAGTTTCTTCAATCCCATCCTCATTTTCTCTCGATATTTTCAAATGAAGTTTTGAATTATGACTGATTTCGCCAACTTTTCTACGATTCTTTAGAATCTCAATTTTACCTGACCACCAGTTTTTAGGTTTGAGTTGTATTTTCTCACGATCTAGGTAGGTTTCAGCGACTCCGGAATACCAATTTTTGTATTTCAAGTCCACTAGTTTTCTCCCGTTAACACTCAGTTTAAAGCAACCTCTCATCGAAGTGGATTCTATTTTGAAGGTAGGTTTCTGTAATGTTTGCATACTCCTAGAGCTAATTTTGAGGTGAAATCTGATCAATTTGAGTGTAGATCCAGGTTTATATTGGCCTGCTATTTTTCCTGAACTATCGTAAAAATGTTTTTGTCCCTTATACCTTTTACTTCATGCTCTACCAATACAGGAATGTCATACGTGTCAAATTCCTTGAGATGAATGACTTTTCCGTTAATGTAGAATTCAAGTTCACCCTTCAGTACTGTAAGTAACGATGGACTATTTGCAGTGTGCTTTTTCAGAATTTGGTCGTGGAGCAATCCAATTGCGAAATAATTAGTTTTCTCGGTCCTCTGAATAGGACAGACGGAGGGTCTCTCATGGCCAAAGGCCAGATTTTCATAGATATTCATAGGAAAATGGGTTTATTGAAAAAGTTATAATACTCTATAATTTAGGTATTATTTCCCGGAATGACCCAACTTCCTTGTTCAGTCCCTTTTAGTTGGGAATGAATTTCCATCCTTAGATAAAGCGGCTGT
Source organism: Algoriphagus sp. 10J20-15 (assembly GCF_055809615.1). Lineage (NCBI taxonomy): Bacteria > Pseudomonadati > Bacteroidota > Cytophagia > Cytophagales > Cyclobacteriaceae > Algoriphagus > Algoriphagus sp. 10J20-15. Next base: position 34,955 of record NZ_JBVVUG010000013.1, read on the forward strand.
ACAGGCTTTGTTCAAGAGAATAGGCTAGCAATAGTGTACCGAAATAAGTTACTTTATGTATTGTGCTTTTGTTGAATTCTACCACATTTTCTAGTCCAATCAATTTGAAACCAAGAGTGTGAAGTATTAAAAAGGCTCGATATGGATTAGCACATTACCCAATTCAGGTATCTCAGCACATAGTTTGTCTTTGAGCAGATGAGAAATTTTGTGCCCTTCTGTTACCGTCAAATCACCGATTACTAGGGCATGAAGATCTACATGATATTCCATTCCTGCCTTCCTGATAAAACATTTTTCGGTCCCTTTTACACCCGGAACAGTCAAGGATACAGTGCGGATATGCTCGGTCAATTCTTCGTAGTTGTTTTCATCCATCACCTCACCAAGTGCCGGCCGGAAGATTTTGTAGCAGTTGAAAAGGATAAAAGCCACAGCAAAAAGCGCAGCGTAGTCATCAGCGACTTCATAGCCATCTCCTCCGAACAGCGCTATTGTAATTCCGATAAATGCCGCAACAGAAGTTATCGCATCGCTTCGATGATGCCAAGCCTCAGCTTTGAGCGAACTACTTTTCAATCTTTTACTCCTTCTCATCACTACATGAAAAGAGGATTCTTTCCAGATAATAATTCCTGCCAACACGAAGAGTGTAAAGGTTTCGGGCGACTGGTGCGGAGTGATGATATGCTGATAGGCCTGCCAGGCGATTGTACCTGCAGAAACAATCAGAAAAACTACAACCAAAAACGTAATCAGGGGTTCAGCTTTTCCATGTCCATAGGGATGATTTTCATCTGCTGGTCTTGAAGAGTACTTTAACCCAAAAAGGACTAGTATAGAAGAAAATACATCAACTACTGACTCTATTCCATCAGCTATCAGCGCATAGGAGTTTCCAAAGATGCCAGCCAGAAATTTTATTGCAGCCAGAGCAATATTTCCAAGCATACTAAAAATTACTGTTCTTACTGCAAGGTTTGAGTTGCTCATGAGGTGTACTGGTAATAGAATCGCAAAAGTAGGGATTATTCCTTTGCTTAAAGAATAGGAATAAACAAGGTTTTCAATATGCTAGTGCAAGCGTTAATAACAAATGAATCCCTTTTCGCTAACATTTACCCCCCTTCGTAAAGTACAGGATTGAATAGTTTTGGAAGGATGAAACTAAACCCTATGAATAACCCATTTAAGTTTTTGGCAAGACTGTTCGTTCTTTCACTTATACTTTTCTCCTGCGGGGAGAAAGAAAACCCCGTCACTTTTCTAGTATCTACCACTGAGCTCCAATTTGGGCCGGCTGAAGAAACTTTGGAGGTTACTTTGACAAGTAATCAACAATGGCAAGTGGAGATGAATGCATCATGGATTACCGTAATCCCAAACCAGGGCAACGGAAATGCTAAAATTTCCATAACAACAGCAGCAAACTATGCGAATGAAATACGAACGACGGTCCTAAATATAAGGTCTGGAGTCATCATCCAGCCAATTAAAATAACACAGGAGGCAGGTGAACCTCAATTTCCTGATTATTACATCCCGGCAGATAATACAGGCATGCGTGAAATTTCCAGTTTGGAATTGGCAGCTGAAATGGGAAAAGGATGGAATTTGGGTAATTCCCTCGAAGCAATAGGAGGGGAAACAGCGTGGGGAAATCCAAAAGTGACTAAAGAATTAATAGATGCTGTAAAAGCAGCTGGCTTTAATTCTGTAAGAATTCCAGTGGCTTGGAGTAAATTTTCAAATGCTACGGAATTTACAATTGATCCGGAATGGATGGCTAGAGTGCAGGAAGTGGTCGATTATGTGATAGATAATGATATGTACGCCTTGATGAATATCCACTGGGACGAAGGCTGGATGCAGCCGACTTTTGCGCAGCAGGAATATGTGAATAATCGCTTGGAGAAAATGTGGGTTCAGATTGCGCTGAATTTCAGAGATTATGACGATTACTTATTATTTGCAGGCACCAATGAGGTGATGATAGAAGGAGATTATGGTTCTCCAAAACCTGAATATTATCAAGTGCAAAATTCCTTCAATCAGACTTTTGTGGATGCCGTACGATCCACTGGCGGTAGAAATGCTTACAGAAATTTAGTCGTTCAGACGTTCAATACGAACATTGACCATGGGGTAAATTTCTTTGAATTGCCAATAGATGAAACTGAGGATCGTTTGATGGTCGAAGCACATTATTACGACCCGTATGAGTTTGCCTTGAGAGAGGATGAAATCATCACCCAATGGGGAGCCAACGCCACTGACCCTTCAAAAACCGCACCTTGGGGTGGTGAGGCACATGTCGACGCACAGTTTCAAAAGATGAAAATCAAATTCATCGACCAAGGCATTCCTGTTTTGATAGGAGAATATGGGGCTATCCAGAAGAAAGCTGCGGAGAATTACAGCTTTCTGATTGATTATCATAGCTACGTGACTAAAAGTATGACAGCCCATGGATTGGTGCCCTTCTATTGGGATAATGGATATGCTGGCGATTATGGGTTTGCACTATTTGACCGGAATAGCAGAGAGCAGATTTATCCTGATTTGATAAAAGCTATAACAAACTAGAAGTAAAAAGCCGGAATTCATTACGAACACCGGCTTTAGGTTTTATAGGCTTCAAGATGCAAAAGCTTCTTTATTGCGTTCCCTACTTATTGTTCCTGGAATAGTTTGGTCCATTTTTAAAACTATGAATCCGCCAACTGCACAAATTGCCATGCCCATCACCATGGGGAATGCTGTGCTAGCATGAAATAGGCTTACTATCGCCGTCACAATTCCACCTATTGCCATTCGCATACTTCCCAGCATCGCCGAAGCAGAGCCTGCAGCCTTAGCAAATGGAGCCATAGAAAGTGCGGTAGTATTTGGGCCATTTAATCCGTGGGCTGTTAGGAATACAAACATTAGAGCGATCAGCGTAAAGACGTTAAACCAATTAAAATAGACACCTGTTACTAAAATCAGCCCCACTGTCACTTGATAATGTAAAGAGAAATTAATGATCTGCTGACTCGAGTATTTTCGAAGCAAAATATGGTTTAGCTGAGTAGACCCTATCATTGCAAAAGCCAGAATAGCGAAAATCCAACCGAATTGATGCTCGCTCAAGCCGTATAAATTCATAAATACATCTGCTGAACTAGCGATGTAGGCAAAAGGTGCAGCTCCGGCTATCCCGCCTGCAAGCATGTACACCAAGAACTGGCGGTTTTCAAGAACTTTTATGTAGCCTTTCCAGACCTGCTTAGGTTTTAGAGAGATCTCTTTGTCCGGAAGGGCACCCGCAGGAAGTACTACTACAGTTGCAATCCAAATAATAGCTGTAAGTACTGCAAGAATGATAAATACCCAGTGCCAATCGTAGGCTGCCGTCACAAAGCCTCCCAAGGTAGGTGCGATCATAGGAGAAACTGCGATCACCAAAACGAGCAAAGACATCGCTTGTGCAATTTTCTTCACTGGGAATATGTCTCGCACAATTGCCTGTGCTGATACCATTCCTGCACAACCGCCGATAGCCTGGAGAAAGCGCATGAAAATCAAGTTTTCTACAGACTGGGACATAGCACATCCGATAGAGGCTAAAATATAAATAGCCAAACCTGCATAAAGAGGTTTTTTGCGTCCGTATTTATCCAATAAAGGGCCATAAAACAACTGGCCAATTGCGATACCTACAAGGTATGCGGTTAAGGAAAGCTGAATATTTGAAATAGGGGTATTCAGATCCCTCGCCATTTCAGGAAACCCCGGAAGGTACATGTCAATAGAAAATGGGCTGATTGTACACAAGGCACCTAGTACCAAGACAATTTTAAAGTATTCCGTTTTGCTATATTTCTTTTCCACCCTAAAAATTATTTGATCTTAAAACTCGGAGTATCTGAGGTAAACAGGGGTAGATGTTAATGAGTTCGTAAATATCTGGTTATTTTTTTATGGAATAATCAGGGTAAATTGTAGTGTGTTGAAAAATCATTAATCTGAATAGATTTTGTTAACATGTAACTGGATTCAATTGGATTATTCTGAATGTTTACAAATTCACCAAAGAATGCATGTTGAGTTAATTTGATCCTTTTCTGTAATTTTCATTTTTTCTATGCTAAACTGAGAAATAAATCAACTCAAGGCTAAGGAGATAAAGCAGCGGAGATAGCTAATCTTTAATGTTCTTGCAAGTAGGCCTCTTATTGTATTTGGGTTAGTTATTTTTTCTCAAGTTCAACCCAAAAAGGGAAATATCGTTGCCCATCCACTTCATAAAAAGGCAGTAACTGCCCTTCGGTAGCTTGGAGAGAGACTCCTTTCATTTCAAATATGTCCACGTCTTCTCTTGATTTATCAATAGCGATGTTGGCATAGTTGGAAGTTTCAATGGTCATTCTTCCTTGGGGAGGAACTGGTTTGATAAATTTCACGCGTATGTCATATACGCCAGGCTCGACCTTTACATTCCAATAACCAAATACATCCTCCTGCGCCCAAATTCCCCGCTCACCTGCAGCATCATTTCTATTTAGAAAAATTGGGTTTTCGGCTGTACTTCCAACATGTATGAGTGGAGGATTTTTTTGGTTTTTCTCATTGATTAGCTCCAAGTAGAGCGCATCCATTTCGGATTTCAATTCCTTTGCTTTTGATGAATTTTTTGAAGAAAGATTATTTAGCTCATAGGGGTCTTCATACAGGTTGTATAAGTTGAATTTTTCGCTTTCTGAGTTGTATTCCGTATTCCCCACTAACTTCCAGCCCGCTTTTTGGATGGAAATATTTTGGTAAAGCTCAGGATATTTTCTAGTCCAATACGTAAAATAACTTCGGTCGTTGATTGAAGTATTTTCGCCATTAATCAAGGGCACCATACTTTGACCATCTATTTTCCGGTCTTTTGGCAACTCAAATCCACAGAGATCCGCTAGAGTCGGTAACACGTCCAAATGTGCTGAAAGGTTAGTGACTTCTTTGTTGCCACTAAATCCTTCAGGATATCGGATGAAAAAAGGAGCTTTCACACCACCTTGAAAAACACTGCCTTTACGGCCTTTAAGTCCTGCTACATATCGCTGCTGCTGTGGGCCATTATCAGTCATAAAAATGACAATAGTATTTTTCTCAATTCCCAGATCCTCTAGCTTTTGAAAAAGCTTTTTTAGATTATCATCGATATTTTCCACCATAGCATAGACCTTTCGAGCATCCTCTTTGTCTTTTTCAGACATGGGATAGAAGGGCTTGCCGTCAGTACCAAAGCCAGCTGAAGGATCGACGTCCATATACTTTTGATAATACTCATCAGGGACCTGGAGTGGGGTATGTGGGGCGTTAAAGGCCAAATAGGTGAAAAAGGGAGTATCCTTATTTTTCTCAATAAACTTGATCGCTTCGGCTGCGAAAATATCTGAGCAGTAACCTACATAACTTTCTTGCTCGTTATTATGCCAAAGCACCGGATCAAAATAGCTTCGATCGTCTTGGTAATAAGTGGTAAAATCTCCGACTTGCCCCATTCCGCCCGAAAGATGAATCAAGGATTCATCAAAGCCCTGGTCGCTCGGTCGCATAGGATAATTATCTCCCAAATGCCATTTTCCAAAGATTCCAGTTTTATAATTATTTGATTTCAACAGCTCCGCAATGGTGATTTCACTGCTTGCCATCATCGCACCACCATTATATGTGTCCCGAACACCGGTTCGCAAGGAATATCTTCCAGTCATCAAGCTCGCCCGGGTAGGAGCACAAACTGGAGAAACATAGAAATTGGTAAACCTTACACTCTCAGCCGCAAAAGCATCAATTGCAGGTGTATTGATATGTGGATTGCCATTTACCGCCAAATCCCCATAGCCCTGATCATCGGTGATAATTAGGATGACATTTGGAGCTTGCGAGTTTTGCTGGGCAAAGCTGAACTGTGAAGCGAAAAGTAAAAGTATAAAAAAGGTGCGTTGGACATTCATTAGACTATAGTTAATGCTTGATGATAGTCTAAAGTAGCTTATCTAAGTCGAAAAGCTATGCTGTGAATCGAATTCGTTTAAAATATGGATCGTGCCTTAGACACAAATGATCATGGAAAAATTGGGCATCACACCTACTGACTGACAGGTTTGAAGTGATCATTGCCCAAAAATAGATAAGGCACCAGTAAATGATGAGCCATTTTTTTGAGTTGGTACTCTCAAATAAGTTGAGCCCCTTGCCATCGGCAAGGTCAATAGAAGCCCAGAATGAAATTCTGGGTTGAAATAGAGTTGGATGATTTTATGAGTGCCAAAGGCACGATCAATAACCCTAAAACTCTACGATTCTACGACGACCTTCAAATCTTCCTACGTCATTGCTAGGGGAAATTGTCAGCCTAAAAATCAATCTCATCTATACTTCTCAGCTGCACATGTTTCTTCATCTTCTTTTGGATGATTTTGAAGTGGTGCAAATCTTCTTCAGCTATCAAGGAAATAGCCTCTCCAGTTGCTCCGGCACGACCTGTTCTCCCGATTCTATGCACATAATCCTTCGGTGACCGCGGTAATTCATAATTGATGACCGGGGCAAAAACTTGATATCAATTCCCCTGGCTGCCAAATCTGTCGCAACAGAGATCCTGGTTTTTCCGGATTTGAAACGGTGCAAAGCTTCAGTTCTAGCGCCTTGGCTTTTGTCTCCATGAAAAGCCAATGCATCGATTCCGTTTTTGTTGAGTTTGGTGACGATGTTATTCGCTGCTCTGATGGAGGAAGCAAAAACCAAAATCTGTGACCAATCACCAGAATTGATCAAATATCGGAGAAAAGGGCCTTTTTGCTCCATCGGAACTCGGTAAGCATACTGCTCGATAAGATCAGGAGAAACGGTATCTGGCTCAGCAGCAATCCGAACAGGATCATGAAGCATTTCGTCGATCAGTCCTTCTACAGATTCTTCAGTAGTTGCAGAGAAAAGTATGTTCTGGCGCTTCTTTGGTAGTTTTTCTAAAATCATATCCACTTCCTCTTTGAATCCCATATTCAACACCTTGTCCGCTTCATCCAATACCAGAATTTCAACTTGATTCAGATTTAGAGAATTTTTAGAAAGCAAATCAAGCAATCGTCCGGGAGTAGCAACCAGGATATCTGTTCCGTAGATTTTCATCATCTGCGGATTGATAGAAACACCTCCGAAAACGGCCAGTGCCTTGACAGGTCGAGATAAAAATCTAGCGAAATTCTCAGTCACTTCTGCCACCTGACTTGCTAGTTCACGGGTTGGGACAAGCACTAAAATCGGGATCATTCTACCCTTGTTAATAGGCTTTTCCTGAAGTCTTTGGAGAATGGGGAGGATGTAAGAAGCTGTCTTTCCAGATCCTGTTGGGGCTATTCCTAGTACATCCTTTTTTTGCAAAATAGCCGGAATAGCTTCTATCTGAATAGGATAGGGGCTATCATAGTTGGCTTTAGTGATTGCTTCAAGTATCTGCTTGGAAAGTCCTAAATCTGAAAAGTTCATGAATTTATATTTTGGTCAAAGTTAAGGCTTGGAAGTTACTATTGCACTTTTTCAGTAATCTTCATCCCTGCACTTCCAGCATAAAAGACAATTATCTCTGCATCTTCATCGCCTAGATTTCTACCTAAATGCTTTTTGTTCACTACTTCCACAATTGGGTCGCCTGCTTTCATTGTCAGCTCATTTCCATCTTCATCGATTACAAAAAGCTCTCCTTTCAGAAGTACACCCGCATTGATGACTGGATGATAATGAAGAGGAAGTTCAGAATGTGCTGGAATGGTGATTTTTAGAATAGAAATTTCTGGCTTAGAGGTTGGGTATTGGGGTAAGGAATCTCCATTCCAAGAAAGTTCTGATTTGATGAGTGTTACCGAAGTTGGAGCGCGCTTTTCCCAAACTTCTTTTTTGATAACATAAAATGAAAACAGAAATAGGATTGCAACTAGTAGTATGTTTTTCTTCATTTTGACGTTTTAAAAGTTGAAAATGAATATACCCATTATGTCTGTTAAAATTTTCATTGGGTCAGCAATGAATAATCAAGCCATTGAATTAATTCTTTCTTGCGTAAGTAAGTAATATGTTTAAAATTGTATCTGTCTTAAGTTGACTAGCCAAGATATTAGAGGTTAGCGACTTTAAGCGCTCTCAGCTCAAACCCAAAATACCAATTTGTAGTATGTCGATTATTCGTATTGCTTCGTCTTTTTTGATAGCAATAACCTTATTTTCTTGTTCCAAATCAGTACAAGAAGACCCTTCAAACCCTTCTCCTGCCCAGTCTGCTGAAGAAGAATTAGAGACTTTCCAATTAGAAGAGGGATTTCAAATCCAGTTAGTTGCCGCCGAACCTATGGTTGAGGATCCGGTTTTTATCACATTTGATGAAGATTCGCGTCTTTGGGTAATTGAGATGCGTGGATTCATGACTGACACGCTTGGATCGGAGGAAGATAAACCTATCGGGAGGATTTCGGTGCTGGAAGATGAGGATGGAGATGGGGTGATGGATAAAAGCACAATTTATCTTGATAGTTTGATCATGCCTCGTGCACTCGGTTTTTTTGCAGATGGGGTTTTGGTGTCTGAAAACACAGCACTTTGGGTTACCAAAGATCTGGATGGAGACCTGAAAGCTGATACAAAAGTTTTACTGGATTCAACTTATGCATCTTCTGGTAATCCTGAGCATTCGGATAATGGCTTGCTTAGAAATGTTGATAATTGGTATTACAACGCTAAAATCCAGGCTGAGATATAAATACCAGGATGGCGATTGGATTAGAGATACTACGGAGTTTCGTGGTCAGTGGGGCATCAGTCATGACGATCAAGGCCGCTTATTTTATAATTACAATTGGTCGCCGTTACATGTGGATCTGGTTCCACCAAACTACCTTTCTCGCAATCCCAATCATTCTCCAACTATAGGAATTGATTACGGCGTCAGCATGGAGCGTAGTGTTTTCCCTATTCGTCAGACGCCAGCAGTCAATCGAGGCTATATTCCTGGAGTCCTAAGCGATGACCAGCGCTTGATGGAGTTTACTGCAGCCTGTTCTCCATGGATTTATAGAGCGGGACTTTTTCCTCAGGAGTATTACGGAAATGCCTTCGTTGCTGAACCTGCCGGTAATTTGGTGAAGCGAAACATCATCAGCCAAACCGGCAATGTTTTGGAAGGAAAAGATCCACACTCGGGAGTTGAATTTTTAGCATCAACTGATGAGCGTTTTAGACCTGTTGACTTTGCAACTGGGCCGGATGGTGCACTATACATCGCAGATATGTACCGTGGTTTGATTCAGCACGGTGAATATTTGACGCCTTATTTACGGGAGCAAACAATCGGGAGAGGATTGGAGATGCCAGTTCATCTAGGTCGAATTTGGAAAATAGTGCCCAAGGGTAAAAGTAAAGTAGTACAGCCAAAGCTTTCAAAGAATAGCAATGATGAATTGATCGCATTTCTTTCAAATAGTGATGGCTGGTATAGAGATATGGCTCAGAGACTTTTGGTGGAGCGGAGTGATACAAGTGTAAAAGCGAAGTTAATGGAGCTCGTTGCTGATTCAAAGTCCACCGAACTAGGAAGATTTCATGCATTGTGGACCTTGGAAGGACTAAACCTGCTCTCAGCAGATTTCCTTTTATCAATCTTCGAAAATTCTTCAGGATTGATTCAAAGTACAGCTCTTAGATTATTGGAGCCATTTGCATTGCAGTCTAATGCAACCAAAGTTAGACTTACTGAGGCTATGGAAAAGGTAGCTGATTCTTTCACCTCACAGGAAGCACTGCAACTTTCGCTGAGTAGTTATGTATTGGAGTCTTCGGAATATGAACATGTGCTTTCTGTTATTTTCACCAAATACGGTGATGATCCTTTAATTCGCGATGCGATGATGAGTAGTTTGGGCGGAAGGGAATATGATTTCCTACATAAGCTTTGGCAATCCGAAGACTGGAAAGTTAAAGGTCAGACCAAAGAGATTTTTCTTGAAACACTAGCCAGTGCAATTATCAAAAATGGAGATCAAAAAGAAGTAAAAGGTTTATTGGCTTTGGCAGACGAAAAAGAACTAGGCTGGAAGGAAAATATCCTGATCTCAGGAATGTCCATTCAGGCGGCCAGCCTCAAAGATCGGAAGCCTATTCTGTTATCTTCAGAGCCGTCATTTTTCAAAAGAACTGATCTGCCGATTGATGAAAGTCGAGTGGAGATGCTGAAGCGAATGTTTGCTTGGCCTGGCTATACTCCTTCCGAAGTGAAGCTTGTAGCCAATCAGTTGGATGAGAAAGCACTTGAGCAATTTGCTGATGGTCGACAGAAATTCCTGGTGACTTGCGCAGGATGCCATGGTTCAGATGGAGCAGGTGCTCCTAGAATGGGACCTCCTTTAGTTGGATCTGAGTGGGTTTTAGGTAACGAAACTAGGCTCGCGATGATCTTGTTACATGGGTTGGAAGGTCCAGTGGAAGTAGCTGGCAAAACCTATGATGCTCCGGATATTCTCCCAGTTATGCCTGCACATTCCACCATGGATGATGGAAGTATTGCAGCGATTTTGACTTATATTAGAAATGAGTGGGGCAACAAAGCTTCACCCATTTCGAGTCGTACCATTGGTAAAACCCGGGTGTCTACTCAAGGAAGAGTTTACCCGTGGAAAGCGGACGAACTAGATGAGTACATAGAGTCATTACCTCCTGTGGAAGCTCCAAATCCGTAAGTTATGATCAGTTCTAACCCCAGTCTTTCGAGCTACAATTCAGACCGAAGGAATTTCATAAAGACTGCTGGGCTTGGGGCAATGGCACTGACTTTTTCTCTACCAGCTATGCCAGATGACTTAAAGGTTGTACCAATGGGAGTGGTAGTGCATTCCTATGGAGCTAGGTGGCATTCGAAGGATGGCAGTCAAAAGTATCCGGGTTTTGCCGATGCGATAGAAATGATGGAGCATTGTAAGCAAATCGGTGCTGGTGGCGTACAAGTTATAGTAAGTGGTTGGGCACAGGATTTTGCAAAAAAAGTAAGAGATAGAAGAGAAAAGCTAGACTTATATCTGGAAGGAAGTATTGGGCTTCCTAAGTCAGGTGATGAAATTTCAGAATTTGAGTCTGATGTATTAGCTGCCAAAGAAGCTGGAGCTACTGTTCTTCGTACGGCATGCCTTAGTGGTAGGAGATATGTGGATTTTAAAACTGCTGAGGAGTTTATAGCCTTCAAAGAAAAGGCGCTGAATTCTATAGAATTAGCTGAACCCATTGTGCGAAAGCATAAAATGAAGCTAGCTATAGAAAATCATAAGGACTGGCATGCTAAGGAACTCGAAGCGATCATCCTAACTCTTGGCAGCGCATGGGTGGGAGTTACCTTAGATTTTGGAAATAACATATCTTTTCTGGAAGATCCGATGGAAGTTATCAAGACCTTGGCTCCTTATACCTTTTCCACTCATGTGAAAGATATGGGGGTGAAAAACTATAAGGATGGATTTCTACTTTCCGAAGTGCCACTTGGCGAAGGAATTGTTAATTTGAAAGCTGGAGTCGACTGGTGCAGGAAATTCAATCCTTCGCTTACCTTTTCATTGGAGATGATTACCAGAAACCCTTTGGAAATCCCTTATTTGACTGATGAGTATTGGGCTACTTTTGAAGATGTTTCTGCAAAGAATACTGCAAAAGTACTTCGTAAGATAAATGAAAACCTCTATTCTGGAGAGCTTCCAAATGTAAGGGGCCTAAGTGCCGAAGAGAAGTTGGCCTACGAAGAACAAAACGTGGTGTCTTGTCTGAATTATAGCCGAAATATCTTAGGCTTGGTTTAGTGAATTAGAATTTATGAGTGAAAGTATAATCGATAATTGACCGTTAACCTATATGCCACATCAAAATCATGTCACAGAAATTACCCGGAATTAAGCTTTTTGACCTAAGTGGAAAAGCTGCCATCATCACCGGCGGATCCAAAGGACTCGGCTTAGCCATGGCAGAGGGACTTGCCTCGGCTGGCGCAAATGTGATGTTGGTCAGTAGAACGCTGAAAGAGGGAGAGGAATCAGCTCAGAGGATTGCCGAACTCTATGGCGTGAAGGCTATAGCTTTTGAAGCAGATGTAGTGAATAAAGAGCAGACAGAAGCGATGGCTAAAGCTGCCTTTGATGCTTTTGGGAAAATAGATGTCTTGATTAACTCCGCTGGAATCAATATTCGAGGTGCAATAGATGAATTAACCTTGGAGGATTTTCAGAAAGTGATGGACATCAATGTGACCGGAACTTGGCTTTGCTGTAGGGCTGTAACACCTCACATGAAAAAAGCCGGTAAGGGAAGTATTATCAACCTAGCAAGTACTTTGGGATTGGTCGGTTTATCAAATAGAACTCCCTATACTTCCAGCAAAGGCGCAGTGGTTCAGATGACCCGGGCGCTTGGATTGGAGTTTGCCCCATTCAATATCAATGTGAATGCAATTTGTCCTGGACCATTTTTGACAGAAATGAATTTGCCAATTGCAGATACTGAAGAAGGAAAGAAGTTCGTCGTCGGAGCTACAGCACTAGGTAGATGGGGTAAGTTGGAAGAAATTCAGGGTGCTGCGATTTACTTGGCTTCAGATGCAGCGAGCTACATGGTGGGTTCCATGCTGACTGTGGATGGAGGCTGGACGGCGAGGTGATTTTATCTTAACCTGACGTAATGGTTCTGCACGACTTTGTCTAATAAGGTTATTGATTTGATGCATTCAAAAACCAGTTGCTCTGTTAACTCTACAAATTCTACTTTACAGAATGAATTAGGATTAATTAATTTTCTTAATGCAACAGGTTGTGGACTTACCTTATCTAAAGGTGAGTTATCAAATTTTAACTCCTGGAACAAAATTGGAACTAATCGACAAGGAACCAATATCGTAACACTAAATTGCAATTAATTATGAAAGTACTAAATTATATTACAATCTATTTAACAATAGTTTTTACACTAGCTGCTAGCCCAATATTCGCTCAAAATCCCAAAAATGAAGAAAAGCTAACAGATTTAGAAGGGACTTGGTTTTATAAAGATGAGAGAATTGACTTTACAGTTACTCTAGTGTTTAAAGAAGTAAAAGTTTCAGAAACAGAGAAACAATTTGTGCTTGGCTACATCAAATTGATTGTGGACGGCAACCTTGTTCATAATGATCTAGAATTTGTTGAATTCCTACATTCCAAGGATAAGTTTGATTTCAATGAAATATTTCTCACAAAAAACCCTGTTAGAACTCCACCAGTTATTTTCTCTTCCAATGGAAAAGGAATAATTGGAGGTTTTCAAATTTATGAGAAAACAAAAGGTGTTACCATTGAACCAGTCTTTCAAGGGGGAAATCTAATTTGGAATTTCCCAAGTTTTGTGGGTCCAAAACGAATTATTGATCCTGATCACATTCCGGCAGTACCATCCACTTGGGTATTAAAAAGAGTGGAAGAATAGGAATCTATAATCTAGCAAGAAGAGGCTGTTTCATAAGCGGGAACAGCCTCTGCTAGGTATAGAGATAGGCGTTCAGCAAGGGATTGTTTGCTACTTGGCTTACCTAATTAAAAGAATTATTCACTTTAGTCAAGATCGTGTCATCATCAAAGTTCTTGGTTCTACCCTTAAGTTGGTGTAACACATGGTTCTTAATAGGCTCAAATACAGATGGACAAGCAACGATGATAATTTTAAGGCTGAATATCTGTGCCCTATATAGGGGATTCAACTATTAGCTAGGTCATCCTTGAAAGACGTCCACTAAATTCTTGATAGAAACACTTTTTGGAATTGTACTCTATTCATATGAACTAGTTTACTTGGAAGGAATCTAATCACAAAATTTGATCAGGTTAATTTTTGGTTTGTGGTAAATACTTCTTCGTAACTATAGATGAGGGATGGACGACGAGGTGATTTGAGGAGGTTTTATGTCTCGCGTCGGCGCTCCCGACAGCTGTAAAGGATGCACTACGGTTTATTCGGTATAGTGCACTTTGAATTACTTGACTCTAACGAAATGGTTTTGCACGACTTTGTCCATAAACAGCGTTGATTTGACGCATTTAAAAATCAATTGCTTGGGTAAATCAGCAAACAGAGGAACTCCGGATCCTAGTAAAACTGGAATTGTTGTAATAATCATTTCGTCGATTAAGTCTTCTTTCAGAAAGCTCTGAATGGTCTTTCCTCCATCGATGTAAAGGTTTTGAAAGCCTTTGCCGCGTAGTTCTGAAAGTACTTCTGTGATACTTCCCTTGACAAGAAAAGCTTTCCCTTTAAATTTTTCTGGAATCTCGGTCATGGAACTGCTCCACACAAAAACAGGCTTGGTGTAAAACCATTCTCCCTCAAAGTCTGAAACCACCTTAAAAGTATTTCTTCCCATTAAAAGCGCATCCATGCGGGAAGTGAAGTCATTAAAACCTGTGTCGATTTGGTCGATTTCCGGAAAAGTAGAAAGCCAGTCCAACTCATCATTTTTTCCTGCGATGAAGCCATCCAGACTAGTGGCTATAAATACACTGTTTTTCATAATATGAGTTGATTACCAGCTTCCGCCTCCACCTCCACCAAATCCTCCGCCAGATGAACCACCGCCACCAGAACCTCCAGAGCTAGATGGGGAACTGACCATAGTAGATTGAGTGGATTTTATGGAATTGTTAAATGACTTTGAAAAGTGATTCATAGACATCATTCTTCCTGTGGAGGAATAATACCAAGTGGGAGGTTGGAGATTTAGTCCGTCAAATTTTTTAGCCCATTTATCAAACATTCCAAATGCTAAGGCATAACTCATCGTAGTTTCGAAATAGGTGGGATCTTCTTGGAGTAGCATTTTGAGCTTGTTTTCCTCAGCTACTTTGATGAACTGCTTGAAGCCTTTCAGCTCAGACAAAATCATAGTTCCTTCTTTGTTTTTCTTGATCAAAAACTGGCTCATGATTAATAGAAATAAACCAGACACACCCATTGCTATGGCTGCAAGTATTCCCCAGAAAAATAAGAAAGCGGGGACTAGAATGAACATCAATAGTATCAATCCGATAATGGTGTAATTTTTGATTTTACGGGATTTATTGACATAATATAATTGAGCGGCATCTTTCAAACTCCCATTTGCGGTACTCATGGTAGTGTAGAATTTTTCCTTGAGGCTGCTGACGAGAACTTCTGTTTTGCTGGCAAATAGACCATTAAATAATTGGCGCTGATATAATGGCGCATCTGCTTCAATTTCCTTCAACTTGGTGAGCTTGGTGTCATCTTTTGCAAACCAACCCTTTTCATCAATCTCCTCAATAGTCAGGTAGCCATGAGATGCCCAGAATGGAATCAAAGAGATCAAGTCAACAGTATCTCCAGAGTCATCGATCAAGAAACCCACCATAGCTGGATCCATGCCTGGAGGTGGATAATAACTAGTTGTGGTTGTTACATGATCGTCTTTTCCATGTTTTTTCCAGATGGAATAGAACCCAAAATAGACAAAAGGAAGAATCAGAGTCCAGCCGTAGTCTGTCCAGAAAGGCCAGAGTGGCTTGATTTCTTTAATGCTTCCCAGTGGTAATTTCAGCAAAACCGTCACTGCTTCTCCTCCCGAGGAAACTATGCCTTCCTTGCTGCTACCCGAGTAAATTCCATTTGCATAGCTGGTCTCAAAGTCATTTGTGGGAACATTCGATCCAATGGTACCTGAATACAAGAAATAATCATCTTTCTGAAGAGAAACTCCATTGGGAAGGTGAACCTGAAAATCTATTTTATTAAAAGGAGCATACCAGTCACTCGGCTTGATATTCCAATAGAATTGGATTGCTTCTGATTCAAAAAGGAAAGCATTCTCCACTCTATACCGGATTTCATATTGCTGAGGACCTTCCAAGGTCACATTTGCATCACCGATTTTAATTCGGGCGTTATCAGAATATTTCTGTCCAAATGCTGAAGGTGCATCAAATTTGTATCCAGGGACCTCGATTTGACTGAGTTTTAGTTGACGTTTTTCCAGCTCGCCTTCTTCAGTTTGCAAGTCATAAGCCAACTGAATATCCCTAAAAATTCCATGCTTTGGCACTTCGAAATTAAGGTTGTATTTCTCTACCACATCGAAGTATCCTTCCTCGTGAATAGTAATATCCACTGAATAGGAAGTGACACTAAAATCTTGTGAAAAGGCTTCTAGCTGCGCAAAAAATAAGAGAAATAGAAAGGCGGTTTTTTTCATACTAATGCTCATGAACTTGTAAGAATCTCATGGAAAATGGGAAGGAAAGTTGATCAATAATCAATGATTTGGCGCTCCTTCGAATTTGAAAATCTATTGCCAATAGCATAAAAACAAAGCTACAAACTGGATTTTGGTGTGCATCGGTCACCCTACTTCGGGCATTTAGCCTGAATAGCAAAGAAAGCAATGCAACTTGAATGATTGAGAAAAATATTGGTTAATTAAAACTCACTTTCACATTTTCCCGGCTTTCTGGCTCAGCTTCGAAATAGTCAAAATGCTTGTAATTAAACATGCCTGCTACAAGTACTGCAGGAAAGCTTTCGCCATAGGTATTATTCTCACGGACTGTACCATTATAATAGCGTCTGGATCTCTCCAGATTTTCTTCGATTTCATTGAGTTTATCCTGTAGCTGCAGAAAGTTGGTGTTGGCTTTCAGGTCCGGATAAGCTTCACTTAAAGCAAAGATGCTTCTGAGTGTTTTTTGAAGCTGATTTTCAGCTTGAATTTGCTTATTAATATCATCTGAAGGAACAGCCATAGCTGCATTTCTTGCTTGGATCACTGCTTCAAGGGTGTCCTTTTCATGGCTTGCATAGCCTTTTACCGTTTCTACTAAATTTGGAATTAGATCATATCTTCTTTTGAGAGCTACATCTATGTTGCTCCATGCATCCTTCACAGTGTTTTTGTTTTTTACAAAACGGTTGAAAATTCCGACGAGAATAACTCCCAGCAGTAAGACGATTCCTATAATAATGAGCGGTGTTACCATATTAGATTGAATTTAAAATAAATTGAGACAAGAAGACTTAAAAAACTACAAACTGTCAAATCCCAAAGATTTAACATTTTCAAAATACTACCTTTTAGCGAAAACTCAACAAAATCGGCAAATTGAAGCGGGCTTCAATCACGTTAAAAGTAGCTTGTTTCCAGAATATTTGATAATTTGAAAAGGCACTAACTATGTAAATGTTGAGGGCTTTTATAATAGTCCTCATAAGAGTCATAGTTTTTATCAATTGAATTTTTTATTACATAAAGAAACCATTGTCTAAATTAGCTCTCGATAAAAATTAAAAACAAACCCTAATAATATGGATAACAAAGAAAACGGACATAACTATACAGACCCTGTTTGGGATGTCAATGATAGCGAGGTAAAATGTCCTTTTACCAGCGGAGCAATCCACAAAACTGCTGGAGGCGGAACTAAAAATCGCGACTGGTGGCCAAATCAATTGAACCTGAATATACTTCGACAGCATTCTTCGAAGTCTAATCCCATGGATCCTGACTTCAACTATGCAGAAGAGTTTAAGAACTTGGATTTGGCAGCAGTAAAAAAAGATTTGGCTGATTTGATGACTGATTCTCAGGACTGGTGGCCAGCTGATTTCGGGCATTACGGTCCTTTTTTTATTCGAATGGCGTGGCACAGTGCAGGTACCTATCGAATAGCTGACGGTAGAGGTGGTGCAGGATCTGGATCTCAGCGGTTTGCGCCACTTAATAGCTGGCCAGATAATGCTAATTTGGATAAGGCACGCTACTTACTTTGGCCAATTAAGCAGAAATATGGTAATAAGCTTCCTTGGGCAGATTTGTTGATTCTAGCGGGTAATGTCTCGTTGGAAACGATGGGATTGAAAACTTTTGGTTTTGCAGGTGGACGTGTGGATGTATGGGAGCCAGAAGAGGATATTTACTGGGGTTCTGAGGGAGAATGGCTCGGGGATCAAGACAGGTATGCAGGTAGTACTGATGGAGAAAGAAACCTGGAAAATCCACTCGGAGCTTCTCACATGGGATTGATCTATGTGAATCCAGAAGGGCCGAAAGGACAACCTGATCCTATCGGGGCAGCACACGATATCCGTGAGACTTTTGGCCGTATGGCTATGAATGACGAAGAAACAGTCGCTTTAATTGCAGGTGGACACACTTTTGGCAAGACTCATGGTGCTGCAGACCCAGGTGAGTACGTAGGGCACGAGCCTGAAGGAGCAAGTATTGAAGAGATGGGCTTAGGTTGGAAAAATAGCTTTGGAAAAGGTCATTCAGGCGATACCATTACCTCAGGGATTGAAGTGACGTGGACTACCACTCCTACTCAATGGAGCAACAATTTCTTCGAGAACCTATTTGGTTTTGAATGGGAATTGACCAAAAGCCCGGCTGGCGCACATCAATGGAAGCCAAAGGGTGATGCTGGTGCTGGAACTGTTCCAGATGCGCACGATCCGGCTAAGAAGCATGCACCAAATATGTTGACAACTGATTTGGCTTTGAGGGAAGATCCTGCTTATGAGAAGATATCAAGAAGATTCCTTGAAAATCCTGATGAGTTTGCTGATGCGTTCTCCAGAGCTTGGTTCAAATTGACTCATAGAGATATGGGACCAATTCAGCGTTACTTGGGGCCAGAAGTACCAACTGAAGAGTTGATCTGGCAAGATCCAATCCCAGCCGTAAATCACGAGTTGGTCAATGATGCAGACATAACTTCTTTGAAAGCTAAGGTGTTGGCTTCAGGTCTTTCGGTTTCTGAATTAGTTTCTACTGCTTGGGCTTCTGCTTCAACATTCCGTGGATCAGATATGCGTGGGGGTGCAAATGGTGCTAGAATAAGACTTTCTCCTCAGAAGGACTGGGCGGTAAATAACCCTTCACAACTCGGTAAAGTAATTGATAAATTGGAAGCTATTCAGAAGGAATTCAACTCTAATCAAGTTGGAGGAAAGCAGATTTCTTTAGCAGATATGATTGTATTGGCTGGATGTGCAGGCGTGGAGCAAGCAGCTAAAAATGCAGGAAAGTCAATTTCTGTTCCTTTCACACCTGGGCGGGGAGATGCTTCTCAGGAGCAAACAGATGTTGCCTCTTTTGCTGCAATGGAGCCTGCAGCTGATGGTTTCAGAAATTATTTCCGACCTACACATAAAGCTTCTGCTGAAGAAATGCTCGTAGATCGTGCACAGTTGCTGAAACTTACTCCTCCTGAAATGACCGTATTACTTGGTGGTATGCGTGTGATAGGGACGAATTTTGATAATTCTAAGCATGGTGTGTTTACATCCACTCCAGGTGCTTTGACCAATGATTTCTTTGTGAATGTCTTGGATATGGGAACTTCTTGGAAAGCTGCGGATTCAGGACAACACGCATTCTTGGGTACTGATCGCAAGACTGGTCAAGTGAAGTGGACAGGAACTCGAGCAGATTTGATATTTGGATCCAACTCTGAGCTACGTGCTTTGTCTGAAGTGTATGCTGCTTCTGATTCTTCTGACAAATTCTTAAAAGACTTTGTCGCTGCATGGGATAAAGTGATGATGCTTGATCGATACGATCTAGCTTAAGATGAAATCCTAGGAAAAAGTTAAAGGTGATCTGGAAACGGATCACCTTTTTAATTTTAACCGCGTGGTACGCAGAGAATTTCGCAGAGGGCGGAATTAATTTATTTTAGCCGCCCAGGGCACGGAGTTTCGCAAGGATTATATCTTATAATTCGACTACTGTCAGGTTTCGGTCCCAAATAGCTATCAGGACCGAAACTTTTTCACTATGAGCAATTTAGCCGAAATCAAAGTTTGACATGTTTAGCATTTTGTCCCAGCGGGACAGTTGGCCGGTATCTAAATTTCATAAGGTTAGGTTTCTTCGTTCCGTAGGAACGTATGGTGTCAATTCTTGACCAGTCGTTCCTACAGAACGAATCTCGTTGAAAATATTTTCTTGCTACCATCCACTGGTTCCTACGGAACGGAATTTACTAGAAATCGCTTATTTCAATTCAAGAGATTAAAGCCATTTCTTATGTAGGCTACTTTAATTACTAAGCTTTTTCGACAAATCAGGCTTGATTAAGCGCTTTGCTTCTTTCACATCAATATATTCCTCCAAATCCTTTAGAGAAATCACTGTGAATCCATTTTCTTTTAGATATTCCAAATACTCCTTGAAAAGTTCAGGTGGAGTGTTCACCCAAGGATGCTCGATGTCCGGAACTCCATGAATTGTCATAACAACGATCTTTCCTTCTTTGGCTTGTTCAAAGGCTTTCATGATCTCCACTTTGTTCTTTTCATCAGTTGCCCAACTAGGTATCAAATAGGGATGATCACTCAACGGATCGTAAGCTCTGCTTCCTCCAGCCCGGGCAAAGACATAGTTTTTTGCTTCCAAATATTCGAGCGCATCAGTATTTAATCCATAACCTGGATAGGCAAAATTGGTGGGCGTGGGAACTCCTAGTGAGTCACATTTCTGTTCTATGTACCCAAGTTGCTGATTGAATTCTGCTTGGGATAATTTACTGACATTGGCGTGGGTATGCGTATGATTTGCGATTTCAAAGCCCATTCTATCTATTTCCCGAATTTGACGCAAATTCATATATAAGGTGCTGTCTGCATAATTCGGTTGAAACTCACAGACAAAGAATGTCCCTCCAAATCCAAATTCCTTTAGCAAAGGAGCGACAATGGAATACTGACTTGCCGGCGCATCATCAAAAGTCAAAACGACTAGTTTATCAGGGATTGGCTTTTTGAGAATTTGGGCGCTAACAAAATATGTTTTAGTGGTGACTAAAAGAAATATACAGATAATCTTTTTCATAAACCTACTTCATGGCTGAAGAGAATAGCCTTTTAAAAGGTTTTTAAGTTCTTCAATTGTTAGTGGAGGGTTTTTCTTATGCAACATTGAATGACAATTGGGGCAAACAGGTCTTAAATCTTTAATTGGATCTATTTGATAAATTTCACCAACATCAGAGACTGGAATTAAATGATGAACGTGGATAAATCCTTTTCCTAATTCACCATATTTTTTCTCAAAATCAAATTCACAAACAATGCAAACGGTACTCCAATGTTCAATACATTTTTTTCTAGCTTCCCGATTTCTTTCAAATGCATTTACAATTATTGTCTTTTTTAACCCTTCATATAGGGTATATGATTCCTTGGGTAATTCTTCTGAATGTTGCTCAAGATCAGTTAATTCCATTTGCTCCATAGCCTTAGCTAATTCAGATTTTAGTTTCCAAATAAATATGTTTGAATTTTGATAACCATCGAAAAATATATCCCATTTTCGTTCAGACCCATCTTCCCTTCTACTAAATCTAATTGGAATTTTTTTTGCAAGTCTTTTGCCCCAATTACCCATTTCTAAGTTTATGGGACTAGAAGTGTTTGTTCCACTATACCCTAAAATCAACCCTATCTGGCCTGCCGATGTTTTATGATCTTCAAATGAATACATTATTTGAAGGATAGAGATGTTTCTTGAAGTGGTAATCTCCTTGTCATGAAGAACTTCTATCCATTGCATCTCACTCAATGTTGTACCAGAATGATAGTCTTCTCTCATAATTCATGCATGTATGCCATTTTTAAACAAAAGTACGTTATCACCCTACCATCAATGTAATCAGGTATATGACGCTTATTGCCGTCACAGACATAATTAATGTACCTAGGCTATGTGTTTGATTCCCTTGCTTGATAGATAGTCCGGAGAGTTGGGTTACAGCCCAAAAGAAACTGTCATTGGCGTGGGAAATCGCCATAGCACCGGCTCCGGTGGCCAAAACTGCAAATACGCGCATGGTTTCAGAGTCTAGCCCAAGAGAACCAAGCAACGGAGCAATAATTGAAGCGGTTGTGATCATTGCCACAGTTGAGGAGCCTTGGGCTGTCTTTAATGCAAAGGCAATCAGGAATGGAAGAAAAATTCCCCAGCTTGCTCCACTCATACTTGAGCTCACCAGATCACCGATTCCTGAGTTTTGCAGCATTTTCCCGAATACTCCTCCTGCGCCCGTAATCAGAATCACAGGCGCTGCGATCAGAATTGCTTCACCGATCCAGCCAGAAGAGGAAAGTAACTTCGCGTCAAATTTCTTTGGAAGGGTAAAGGCCATAAAAGATCCCAGAAGCAAGGCGATGACTGGACTTCCAGCGAATTGGATAAATGTGTAAAAACCACCTTCCCCCAAAGGTTTGGTTGGATACTTTGCGATGGAAGCGATTATAATAAGAATCAGAGGAACGATGATGGGCAGGAAAGATGCAAATGCTGAAGGTCTTTCTTTTTTATCAATCTCCTCAGTTTTGACAGCCATTTTTGGGATTAAAGGAATTTTGTAGGCTACTTTTTTGATGAAAATATAGCTTGGAATCAGCGTAGATAGACTCACGATCAGCCCATAAAAAATAATCATTCCCAGATCCGCCTCATAGATTCCTGCAGTGGCAATTGGCCCGGGAGTCGGTGGGACCAACGAGTGAGAAGCGGTGGCACCGAGAGCCAAAGCTATGGTAGTCGCGGCATAAGGTACTTTTCCTTTCAGTGAAAGAGATTTACTGATGGGGTTCATCATGATGAAGGTACTATCTCCGAATACTGGTATGGATAAGATATAGCCCGAAATCATCATCGCAAGTGTGATCGATTTTTCTCCAATCCAAGAGAGAATCTTCTCCGCAATAACGATTGCTCCCCCGGTTTTTTCTAAAAATGTTCCCATCATCACACCGAGCAAAATCAGTAATCCTATACTTCCTAAAACTCCTCCAAAACCTTCGGAGATGGATTTTAAAATCAACTCCCCGGACATTCCGGAGAGAAGCCCATATAAGATGGCTCCGCAAAAAAGGGCAAGAAATGGATGGATGTCGAATTTGACGATGGCAAGAAGAATCATTGCCAAGGCAAAAAGGATAATCAATAGTGTAAGCATTATAGGTTAGGTTGGGTTTGAGAAAAGAGCTTGAACAAAATGAGTTACAAACCTTCAACCTAAAAATTAGATAAAAAAAGGGAATAATAAAGCCATTTGCAGATATAGCTTTCAATTTGTTTGTTGAATGGGTTCAGTAGCTTTTATTATTTGGTATTTTAGCCAATTCATAATTCTTTGTATCCAATAACCTCTTTTCATGCGTTTATTTTCAATTTTCAGTCTCCTCTTTACCTTAATGATTTTGGCTTCCTGCCGCTCAACTCCAAAGAAAGAAGGAAGCTATATGATTCTGCCAAGTCCTACTTCTTTAGAAATTACAGGCGTTTCTTCACTTTCTGCTAAAGAAATTCAAGAATTTGTCAAACAGGCTAAAGCTGATTTCATAGCAGGGAAATCGTTGGCAGGTACAAGTGACGTTTCGCTTAGTTTAGAGACAACTTCAAGCTTGAAACCTGAGGCTTACATACTGGAGATTACTGAGGAACAAGTGGAAATCAAAGCGGCGACCAAAGTTGGACTTTGGTATGGGGTGATCACACTCGGCCAGTTGGTGCAGGATGCTTTGGACCAAGATGCGGCTTTGCCTTTGATCTCAATAAATGATGAGCCTGCGCTAAACTATCGAGCGATTCAACTCGATGTAAAGCATCACTTGGAAAAGAAAGACTATTACTACGAGCTTATGGATCGCTTGGCAGAATTGAAAATCAATGGGATAATTCTGGAGATAGAAGATAAGCTGGCTTTCGAAAAACAACCCAAAGTAGGTTCATCAGATGCATGGTCCATCGCAGAATGGAAAAAGCTGAGTGATTATGCTATGGCTAGAAATATTCGGATTTCCCCTTTGGTTCAGGGTCTGGGACATGCTTCATTCATTCTCAAGCATGATGAATATAAAGATCTGCGGGATGATCCAGCCAGCGATTGGGCTTTCAATCCACTAGACGACCGAACTTATGAAGTGCAGTTTGACTTGTATTCCGATGCACTCGAAGCTTTTCCACACGCACAATATCTCCATGTAGGGGGAGACGAAGTTCATACTACCGGGAGAGAAAGTGGTAAATCTCCATTAGAGCTGCAGTTGATCTGGCTGAATAGAGTCAGTGAATATGCTGATAAAAGAGGGTTGACTCCGATTTTCTGGGATGATATGCCCTTGAAAAACGCAGGAGTGTATAATTCTATATTTAATAGAAATCTTTCTGAGGCACAGGTAGATAGTATCTGGACTGCTAATGAGCCCAACCTCAATAAATACGTGGATATGTTTCCGAAAAACTGCGTTTACATGCGTTGGAACTATAGTGCGCCGGAAACTCCAGGGAATAACAGGGCAATGCAGTGGTTTACCGATCACGGATTCCAAGTGATGGGGGCTACAGCAGGCCAGACACGCTGGAACTTGATGCCGCTTGAAGAAAGTAACACAGCCAATATTCGGGATTTTGCATTGATATCTATCGATAATAAAGCGGATGGGCTGTTGTTGACGCTTTGGGATGATGATTCCCCGCACTTTGAATTGTATCAAAGAGGAATTGCGATTTTTGCTGAATACACATGGTCTGGCAAAAAGCGTAGTTCGGAGGAGTTGCATGCAGCCTTTCGCCATCGATCTTTTGGTTCTGGATTGGTGTCTGAAGATTTTTCATTTATCAATGACCTGGAGCCTTCGGTAGCTTTTTGGAAAAATGCTTTGCTGGAAAAAGCTGACAGAAATATATTGAAGGGGATGGGAAACCCTATGCAGGATGCTGTTTTGGCTTTGCCGGAAGCAAATGCTCCGGGACAATGGACTGAACGAAATAAGAGTAAACTGGAGAAAGCGCAAGCCAGTGAGTTAGTTTTAGACTCTGTTCTCTATAAAATTTCAGAATCCAAGAAAGCTGCTTTAAGAAATTCCTATACACTTGAAGTCTATGAGCAAGTTGCCAAAGTCACACAATTCACCAATAAGTCTCTATTGCTACTGGCGGAATGGGATCTAGCCAAAACGGCTAAGGAAAGAGAAGCCACAAAGGAAAAACTTTTGAATTTAGAAGGGGAGTGGAAGAAGCAATTAGCTGAATTGGAAACAGTATATGGTAAAACTAGAGAGTTGAATAAACCTGATGATTACATTTTGGATCAGGACCATCATGTGCATTTAGCGAATCAGGCGATCAAGTTTTCGGATTGGCAGTTTTACGTGGAGGATCTATTTCTCCAAAAACTCAAGGAAGGAAATAGTTTGGAGATGAAAGGAGATTTGGACAATAAGTAGGTGATTTGAACCGCGAAAGACGCGCAGGTTTTCGCAAAGAGCACAATTATTGGTTGGCGTATCAAGAGAACTTTTCCAAAGTTTTGAACTTTGGAAAAGTTACGCTTATTCAAGCGTTACGACGGAATGCATTCGACACAAAGCAATTCCTTTTCCTCAGACCAATTGTCCGATGGGACAAAATGTTACCTTCGAACTAACCACTTTTTAAAACTTCTTACTTAAAATCTACTCATTAAAAAAAGGCTTCATCTCGTTATGAATATCTTCTCTGAGTGATTTCAGTCGCGTTGCGTATTCTTCCAACTTCTTTTCTTGATCGGTTTGAGGAACCCAAGGCTTTACTTTTTTCGGATTGCCATTTTCGTCAACAGATACGAAAATGATGATGCAGTGCGTCTTTTTCTCAAATTCTATGTGTCCAAAATCTCTGGAATAAACTTCCACCATAATGTGTATGCTGGAGCTACCCGTGTAAATCACTGCACATTCCACTTTGATCACATCTCCGATATTGATAGGCTTGTAAAACCGGATACCACCCACATAAACTGTTACGCAATAGCTTTCCGACCATGTTCTGGCGCAGGTATAAGCTGCTTGATCTATCCATTTCATCACTACACCTCCGTGTACTTTTCCTCCAAAATTGATATCTGAGGGTTCGCTGATAAACTGGAATGAGGTTTTGTGTGAGGTATCCATAGGGTTGATAGTTTTTTAAAAGTTGCTAAGCTAAGGGATATTTCGGTTTTGTGCAGGATGAAAAGAAATTCAGGAGGTGGTTAATTTGGATTTTGATGAGGTAGCTCACTTACAGTTTTGATCCCTTGATCAGCCAAACTGACTTGATGGATTTTTCTTTCAAATGGATATGTTTTTGGCGCTCCTCATCTTTGAAGAAGTCTGCTACATCCTGCTCGTTTTCGAATTCCACCAAATGGATTTCAAAAGGCATTTCCATGTTTTGCTCAATAATGTTGTCAGAACTTGGTCTATATCTGAGCAACAGTTTTCCATTATGTTTAGCAATCAGCGGAATGGCTACTGCTTCAAACGCTAGAAAGCTTGCCTCCTGACCGTCGAGAATGTAAATAAGCTGTGTGAAATAGATCATTGCTATTGTTGGTGAATCAATGGTTTACTCAGATTTCGGCTCCGTTCTAGGCTTTAGGTTCAATGTAAGAACTTAGTAAAAACCGCTTCTTTGGAGGAATAGCTTTGCTGCTCGCAGCGATTTTCAAAAGCTCCTGATTTTTCTCTTTGGCAAAAACTAGTTGGAATAAATCAGCTACTGAGATACTATTCTCTGGGCGTTCAACCAGAATGAATTCATCATCTACGTCCACATACCCTTCTTCCAAAATGCTGAGATAAGTTCCACCATATCCGTGCTGGATAAACTGCTTGATTACCTGTTGAGTCCCAAACTTATGCCCGAATTTATAGCAAGGTTCACGATACTGAGAAACCTGAATCAAGGTTTCCCCAACTTTATAAATATCACCTAGATATACTTCATTTTCATCAAAACCGGAAACTGTCAAGTTTTCTCCAAACATGCCCCATGACCAATCCAAATCTGGATACAAGGCTTTCCAATATGGATATTGCTCTGCCGAAAAGATATAGCAGGCTTTGTAATAACCGCCATGATTTAGTCTGTTGGAGACTTCATCTTTGATGACATCGTTTTTTGTAAGGTAGATGGGCTGTCCGGTAGGTTTTTTATAAATCCCGGTAGTTTCTTCCTTTCCGTTCCAGATAAAAGTGGTCGGCTTTCCAATGTTGGTTGAGATGATTTTCATTCTAAAAATGCGCTTAATGGAATTTCAGACTAATTTATCATGATTTTCGAGAAATTCTCAGCGCATCACAGGTTCATTAGTTTTCTAAAATCCCGGTAGTATTCACCGTTAACCTTGAGATTTTAAACACTGAATTTGACTTTTTGATAAAAAAGTAATCAGGTTACTTCTTCAGATACATTTCAGGAGATAATATCGCCAGATCGCTTTTCTTAAAATCCTTCAAGTTTCTAGTAAGTATAACTGATATTTCACCATTGTAAAGCGCAGCACAATTTTGAAGAGCATCTTCGAAATCCTTGAATTCAGAGTTTAAAGCAGCAAGTACAACTTCCCTGTTCATTGTAGTGATCTCAATAATGCTTAAAAGCTGTTTCAGCTTTTCTATGATTACCTCATGTTTGGCAATTTTGCTTAGAAGGTAATAGACGTTAGAAATGATGACTGGCGTGGTATAGCCAATTAATTGCCTCAACTCACAGCGAAGAAAAATCTCTGTAGCGTATTGAGAGAATGGTTCTCGGTCAAAGAAAAAATCCAGAATCACGTCCGAGTCAATAAGTACCTTATCCATTTACAAATGCTTTTCTTCAAGGGCTTTTTTCAACTCTTCTTTGTAATCAAGATTTTCAGGCATTTTAAATGAGCCCCTTAGCGATTTGACTATAGGAGTAAGCTTAGGTTTGTTCTCTTCTCTTATTTCCCGAGTAAGGCTTTTTAGATAGTTTTCTATGATGTCAGAAAGGCTTCGGTTTTTGTCTTTCGCATATTCCTTTGCTTTTTGAATCACATCCTGTTGTATAGTTAAGGTGAGTTTGGTATTCATAAGCTGTTTTTTCAAATTTAACAAGAAAGCAGTACACGTGTCCACTTTCTTTTTCTTACACGTGCTATTAAGTTTATGGTTTTGTCTTTTGATTTTCTATATGGCAAAAGCTTTTTTTAATTAGTATTGAAATATTTCAAAAATTGACACTACTGTTAAGATTAGACCCATAAATGAACCAATAAGTAATATAGCGGATGGGATTTCGTAATAAAGGTTTTCACTAGACTTCACAAATTGGAAGATTAATCCACCAATAATTAGAGGGATGGTTATGAAGATAAAATAAGTCCAAAATATTGGGATTAAATTGAATACAATTACCAGTATTCCTACAATTTTCGGTTTGTAGATTAGTTTATCCATTAAAATCGGAATGTCAATAAGCTTATCAATACCAAACTTACTGTATGATTTACCATCGCCTTACCCCAAAATCTTATCGAACAACTGATGTGCCTGAGCCTCAGCTTGGGCCGAGAGAATTTTCTTTTCTGCTTTGAGCTCCTTCGCCCAATCCAGATACTTTTTGGAAACATCTTCTTTTGCACCCAAAAAATGCATCAATGACTGAAGTGACAGGTGGTTAGAGTACCAAGGTTTCAAATTGTTTTTCAGCACTTCTATTTCCTCATGGATTCCTGTAATAAAAATAGGGTTGAAGCCCATCTCAATTAATGTGTTTTCCAACATGATGATGGTTCGCAGCCCTTCAAAAGTGTCTTTCAATGCCTTACTATCCATTGCGCCTTTGTGGTCTAAATTAAAAAACTCCAGTTCATCTTGTATGATCTGGTTGACGGCGGTGTGGATAGCCAACGGCTTTATGCCTCTGCTTGCCGCTTGGGCTTTATGGTGAAACTCGTCCCAGCTTTTCAGTGTGCTTCCTACTATCAAGTCAAAAGCTTCGGTATAAAGCTTCTTCTTGTATTTACTCAGGTGGATTCTATATCCATTGTACTTGATTCCCAGCGCTTGCTCCCGGTTATTCAAACTTTTCTCTGCCAATTTGAAATGATGGATTTTCCTCAGACTTCTCTTCATCTGTTTGAAGTCCGAGAAAATATTGAAATTCAATCCTTCAATATCAAAGTGAACCTTAGCCATTAAGTCAGCATAGAGCTCCAAAAAATCCATTTTGCCAAGAAGTTCTATGGCTTTTTTAGATTTGATTTGCTTTCCCAAAACCAAGAAAAGCGCTTTGGCTTCCTGGTGTTGGGTTTCAAAAAGCTGAAAGACAGGGGATATCTTAGCCTGCATAGTTTAGGAGATTCTGACAAGTGTTGCTCCATAGCCCCACTGGTCTTTTTGAGTATCCTGAAAATACTTAATATTTTGATGCTGACTCAATCGCTTGTGAATTTCTTTGCGGAGCACGCCATTTCCGATGCCATGAATGAACGTGATCTCGTCCATTCCTGAAGCAATCGCCTGGTCTAAGTTTCTATCAAAAGCTTCCAATTGAATCCGAAGCATCTCCGAATTACTCATTCCTTTTGGATCAGTGGCTAGCTTTTCTATATGTAAATCAATTGATCTGGATGGTTTTACTGCCTTTGGAGTTTCAGTCTTTGGCCTGATTTCGTCTAGTTCCTGATTCAGCGCACGGATATCCAATTCTTTGGTTGTCTGCTCCAAGCCAAAAATGTATGCTGTTTTATCCAACCTTGGCGCTTTGCTCAGGTGTTTGAAAAACTGAGTAGGCTTCATCTTCAGCTGACGCTCGAAAGCTGGGATTGCCTTTTCCAAGGTGTTATGAATCGGAATAAAGCGAAGCAAGAATGCCGGCCATTCGTCCATTTCCTTAAGCATTCTATCGTCAAATTTCTTTGCTTCGCCTGGATTTAGTGTAGCAGCAAGTAATGTTCGTTGATTGGTTCCGAAAACTTCTGATGCATGCGCCAAGTAAGGCTGACGACTGTCATTGATCAGATAAAGGCTCAGACTTTGGTCATTGATCGGAAGAAAAGCGAGGTATAGCCCTTGATCTTTTGGACCAGAAATAGGGATTGGAGTTTCGATTTCTTTCTCTTCTACAGCCTTTTCTCCAAAATGCTGTTTTTCAGTTTCGTGAATTAGTACCAGTTCTGATTTGAGGGCAGGAATGATGAATCCATCCTCGATTTCGATTTGCATTCTACCACTAGCCGAAATTTTCCGGATGATTCCTTCTTCATTTCCATGTAGTAATCTTACTCGGTCTCCGATATTCATTGATTCAGGGCTGATTTGTAGGTGTCGATTGCACGTTGCCTTGCAAATTTATGATCTACTATCGGTTTTGGGTACTTATCTGAGTTTATTTCAGGAATCCATTTTTTGATGTACTTCCAGTTCTTGTCAAATTTCTCCTGCTGAGAACTCGGATTGAATACCCGGAAGTAAGGCTGCGCATCTGTTCCGGTCCCAGCTGCCCACTGCCAACCGCCATTGTTGGAGGCCAATTCAAAGTCCAGTAATTTCTCCGCAAAGTATGCTTCCCCCCAGCGCCAATCGATCAGCAAATGTTTGGTCAGAAAGGAAGCAACGACCATTCGCACGCGATTGTGCATGTAGCCAGTAGCATTGAGTTCACGCATACCGGCATCTACGATGGGATAGCCAGTTTTCCCTTCGCACCAAGCAGCAAATTCTTCTTCATTATTTCTCCATGGAATTTGATCGTAAGCAGGTTTGAAAGCTTTATCAACCACTTCAGGGTTAAATGCCAAAATCATCATGTAAAACTCCCGCCAGATCAATTCATTCAGGTAGGTTGCATTTAGTTCTTTGGCTTTCGATGCAAGCTGTCGAATAGAAATTGTGCCAAAGCGCAAATGAATTCCGAGCCTAGATGTACCGTTTTTGGCAGGGTAATCCCGGGTTTCGTTATAATGTGCGATGATTTCTTCATCTGCAGTTTTGGAAGGAATAGAGATGTCGCTTTTCTCAAAGCCGATTTCCTTCAAAGTTGGGAGTGGGAATTCCTCCGTTTGAAGCAGATTTTTCCAATGCATAGGTTTGAATGCCTCGAGCATGGAAGGATTTAGCTTGCTCAGCCAAACTTTGCTGAAGGGAGTGAAGACCTTATAAAATTCCCCAGACCCGTTCAGAATTTCTCCAGGCTCAAAGATTAATTGGTCTTTGTATTGATGTAATTCAATATCCTGCTTGTTCAGCAACCTAGCTACTTTCTCATCCCTACTTTTGGCATAGGGCTCATAGTCCCGATTGGTGTATACAGCTTGGATGTCGTATTCTTGAAGGAGCTCTTTGTAAATGCTCTCAGGGTCACCGTATTTGATTAGCAGAGAAGATCCTTTTTTGCCTAGTTCTCCATGGATTTTACTAATCTGATCGTAAATGAATTCCACTCGCGCATCGGTCTTATCTTCTAATTTATCAAGTATGTTCTTGTCAAAAATGAATAGTGGTAAGATATGCTCACCTTCACCTAGGGCTTTAAATAATCCATGGTTATCTTCTAATCTAAGGTCTCTTCTAAACCAGAAAATGCTGATTTTTTTCATTGGGATTTTATTAAAGTAATAGTGTGAATGGGGTGATTGTTTAGAGTTTTTACATTTTGGTATTTCCTGCAGATTTACGTGGATCAAAACACGTGGGTAGCTGCAGATTTCATATAGTTCTATTTTTAGTGAAAATCAGCGACAATCAGCGGGAAATTTTACTCAAAACTCCCTTCTTTCAATAGCTTAAACCTTCTTTCGCGATTCAGGGAGTCAAGCCTTTCTTCTATATTATCAAGTTCAATTTTTTCCCATTCCGTTTTATTTTCAAACTGGTAGCGCAAGAAATCATCCTGATCATTTATCATCAATTTTTCTTTTTTCTTACGGGTGATTTTATTGAACAACTCCGAAAAGGAATTAAATGAAACACTTTGAGATACAGCAACGCCATAGGTAGAGACGTTTTTCGACAGAGAAAGCGAGGTAAATGTATTGAAGTTATTTCTGTTGAAAATTCTGATTCGGTACACCCCATCCTCGGTAAGCATGTATTCAGCTTGCCAATCGCCAATGATGGATGATGCACTGGCATTTCCCTGATTATTGGTAAAACCACCATCTCTAGATACGCGGAGGCGTCCATCTAGGAAAGTGTAGGCAACGCTAAGTTGGAAGGTTTCTAATGCATTTTGATCCAGACTCGCTACATCCAAATCAACTTCGAGATTTTTATCTACCTGGCCAAGAAAACTATTGAGCTGTGAGGATAGCAATTGTCCCAAACTGGATGAAATATTGGAAACACCGGAAAATTGTCCCTCTGGGGAGAAAGATCGTGTCATAATTACAGAGAAGACCTGACGGTTCATTTCCTGCTCATCATTAGCAATCTTATTCTGGAAAGAGGAGATGGTCGTTTGGGTTTCACCGCTGGACGGGAATTCTGAAAAATCAAATCCAAAACTAATGTCAGGAGATAGTAATTGTCCATCCAGATTCAGCAACACTTTGACAGGGTATCGGCGAGTGGCTGTAGTACTTTGATTAGTCTGAGTGACCGAGCTTAGAAGTAGAGGCTGCAAAGATACACTTTCAGTATATTCTGCTGAAATGTCCATTATTCCGCTATAGGGGTCTCCATACCATGTAATTCTACCGCCTGGTTTGATGCTGAATTGCTTTTTCACCACATTATAAAGGGAGAAATTATACATGCCCTCCGTGATTTCGTAGGTGCCATTTAGCGTGAAATTCCCTTGTGTGTCCACATTCATTGTCAAGACTCCACGCCCTCGCCCGGATATACCTTCCTCTGTTCGGGGATCGATTATTATTTCAGCATAGGCATCAGGGGTTATGTCAAGCACGAAATTCATCCGTACATTTTCTATTTCCAATCGATTAATCTCCTCGGCGATTTGCTGAATCCGAACAGTGTCTTGGATATTGATCATATGGATAAAATCCTCCTGAGCCTGTGTGTTACTGCTGGTTAATGGGATATAAATCCTCGTATTTGGCTGGCTGGTAGCTCGTGCATTGATATCCAGGTTTTTAATGGTGCCTACAGCTTCAAGGGTGCCTGAGACGAATGCTGTACCGTAAAAGGTTTCATTGTCCTCATCTGTAGTATTCATCACCTGGAGATTGTTTAGGTTGGCTCTAATGTCCAAACGGATGTTAGAGAAGCCTTGGTGATTTATGCCTCCGGAGAGCGTGGCTTGATTGCCAAAAAGATCTCGCATAGAAACTTGCTGAAGGCTGATTTGATTAGGTCTGAAAAGTATATCTCCGTTAAGTAAATAGGTGGTTTTAAGATAGTTGACAGTCATTCTTCCATTGTTCAATCTTCCCGTGCCCTCCACTCTAGGTGTAGCCATCGTCCCTCCCAAGTTTAATTTACCAGAAATACTGCCTCCCATTCCTGATAAGTAGTTGGATAAAAACGGTTCGGAAGTAATTATCTAAGCTCTGCTTCATTCAAAGACGCCTGCATATTCAGTTCTTGATTTTCTGTGAGAATGTATCCACCGATGTTGATCGTTTCTTTTCCTTGATTAACATTAGTAAGGGAAACTTGCAATCGCTCTAAATCCAAATTAGCCTTTGCACTCATGTCACCTATTGGAAACTGGTTAATAGCAAATTCATTCAGACGGAATTCTCCTTGCATCAAAGGTCTATCGAATAGTTGTTCAAAAGATATGAGACCATTGGCAATACCGTCGAAGTCCTGCGGGAAAAGTGTGTTGAGTAGATCAATATTTACATTTTCTACCAATAGATTCAATCTATCCTCAGCCTTGTTGCTCGCAGTGCCTTGGATGGAAATAGACTGGTTTTCATTGAATATCTTTAGGCTATCAACTTGTATTAATCCAGGAGTAATTGTGATTAGATTCAAAGAGTCAAATTTCCATTCCCGATCAAGTACTTTCAGTGAAGAAGGTTCAAATGACAGTTGGGTATTCTGGCTGGAGAATTTGGCTACCGCATTGACTCTGGCAGCACTCTGAGTAGAATCTTGATCCAATGTTAGATCTATATCCATTTGGTTTTAGTCCCAAGTGGCTTCAAACCCAAAATTGGTAAATTGTAGGGATTTGCCTAATTCCTGTGATTTTGAATAGACATAAAAGGAGGCTAGAATGTCTGGGCTATTAATGATTTTTGAAGTGTTAAAATCTATATTAATGTTTTGAGCAGAGTTGGTTTTATACTTCAACGTATCAATGCTTGTAAAAAAATTAAAGACTGTATTCTCAGCTGTTTGATAAAATGCCCCCTCGAGAACCATGTTTTTAGACAGACTTAAATCAGGCTCAAAAAGCTGAACAATTGGGTTGATATTGATAAGTCGGAGATTCAAATCCAGGTTATAAATCTCAGAGAAATTGCGCTCCAGATCAGCTATTGGCTGCTCCTCGTTCAGCATAATTGCGATGTACTGATTAAGGAGAATGTCTAGATCTCTACTCATTTGCTCCAGATTGAATTGTCCCGAAGCAGCAGCAACTAAGTAATCAGAATTTATTGACATGGTTCGAGTGCCTCCTGCAAAAAGAGATTGGAAATTGAAGCTTCCTAGCTCCAAAAGTCTATCCTCGTAACCGACGACAATATTTCGGAATCTAGCAATTCCCTGAATGTCATCTAGCTCTATTCCTTTTACATCTATATCTAGATTTCCACTGATGAAGGCTGCCTTTTCGGTAAGATTCAATCGATCCAGAAATGCCGTATCAATTTCCAAGCTCATCCTGACAGAGTCTGTTGATTCCCGAAGATTCACCTCACCATTTGCATTGATTTTGAAATTCGGGTCTTTAACTGCTAGGTTACCTTTGAATAGATCCCTACCATAGGTTGCATCAGTTTTGATGTTGGTGTATTGGTAGTTTTTGAACCCAAATTTGCTCACATCTGCATCCACATCCAGCAGCAAGTTTGCTATGGAATTACCGGTGGTGGTGATGCGCCCATTGAGGCTTACTTTTTGAAATAGATCCCGATCTTCGGCAATTATTCCAAGATCTAGATTTTGGGTTGTGATATTTGAAACAGTTTTTGGCAGTCCATCTACCATTTCAAAACTCACCCTGCCAGTAATGTCACCAATTGAAGTTTTGAAATCACCATTGGTATCAAAGCGATGCAAATAACCCGCAAAATCAGCTGTGAGCCGTACAGTATTGAATTTGTTGATTTCTTTGGAAATATTGATCGGCAAATATGGAGCTAAATCTTTAGCTAAAATTGTAGAGTTTTTGAGTGATAAATTAATATAGGTATCATCAATATCTGGTAAACCATCTAGTCTAAATGCTCCGAAAATTGCTGTTTTTTCACCAAGCCTAATTAGGAATTCTTCTGATCTTAGATCTGATACTGGGCCAGCAATTTTTCCGGATAGATAGATTTCATCATCAATATCAGGAAGAGATGGAGCGAAAAGTTTTAAATCACCCAAATCTAACTTGGTTTCATCAAAATTAGTGATGACGACAACTTCCTCTTCAAAATTGGAAAATGCTGAAGGTGTGGCGTATTCAAAACGGAGGAAGTTTTTGACATGACTATTGACTGATTTTAGGCTTAGCCTGTCAAACTCCATGAATTCAGGCCCATATTTCATATTGGTTTTGAGTTCCATAATCTCAAAACCCGATGTGAGTTCAGTGCCTGTAAGCATTTTAATATCAGCACCGATCTCCGGACCTTCCAAGTAAAAGTTAGAAGCATTTAAAGTGATGTCTGAAAAGCGCAGTCTATTGTAATCCAGGCCTTTCGTGATCGCATCGGTGATCTCATTTACAATAAATATTTCAGAGTTTCTGAGCTCTACGCTATTGATTTTAAACTGTGTGGGTCCTGTACTCGTGCTACTCCAGAACTAAACATGTTTGATAGTTCTTCCACCCATAGATTGATATTCATGGCAGAATCACCATCATGGGTTAGTAGATGCAGCTTTGCGTCTTCCATTCGGACTTCATTAATAGTGGTGATTCCTGGGGGAATTAGCGAAAGCAACTCGAAGTCTGCATTGATCTTTTTGGCACCAATCATTAAACTATCCCGATGATCTCTAATAATAACATCGTCTAACTCAAGTGCATCCCACCAAGTGAGTCTGATCTTACCGATCTCTGTGTGGAAATTTGAATTATTATTGAGAATGCCTGTTACAGAATTAATTGCCACATTTTGAACCCAAGTGATCTGTAAACTCAGAGCCACCACAATAAAAAACATGACTAATGAAAAGACGATCCAAAGTATTACCCGAAACGCTTTGTGCAAAAAATCCTTAACTTTCGCGTTCTTTTCCAATGGGTACCAACGATATCTTTATTCTAGCAATTGAATCCTCGTGTGACGAGACCTCTGCGGCTGTTATAGCTGACGGCAAAGTACTTAATAATATTGTCGCTACACAATCTGTTCACGAAAAATATGGGGGGGCAGTTCCGGAGCCTCGCGTCACGCGCGCACCAGGAAAACCTGATCCCTGTAGTTCAGGAGGCCGTTTTGTCGATCTGGGATTTCCAAAGATCAACTTTCAGCCGTAGCATTCACTCGGGGTCCCGGATTAATGGGTTCCTTACTTGTGGGAGTGAGTTTTGCAAAGGCATTCGCTTTTGCAAAAAAGATCCCACTCATTGAAGTCAACCACATGAATGCGCATATCCTGGCGCATTTTATAGAAGATCCCAAGCCGAATTTTCCCTTTATCTGTTTGACTGTGAGTGGTGGCCATACACAATTGGTCCTGGTGAAAGATCCACTGGATATGAAAGTGATAGGAGAGACACAGGATGATGCAGTCGGTGAGGCATTTGATAAAACAGCCAAGCTGCTGGGATTGCCTTATCCGGGAGGTCCACTT
This sequence comes from Algoriphagus sp. 10J20-15, assembly GCF_055809615.1. NCBI lineage: Bacteria > Pseudomonadati > Bacteroidota > Cytophagia > Cytophagales > Cyclobacteriaceae > Algoriphagus > Algoriphagus sp. 10J20-15. The sequence goes on from NZ_JBVVUG010000013.1 coordinate 71,753, forward strand.
ATTGACAAATATGCTACTGAAGGCAACCCGAAAGCTTTTCAGTTTCCGATCACCAGAATGCCTGAATTGAATTACTCATTCAGTGGAATTAAGACGGCTGTGCTTTATTTTCTTCGGGATCAACTGAAAGAAAATCCGAAGTTTATCGAAGAGAATTTAGCAGATCTGTGCGCTAGCATTCAGTATTCATTGGTAGAGATGCTCTTGATAAAGTTGAAAGCGGCGGTCAAGCAGTATGGGCGCAGGAAGTAGCAATCGCTGGCGGAGTTTCTGCCAACTCAGGATTGAGGGAAGACGTTGATGAAGTTGGCAGCACAAAAAGGCTGGAACCTGTACATTCCAAAATTTGAATATTGTACAGACAACGCGGCCATGATTGCCATGGCAGCACATTACAAATATCTGAAAGGAGAATTTTCATCTATGGATGTAGCTCCTCTCGCAAAAATGAAAATTTAAGCATGGCTAAGGATAATAAGTTTGACAAAGTCATCAACATAAAAAACAGAAAAGCAAGTTTTCAGTTTGAATTTGTAGATACCTACGTGGCTGGTATGGTGCTGAAGGGGGACCGAAATTAAGTCTATAAGAGAAGGGAAAGCGTCCCTGACTGAGGCTTTCTGGATCTTCCTGTGACTGGAGAGCTTTATGTACGTCAAATGCACATTGCACCTTATTCCATGGCAGCTAGCTATAATCATGTGGCTATTCGTGATAGAAAGTTGCTTTTGAGCAAAAAAGAACTGGAAAAACTCGAAACTAAGTCACAGGAAAAAGGGCTGACTATCATTCCTGTTCGTATATTTATCAACGACCGAGGGATGGCTAAAATGGAGATTGCGCTTGGCCGAGGTAAAAAATCACACGACAAACGACAGGACTTGAAGGAAAAAGATGCAAAAAGAGAAATCCAGCGAATGGCCTTTGATTGATGCTTTTGGGGCTCTGCAGGCAAACAATATTACCTCTTTACCGCAGACCTACTTTTGATTCAGCACTGGTGACCCAGTTACTTTTTGGAGAATGCTATCAGACGATAGCGATGACTTCTGACCAGCAATGGTTCAAAATTTTGCATGAGGATACAGGGTTAGAAGGCTGGATCACCACTCATACAATCAAAGAAATTCCGGCAGCTGACTATTACAAGTTTCTAAACACGGACTTTCAGGTGGTCACCAGTCCCATCGCTGCAATAGAATACCTTGGTACAAACCTTTATTTACTTCCTGGCAGTAGGCTCCACTTTTCTGACTTGGAGCTTTTTAATTGGCAGGATCATATTGGCTTTACCGGTTCTGTTCGCAGTCATGCGATAAAAGCTGATAGATCTCAGCTAATCGACGTGGCGGTGAAGTACGTCAATGCTCCCTATCAGGCAGGAGGAAGAAGTATTTTTGGATTGGATGAGCGACAGGGATTTGAATTAATTTTCAGCATTGCCGGCTATTCGTGGAAGTCGGGAAAAATTCCGGGCGAAA
>NZ_JBVVUG010000014.1:0-71301 GCF_055809615.1 Algoriphagus sp. 10J20-15
TGCTGAGTAGGCAATAGACTGACGAATCTGATCGTAAACACGACCGGTAGAGAAGTTGGCGAAAGTACCTGTGAAAGGAATTTTGCCATTGATAGTCATACCTGCGGCGATGCCCATCATATTTGCTTCTGCGATACCTGTTTGGAAGAATCTTTCCGGGAATTCCTTCTGGAATGCACCCATTTTTAATGATCCGATCAAATCAGCACAAAGGCCCACCACATTAGGGTTTCTACGACCAGCTTCCACGGAAGCCGTCGCCGAATCCGGAACGTGTATCTTTTTTTTCTGTATAGTTGAATTTTAAATCCAATGTCTTTTCCATGTTTTCTTTTCGTTGAATGGTCTAAAAATCGCCTTAATTAAAAATCACCAATTGTTTCTGGCAACTGTCCTAAAGCGTTTGCTAATTGCTCATCACTAGGAGCAATTCCATGCCATTTGTGTGTACCTACCATAAAATCAACTCCAAAGCCCATTTCGGTGTGAAGCAAATTCATAACTGGCTTTCCTTTTCCACTTAGGCTTTTTGCTTTTTCCAGTCCTTCCACTACAGACTTCATGTCATTTCCCTGAAGGGTGTCGATAACTTCCCATCCGAAAGATTCATATTTAGCTCTTAAATCGATTAAGTCCATAATCTCAGCTGTAGGTCCATCGATCTGCTGCCTATTAAGGTCAATAGTAGCGATTAGATTGTCTACTTTCCAGTGAGCAGCATACATAGCCGCTTCCCAAACTTGGCCTTCTTCCTGCTCTCCATCACCCATCAATACAAAGACAGTGCTGTCATCACCATCAATTTTCTTAGCCTGAGCTGCTCCGATTGCTACTGACAATCCTTGTCCCAAAGACCCAGATGCAATTCTGATTCCCGGAAGACCTTCTTCAGTCGCTGGGTGACCTTGAAGTCTTGAATTCAGTTTTCTGAACGTGTCCATTTCCTCAGGAGAAAAATAGCCTGATCGGGAAAGTACAGAATACCATACTGGTGAGATATGTCCATTGGAAAGGAAAAATAGGTCTTCACCTTTGCCTTCCATTTTGAAATTAGGATCGTGATTGAGTTGGTTGAAATAAAGAGCTACAAAGAACTCAGTGCAACCAAGAGATGCTCCTGGGTGCCCGGATTGAACCGCATGAACCATGCGGAGAATGTCTCTACGTACCTGAGATGCGGTACTTTCGAGCTGCTCGATTGTTTGTTTTTCCATTAGGGATATAGGTTTAATTTAGGATTTGTGCTGTGTGATCTTTTGTGTTTACTTTTTCTATGATTTCGGATATCTCTTCCTTCCTCATCTATTACAAAAGTGGTTCGGACAGTACCCATGTAGGTTTTGCCAAAAATATTTTTTTCTTTCCATGTTCCATAAGCTTCGTGTACTTTCAAATCAGTATCGGCGATTAAAGAAAATGGAAGTTCTTGTTTTTCTTTGAATTTAACGTGTGACTTTTCAGCATCTGAGCTTACCCCGAAAACCACATAGCCGGCTTTTTGCAAGGCTTCGTAATTATCTCTTAGGTTGCATGCCTGAGCTGTACATCCTGAGTAGCATCTTTAGGATAGAGAGTACCACTTTTTTTCCTTGATAGTCAGAAAGCTTGATAGTTTCTCCTGTTTCAATTTTAGCTTCAAAATCTGGGGCCATTTGGCCTTTTTCTAAGTTCATATGCTAGTGTTTAGGGCTGAATTTAACCAATTGTTCCTTTCCATTCAGCAGTATTGCCAGCTTTATCGGTAACTTTTAATAAAACTTCCCCCTTGAAGGGTAGATTTTCAAGTTTTTTCTGACCAAATGACCGCTTGTTTGTATTCATACCTCATTAGTACCCATTTGCCATTCACATAGGCTTCATAGGTGTCATCTGACAAATCATCGCGAATGATATATCGAAGTTCGGTGGAATTCACCCTTACCACCTTAATTGTTGGTTTGGTGTTGTCCTGTAAAACAGAGATTTCCCCTAGAGATCTGGAGTTGACACTCAAAGTATCCCCAGTCCAAGTTCCTCCCAAAAATGACTTAGAACCGCCTGAAGTATAGTAGGCATGTGAGCGGTCCTTATTTCCGGATATCTATGAAGATTCCAGTTTATATTCATAGAATTCCAAAGATATTCCCGGCTGTCATTGATTACCAAACGTGGCGAATTGGAAGATCCACTTTGAGAAATTCTCAAAAGAAATCGTCCAAAACTGTTTCGGGACTGAAGTTCACCTGTAAGTTTTGCTCTGAATAGGAGGTCTGCTTTCCGGCAGGAATTATTGCTTTGATCCCCGGTGTAAGAACTTCTGTGCAAATATCAATTTCTTCAGGAATACCAAAATTCATGTCCCAGAGATAGGTTCTACTGTTTTCATCTTGGTATGCTGGAAGCATTTCAAATGAATGTGCACCCACCTGAAATTTAGCCAAACCGCCTTTTGGAGAGATTGGAGCTTTGATTTTCAAGATATTATTAATGTAATCTAGGTGATGCTTTGGAAGGCGCAACTCCATCATTGATGTTTGATTCCCTATCTTGACCGAGCAGGGTGAAATTAATCTGACGCTCATTGCCATAGGCATCCCGAAGCTTGAGTTGATAAGCTTTCTTTACTCCAGGGTCAAGCTCTTAGGTGACCTGTTGAGGAGGATTCAGGTGTAATAAATTTAAATTTTAAATTCTCCTGAAAATATAGCTTGGTATAGCGATTCTGATAAGTATGTTGAAGAAATTGTCTGGTATAGTTGAAATCAACCTTATCTACAGTCAAATTTAAAACGGTTCCTGTGCCATCTGTCAACTCAAAAGTTGGAAAACCATTTCTATTACTTGCACCATCAAGCTGATCATAACTACGGATTTCTATACCTACTTTACCCGTGATCTTTATATCATTTGGTAAACGATAATTAGAACCGCTGGCTACAGGCGTCACTTCCAGCCTGGCAAATTTCCCATTCACTCTAGAGTCTATAGCTAAGGGAACAATGGCTATACTTTGCGGTACTGGTGCCGTATTATCGACTATTTCAGGAAAGCCAAAAGGGAGTGGGTCCATGGCCCTGTCCCAGGCATCTGAATCTCAAAGTGCAGATGTGGACCTCCAGAACCACCTGTGTTTCCGCTATCCGCTATCTTTTGCCCCTGTTTTACAGGAAGTTCTCCCGGCTCAGGATATACTTCTAAGTCAATTGCTTTTGCTTCATACATCTTCTTACGCATGTAATCGCTAAGCTCCTTGTTGAAATTTCGTAAGTGACCGTAAAGTGTGATTTTGCCATTTGGGTGCTTGAGGTAAATCACATTACCATACCCAAATGAAGAGATTTTAATGCGGTGAACCCACCCATCAGCAGCAGCCAAAATAGGAAGACCTTCTTGTCCTCCTGTTTTGAAATCCAAGCCGGTATGGAAGTGATTAGGTCTTAGTTCAGCAAAATTCCCTGATAAGTAATTTCTTGTACCAGGCTTAATGGGGTTTTTGAAATAGCCCTTATCAACTTCCTGAGCATCAAGCTTGAAAGAGGCGGTTAATCCAAGAAATATAAGTGCGTAGCCTAGTTTACTTAACTTCAAAATCCAGCAGCTTTTCTGTCCCTATAAATCCTTCCAATTTGTCTCCGATATGAACAGGCCCGACTCCTGCCGGAGTACCTGTATAGATCAGGTCTCCTGTCTTAAGCATAAAGAATTGAGACACGTATTCTATGATTGTTCCAAAGTCAAACAGCATCAAAGAAGTGTTGCCTTTTTGACGTGTTTCTCCATTGATATTTAGATGAAAATCTATGTTTTTCAAATCTGTAAATTCATTCACTGATTTGAATCCGCCTATAGGTGCCGCGCCATTAAACCCTTTGGCAATCTCCCAAGGCAAACCTTTGGCTTTACATTGATCCTGCAAGTCTCGTGCTGTGAAGTCAATTCCAAAACCAATCTCATTGAAATAACGATGAGCAAATTTCTTCTGGATGAATTTTCCCTGCTTGGAAATCTTCAGAACCAGTTCAGCTTCATGATGGATGTTTTTGGAGAAATCAGGGTAGAAAAAAGGTGCCCCATCCTTTAATAGGGCAGTGTCTGGTTTTAGAAAAACAACTGGATCGCCAGGGGTTTCATTTTTCAATTCCTCTATATGAGCCGCATAATTTCGGCCTATGCAAATGATCTTCATATATAATTAATCTATAGCTTGGAAAGTCATCAAGGTTTGACCGAATTCATTCAACAAGTAAAGTTGGTTGTTTTCCAGTTTATATCCGCGAGTATCTGTCAATGCCTTGGAAATAGCATGTTCAGCACTCATCTCGGGGCAAGCCATTCTCGTAGCCGCGCCGGGACCAAGTAGAAGTTTTTCTCCATCATTTTCCTTGATCTCACCACGTACAGAATTGCAGCCCATGTTTCCTACATAGGTTTTCTCAAGCATTAAACTCAAAGGTTAAAGCTTCTTTGTTTTTGAAACCTGTTGGGTTTTCTATTTCGCCCACTTGAATAATTTTCCAGATGTTAGTCAGGCGCAAAGCGGGGTCAGGATTTTTACTTAATATCTCCACAAGCTCATAAATTTTAGATGAAGCATCCGCGGGAACTGGTGCCTCCCTATCTGTGATTTTTACTTTGATCTGGTAAATATTGCCTGGCTCATAGACCGAACCCTTGAATAGAACTATAGAAAAACTCCCAGGACTCACCCGCGTTAATCTCAGCTCCTTTTTGAATTTGAAAGACAAGACATAGGACCAACTCCAACGCAATCCATTTTAGAAGAATTTATCCACCAAAGTTTCTGTGTTTTCTTCCGCCTGACGCTCACATGCAACTGCTGCCAGAATAGTGCTGATGAATAGAAATAGGATAGTTTTCATGGCTTAAAAGTTTAAATGTATTAGTCTTTGTTTGCAGTCAAAGATTTTCATGCGACAGATTATGTCTTTATTCTTTATTCTTGCTTCTAGCATCTAAAATCTTGATTCTTATGTCTAGATACTTATGTCTAGATACTTATTTCTAATCAACCATAAATAATTCTCTAGTAAATTGAAACTAGCTGTTCAAATAGTTTTTCTGTCCAAAGGCTATACATTTTAGCGCTGGGATGAAGGCCATCTGCAGGAGTATCTCCTGGCTTTCTAAAGCACGATATTGCTCGGTAATGTCAATAGGATACTTCTTCTCCGGCAGATTTTAGCTTTAATGCTATTGTAGGAGTCAATTTCCTGAGCGATCTTACTTTGATCTCTACCACTTTTTTTTGCAAATGGGGTAATTCCCCAATCTGGTATAGACAAAACCACCACATGCTTGGTATTCACAGCCGCAAAACTTATTGCCTTTAAAAGCATGGTTTCAAACTCCTCTTCAAATTTACTTATAGGAAGACCTCGATATTGATTATTTACTCCTATAGAAAGCGTTACCAAATCGTAGGTATTTCCGTCGATATTCTCTGCCTTGATGCCTTTTTCAAGTTCGTCAACTGTCCAGCCTGTGCGGGCGATGACCTTTGGTGAAGCCCACTTCTTGTCAGTTTCGGTATTTAGTTTGGCGATCAATTGGCTTGGATATCGCCCTGTATCGCTTACACCTTCACCTATCGTATAGCTATCGCCCAGCGCCAAATAAGTGAGTTGATCAGAGTTGTCTGTGAGATTTTCAGTCATAGGTTTTTCAGAATCTTCTGGAAGCATATTATTGGAGCTTTTGCAGGAAAATATCCCCAGAATGATAATTGTAAGTAATGTAAACTTCATAGTAAGTCTTCTAATTCTTACTCAAATACGGATTCAAGCAGCGAAATGGTTCCCTTATCTGCATCCATGGCAACTTTTCCGCCTACAGGAATAGTTGCAACTGCTTAGATATGACCAATCATCGCGCCAGTGTAAGCGGGAATGTTCAAAGGTAAGATGTAATCATCCATGACTTGATCTAAGGTAAGAGACCCATAACCACCGCCAGGTCGCAGTCTGAACATTGCCCAAACACAAAACCTTTGAGTTGGTCAGGATACAGTTTGTGAGTTTCAATGTACTCATCATACGGTCCATTTTGTATGGGTCTTCTCCTATATCTTCGATGAAAAGAATTGCGTCTTTGAAATCAGGATAATAAGGAGAGCCCCGAGGTTGCTGTCAAAACAGTAAGATTTCCACCCAGGATTTTTCCTTCTGGAATCCCACCTTTAAGTGTTTGAATTCTATTTGATTTGACCACCAGATCATCACTTTCCCCAGTGGATATGTTTCGAATATTACTTTTTCTTTTTCTATAAATACTTTCTCAAACTGCTCCACGTTGAAGCTATTCCAGGGACACTCGATCCCATGGGGCCATGGAAGGTGATTAAGCCGGTTTGTGCGTGAATCGCACAGTGCAAAGCTGTGATATCTGAATATCCAAGAAGTGGTTTTGGGTTCTTGGCAATTGCTTTATAATCAATCAAAGGCAAAATCCGCGCAGCACCAGAGCCACCACGTATGCAGATAATTGCTTTTACCTCTTTGTCGGCAAACATTTCATTCAAATCTGAAGCTCGTTCTTCATCAGTCCCTGCCAGATGTGGCCGTTTCGGTTTTTGAGGTTTGCTCCGAGTTGCAGCTGAAATCCTAGCGCTTCCAATGCTTCTTCTGCGAAGGTAAACTGCATTCTATCTGCCATAGCAGCAGATGGAGCTATCAAGCCTACTGTATCTCCTTTTTTGATTGCCTTCGGCAAAACCGTTTTGGTGTCATAAGCTGAATGGGCTGAATCCCATGAAACTAATGGGAGTGAGGCTGAAAGTAGTCCTAGGGATTTTAAGAAAGCGCGTTTTTGCATTTGTAAAGGGAGTGTAATTCTGAAACGTGAAAATAAGGCTTTTTTATTTTTAAGTTAAAGTCTCCCGGCCTGGGCACAGAAGCCCAATGAAAATTTAGCAAGTAAAATGGTTGCTGTAATAATTATTGAGGTTATTCTAACCCCGAAGTTTTATTTCTGAGGTAAAATGGATTTAAACCACAGAGTTCACAGAGATTTTCGCAGTGAACGCAATAGATTCAAAAAATCTTTTACCCATCCTTCGTCTATTATTTAAGATCAAGTCTAGAAGCTTTATACTAATTTACGCAAGACAGGTAATTGCTACCTTTTTCCTTGAGTTTGATAATTGTCCATTGTTACTTAATCCCCTTTCCTTTCCAGCATTCCTTTCATCTGCTCAATCATTGGCTTGAGTTCTTTATCGTACTTTTTCACTTTTCTTTTTATTTGCCAATGCATAAAGCCAAGAATGGCTAAAGTTAATGCGAGATGAGAATCCCAATTCGTGTGATGGCATTTTAAGGGTTCCAATAAAATGTAGTAAGAAATATTCAGCGCTAGTATGAGTAGAAAAGTATAGGCATACATGTGCTTTCTTGCTATCTCATAGCGGAAGTTCAGCTTTTTGATCTGGGCCTTCAAATAGTCAGAATTGCTGAATCGTTCGCTGGAGTCATTTTTGCGGACCGTTGACCGGAGAGTCAAGCCCAAAACCCATATCATGGCGAAAGCGATTATATACAAGCTGATTGCTATGCCAATGCTTTCCCTCCATGGCATTGACCAAAAAGAGAACCCCAATTGTGAGAGGTGTGATTAGCATCATGAAAATCATCTCTCTTCTTTGTTTTACTTCAGTTTTTCTCAGCCCTTCCATCAATGAATTGATGTCAAAATCAATAGGCTTCTGAGCCTGCCAAAGCTTTTGTATGTCTTCGAAATTATTTTCCATGGGGATTGAGAAGTTGAGTGAGTGAGGCTTTGATACGGTTTACTTTTACAGCTACATAATTCTCAGTAATTCCTGTGATCTCAGCGATTGTTTTATAGGGTGTGTTCTCCAGTAGCAGCGTTGCAATAACCCGATCAGTTTCGGCCAATGAAGAAATGGCTTCATAGAGTTTTTTGATTTGTAATTCCTGCTCTAGACTGTTGTTTTCTGGTTCGGCAAGATCCATCCCATTTGGTAGCTCAGCTTGTTCGAGCTTCTTTTTCTTTTGCAGAGAAGGTAATGGCAGTATTATAAGCGATTCTAAGAATTCAGGTGCTTAATTCACTTTCCCTTCGAAAGCTATCCAGATGTCTCCAGATCTTGATTAGAATCTCTTGAAATAGGTCGTGAGCCAGTTCTCTATCCTTCACAAAACCCAGGCAAAGACGGAAAATTTTGTCTTTGTGGGTTTTGTAGAGGTTTTCAAATTCCAGATCTTTCCTGTGCTTCATTTGAGGAAATTCTGGATTTCAGCCAAAAACCAATCTGGGTTATCCCACATTATAAAGTGATGAGCAGTTGGAGCCATTTCTATTTGAACATTTTCAGCAAGTTGATATTGCTGTTCAAAATTGGACTTTACTGATTCTGCAGTCATTCCATAATCCTTTCCAGCGTGCCATGCTCCCAAAACAAGAATTGGCGTTTTGAGTGTATTGAGATTCTGTCGGTAATCAGTAATCATCAATTCGTAGATAGCTTGCCCTACAGTAGCCCGGTCACTTTTCATGGACCAATCCACTAGCTGGGGTATTTTAGCTGTAGAGGTAGTCATCATTGCCATACTTGCAGTTTGCTGACTTTCAAAGTCCTCAGGATTGGAGTTCACGATCATAGACTTGGTTTGTTTAGCCATAGGAACCATCATTTCTGCTGTTGCTGCAGGATTCATCGCAGCGGAATAAAAAGGGTAGGAGTCTACTATAATTACTTTTGAAATCAGGTCTGGATGCTCATTTGCAAGTTGAAGGGATAAAAAACCACCCAAACTATGACCTATTAGTTCTACTGGCTGCTCAAGTTGCTGAATGTATTCTGCAATTTCAGATTTTACATTAGGTAAAAAACCATTAGTTAGATTTTCTGCGGGCTGACCAGCGAAACCAGGCAAAGTAAGTACATGACAAGTATTTGTTTTGCTGAGTTCGGCAACTGTTTCCTTCCAAACCTCCCCTGAAGATGCTAGTCCTGGAATTAATATAATAACTGGTCCGGATCCGGATACTTTGCTATCAAAGGAGTTTTGAGAATAGGAGAGGGTTACAAATCCGAAAAAGAGGATGTAAAGAATAAGTGATTTTTTCATGGTGCGAGTTGTTTTATTCTTTAGACCATGGCTTGACTGATTCCTTACAGATTTTGTAAAAAAAAATATGAGCATCCGCAATGATGCCAGTTGCCTTAGATTCTTTGTTTATCTGGTCGGAAGACCGATGACCGAAGACTCCCGTACTAACGGGACAGGCTGAAGTGACCTCAATTATATTTTTGAACAAATTCTAGATTGCTTTTCCCTCTTAACTGGTAGAAAACGAAGCAGAGCAAAAATCCAAAGACAAAAAATGAACTAAACTTTATCCATTATTTGACCTGATACGTTCCATCTCGTAAATCGTAAATCGTAAATCATAAATCCCACATCCCACATCCCAAATCAAATCATATCTCTCAGCATTACCATCACCTTCTCCATTTCCCTTCTCACTTCAGAAGCTTTCCAAGGATAATTGGAATTCATAAAAGCAAAGCAATAAAAACGACCGCTTTTGCCTTTAATAAGTCCTACCAGACTGTGATTATTACTCATCGTACCAGTCTTTGCAAAAACATAGGGCTGCTCAGCTTTGTAACTGTTTTCCAAGGTTCCTGCTTTTCCTCCAGCGGGTAGAAGTTCCAACAGCTGCTGGTCAGGTAGCATTCTATAGATCTTTTCAAAAAGTGCCACCATAGTTCTGGGCGTGAAAAGATCATGACGGCTTAGCCCGGATCCATCTACCCATTGAGGTTGATCGGGAAGATCAAAGAGATAGGTTTTGAGCATGTATTCAATTGCCCTTTCTGTATCCAATCGCTGGAAAAGTCTATCCGAAACCATCAACATGAGTTGCTCTGCAAGAAAATTATCACTTTCCAGCATCATTTCTTTCAGAATAGGGAAAAGAGCAGCCCCACGCAATTCCTGATGGATCAGGGGTAAACTATCCGGCTGATAGACCCATTGTTTTCCAGTTGCATCAGAAGCGAGCTTCATTAATAGCTCAGGAGTGTAAATAAAAGGAATGAATTCCTCTCTAGCCCTGAAATTATTAGGGTTATAGTAGAATTTATTGCTGTGGAAGTCCCGCTCTAATTCCCGAATTGTGCGATTCGTAGGGAATACTTGCTGTTGAAAACTAGGAGGGAAGACGGTAGGGGCATTGCCTACTTTTTTCACCTGAAGCAAATTTCCATAGATCGGCAAAGAACTTCGCTCCGCTGAGTAATTGTAATAATAATCATCCCATTGCCAGCCATAGCCAAAAGCAGGGGACATCATATTTGCATCAGAAAAGATGACTTTATCAAAGGGAGCTATAAGTCTGGCTATTCCGGGATCATCAAACTTTTTGTATTTCCAGCTTGGATCTCCCGAACCCCAAATCTTTATGGTATTCCCTTCAGTTACGTAGCGCAAAGTCTGGGTGCTGTCATTCAGGATAATGAGTGAGGAAAATAAGGTAAAAAGTTTGGTGGTCGAAGCTGGAATAAAGCGTTGATGACTGTTTTTCTCATAAAGCACGACCTGCGAATCCAAATCGTAAAGCATAAATCCGCTGAGATGTCCATTGAAAAAACTGCCTTCTCCTAACGCTGATTCCAATTTTAAATACTGATCGCGGGTGAGCTGCGCAAAAAGACTTGAATTGAATGAAACTATAAGGAGTATTAGAGTAAAGAGTTTACGCATACTTAGTTTTTTGAGGCGGCTACAACTACTAAAATCCATCCACCTATAAATGCAACACCACCGAGTGGGGTAATTGCTCCCAGCCAGGTAATTCCAGTAAGAGAAAGAACATAAAGAGAACCTGAGAAAATAAAAATTCCCACAGCCATTAAGACAGCAGCTAAGCTTAGTTTCTTCCATTCAGGTTTTACCAGAGCTAGTATGCCAATCAGAAAAATAGCGAGCGAGTGATAGAAGTGATATTTTACTGCTGTTTCAAAGGTTTCATTTCTTCCGGTTTCAGCCAGAATTTCTTTCAGCCCATGTGCGCCAAAAGCTCCTATTCCCACAGCTAGCATCCCGAAAATAGCTCCTGTTTGTATGATTTGTTTTCCTGTCATTCTAATTCTTCAAATTCTAAATTCAATGTTCATTATTCGAAATTAAAGCATTACAAGCAAGAATAGAGCATTCCTGAAGTATTTAGAATTAATTACTAAGTCCAGATAAGGTATTTACTGCGTTTATTGAACAACAGAATACTTTAGAGATTTCTAGATTTCATTGAAACCTATTATTTGGATTATGAATCCACATTTGTTCCAGTATGGAGTCAAAAGCAAAAAAGGATATGTTAAACTTTAGAATTCAGGCCGCTTCAGCCTGTCCCGTTAGTGCGGGAGTCTTAGGATACTTGTATTAGGAGTGGCCGAAGTATAGTTTTACCTACCATATAAACAGAGAATTGTGGTGGCTGGCATTATTGCGGATACTAAGGTTGTCCAAATTTATAATTCTATAGTATGTATGATTTGTTACCTTCAAGAAACCAAATAATTATAGTATTTTGCAAACTCAATATTTTGTACGCTCCAGATCCCTATTGGGAATCACGTCAACTGAGCGAAATCGAATTAAAATATGACTATTAATATCGTTACAGATAATCGGGTTTGGTGTTTTAATACTAATCCTCCTGATAGATTATTAACGATTATTACCTTTAATTGGAAGAATGTATTGCGTTGTTAATTCAAACATATTTAAACTACTCAATTAATTGAAGTCTTATTGCGTCACATTAATGTGTTTAATACCTACAAAACTGCTGTAAGATCTAAGATCGAAATTACTGACTAAAGTGATCCTCTTAATATTCGAGGCATTTTTTTTGCCAATGTGTCAAAAAATCAAAGTATTTACGGTTAAATGTTTAAGTTTGCCCAGTTTTTGAGAGAAAAAATTAAAAATGAATATATGAGTAACATCTTCAAGGGTTTGTCATTCTCACTGGTTTTTTTTATGGCCTTTGGCTGTATATCGAATGAGAAAATAATTTACTTGCAGAATTTGGAGAATAATACCCCGATAGAGGATGGGGAATTGATCACGTACGAGATCCCAGACTACAAACTTCAGTACAACGATATTATAGATGTAAATATCCAAACCGTGGATGATTTGCTTCAATTTGGCTATAATAGTAAGCCTCCACAAATGAGTCAACAAATGGGTAATGTCTCTGCGCAAAGCGGAGGGGATATCTACTATATGACGGGTTTTTCAATCGATCAAAATGGCAATATTCGACTTCCGGCAGTTGGAGATGTGCAAGTGAAGGATAAAACTTTAGAAGAAGCCCGAGTGACAATAGAAGAGAATATGCGAAAGTTTGTGAAAAGCGAGCTTTATGTGAAAGTTAAATTGGGAGGTGTGAGATATTCAGCATTGGGCGAATTTAGACGTCCGGGTAAATTCACCGTACTTCAGGACAGAATGACTATTTTTGAAGCGATTGCCAATGCTGGTGATTTAACAACTGTCGCTAAAAGAGATGAGATTTTATTGATTAGACAGTATCCCGAAGGGACTAGATTGCATAGGATTAATCTATTGGATAGACAAATTGTGGCTTCTCCGTTTTATTTTATTCAGCCGAATGATCAGCTCTATGTTGAACCTATGAAGGTAAGAGAAACTGGTACGGGTGAAAACACAGCCCAAACCTTAGCCTTGGTATTTGCAGGGATTTCTTCTGTGGCCTTAATATTAAATTTACTCAAATAAGAATTTATGTACCCGAATACTCCAAATTCTTCCAATTCTGGACAGAATCCTTTTATGGTGCAAAAGGAAGATGAAATTGATTTAAAAGTTTTACTTTTTAATTACCTGCAGTACTGGATTCTGATTTTAGCCTGCATGTTTATTGGTGCAATTGGTGCCTTTTTTTTTAATAAACATGCTACTAATATTTTCAAGGTAGAGTCCAGCATACTTGTAGAGGATGAAGAGCCTGCCTTGGGCATGGATTTATTTGAATCCTCAGGTTTAGGTATGCTTGGAGGCAAGAGTAATATTGAAAATGAAATAGGTATTCTGAAGTCTTTTTCCTTGGCAGAAGAGGCAGTTTCAGAGCTTAACCTCAATGTTCAGTATTATCAGGAAGGATTTGTGACAACAACCCAGATTTATGGGAAATTACCAATTTTAGTTACGGTGGATTGGAAACAGCCACAACTAGTAGGGGGAAGATTTAGATTGGAAGTAATCAATGAGGATTCCTTTGAACTCTCCGTTGAAAATGATGAGTTTAAAATCTATTACCCCAATGATCCTTATTATAAAGTAGTATTAGGAGATCCTGTTTCTTTAGAGAAATCTGTATTCTCATTTGGAGAGGAAATTCAAGGAGAATATTTTTCATTTACAGTTAACCAGATAGCGGCCCTTCCAGGTGATATTATTCAATTTAATTTAGTTGATACACCTTCCCTTGCTCTGTTTTACAGAGAGGAGTTAGCTGTAGCCCCTATTAATAAGCAAGCTTCTATTCTTTCTTTAAGCTTAGAGACTCCAGTTAGACGATTAGGCGAGGATTACATCAATAAGTTGATGGAAATGTACTTGGCGCGGGAGTTAAAGGAAAAGAATAAAGCTTCAGAAAACACTGTAAAATTTATAGATGAGCAACTTTCCGGAATTTCTGATTCTCTGAGGTATTCAGAAAATAAGCTTCAGAAATACAGAACAGAAAATAAGGTTTTTAATCTTTCCGAAGAAGGCTCAGTTGTTTTTGAAAGAATGCAGGAGTTAGAAAAACAAAAGGGGCAAACAGAACTAAGTCTAAAATACTATAATACCCTTCGGGATTATCTTGTCACAAATCAAACAGGTGATATGGTCGCTCCATCGGTAATGGGAGTAACTGACCCCTTATTAAATTCACTTGTGCAAACCTATAGTGAATTGCAGGCTGAGCAGAATAGATTATCTGCAAATTTTACAGAATTAAATCCCACCGTAAGGGAAAATACTGCGAGGATTCAAAATATTAAAAAACAGCTACAGGAAAATGTAAATTCTGCAATTAGCAACACTCAGAATATAATAGCGGATTTGAATTCTCAAATTCGCATGTTGGAGGTGGATGTGAACTCCCTTCCTGAAACAGAGCGTAATCTAATAGGAATTCAACGACAGTTTACCATAAATGAGAATATTTACATTTACCTTCTTGAGAAAAAAGCGGAGGCAGAAATTACCAAAGCTGCTAATATGCCGAAGAATAGTATATTAGATTATGCTAAATCAGGACAAGAACCTGTTGCTCCAAAGCGTTCTCTTAATTTGTTAATTGGCTTAATTTTAGGCTTAATTCTTCCAATTGGCTTTATTACAATTAAGGACTTTTTAAATACAAAGATTGAGGATCCTAAGGAATTGGAAAATCAAATAAAGGTACCTTTGATCGGGATGATCGGGAGAAATAGTTCTGAGGATAACATTCCTGTAATGAATAATCCTAGATCAACTGTTACAGAGTCTTTCCGTTCCTTAAGGGCAGATATGTCCTATTTAAGTCCTCATAGAGATAATTTGACAATTCTATTCACCTCATCGATCTCAGGTGAGGGGAAAACCTTCGTATCCATCAATGTTGCTTCAGTATATGCCTTAATGGGCAAGAAGACTTTATTAATTGGTTTGGATCTTAGAAAACCAAAAATTGCTGAGGATTTTGGATTGGCAAATGATAAAGGGATGAGTACCTGTCTTAGCTCTGATATATCTTGGAGAGATGTAGTCAAGCCTACAGGTCATAAGGATATGTATGTAATTCTATCTGGACCTATACCACCAAATCCAGCGGAATTACTGCTTCAAGATAAGTTTGGGGAAATTATCAAGGAGATTAAAGCCGAGTATGATGTAGTTATTTTTGACTGTCCTCCTGTTGGGCTAGTTTCTGAAACTAAAGAACTCTTTGGCTTTGCTGATATTAGCTTCTATGTGTTCCGTCAAGGGTATTCAATGAAAGGAAATACCCAGATTTTGAATAATCTAGTGGAAAAAGGCGGGGTATCAAAGATTTATGGCATCTTGAATGACATGCATATTGATAAGGGCTACGGTTATGGATATGGTTATGGCTATGGATATGGTTATGGAAATAATTCCTATGGTTACCATGAGGAAGTTCAGCTTCCTTGGTGGAAGCGGGCATTGAAAAGGAAATAATCCTAATTCAAAATTTATAATCTAAAAATCGCAAGCTTTCGTCTGCGATTTTTTTTTAGCGGTTGTTGAGAAATTGCGATATTAGCAGTTACTACAGAGCGAAGTCGAAGTAAAGGTCTCCTGAACGAGTAGGCAATAAATTTTACGATACAGGCAAGATTGCTGATAATCGCCTAAGGCCGGCGCATGGGAATTCAGTAGTTCCTCTGTAAGTGAAGAGATAAACAGGAAAATTAATATTTCCGCTAAAGATTGCTAAAATATATTTCGCCTTTCTAATGTTATCAATGTCTCTATGATTTGGATTCTTTAAATACCCAAGCCATAGAGTGCTGAGATGGGAAGTTGTCCCATTTCTCCTCCCTGTCTTCTTTCTTTATCTTATGATAAGGATGTACTCCCAAAGTATTCTTCGAATAATTTTATTGATAGGACAATGTTTTTTTATTCACTTTGCTTGATTTTTTGTTTAGAAATTTTTGACTATTCATAATGCTGCTCCTAATGAGAAACAGAAGTTATCCTTAGTCTAGTGAATAGCTATTCGCCGAAACACCTTCTATTGAGTAGATTTGGAGATGTTTTTTAATTATGTGACAAATCCCCAGAAGAAATTTAGGTGAAACACATTAAAAATGAAGCCTTTACATATGTGTAGTCAAAAGTAAACTAATTCGACTAAATTAGGGAACTAGTTGGCAGAAGCTGTTAATTAATATTTGACAGGTGCAAAATATTGTAGAATCATTTTGTAATAAATCAATATCAATAGTGTTTTTTTACCTTATTATTTCTCCGTTATAATTTACTGTACCATTCTCAGGATTTTTCAGATGTATAAGAAGTTACATGGCAAAGATAGGTGAGAGTAAATTAAAAAGATTGGGATGAAGATGCCTTCGACAGATTGAAAGCAAAAATGTATCTTTAACTTTCTTAGGTGGGATAAATAGTTATTGATTGGATTATTAGTTCTGTATATTATTGAGAGTAAGGAAGTAATGAATACAATTTCATTTACTGTCTTAAATATCATAATTGTTTTGTAAATGCAGAATATAGGAACTGCAACCCTCTAAGTAGCAATCATGTATGAATTTGATTGGTATTTCGTCTATTGGAGATTGCTGATATTACACCTGATAATGATTGAAATTTTATTCCGAAAAGTTTACTGTATTTATTAGTATTCTGCATAGATTGGATAGAGAGTAATTTAATGGTTTTTATAAGATGTTGATAATTAAAGAGATATGGCTTGGCTAATTTAGACTTGTGAATAAGATAGATTAACATTTTGCCATGTTGGATATTTCTTGCTTATTATAAAATCCTTAATACCTCTGTGGTATGTTATTGCGATATTAAATATAGACTATAATTTTCCTTCCATATGATTAATTTGGATATTCTTCTAAGCACTACAAGTAAGGCATTATCCATTCTCAGCAACTCTAGTGACTTTGAACCTACCGTTGCAAAATTGTTAAAGGAGATTGGTCAGAGTTTGAATCTTGATTGCGCATATGTAATCAGGTATCTCGATGCTTACCAGAACGGCAGGATGTGTTACGATTATGAGTGGTGTAATGCGGGCATTGATTCCCGGCTAGAGGGTGTTAATTCTAAGGTTTTTCTAAGTGGCAAATCAGGCTTAATCAAAGAAAGATTGCTAGCAGATGGATATTTTCATTCTAAAGTTGATCCTAAGTATGATTTTTTTGCTGAAGTACCGGGTGTTAGGAGTATGAATGCTTGTTTATTTATACCCATATTCGTCAATCAGGGGGTTTGGGGTGTACTAGGTTTTGAATATAGCTTTTCGTTTCCTTTCTTTTCTGATAATTCTATCGTGCAACTAAGAGCTTTGGGTGTAAGTTTAGGGTTTTTGATACTGAGTCGCGACAGTAATAAACAACAGTTAGAATGTGAACACAAATATCAGCGAATTATTGAAAATATTAGAGATGTTGTTTTTGTGCTTGATTTGGATTTTAAGATTATCTATCTGAATGGAGGATGGGAAAGGCTGTATGGCTATAGAAAGGAGCATTCCATAGGAAAGTCTATTTTTTTCTATATAGAAAAGACATATATGGATTATTTCCTCAATGAGCTTGAAGTACTTTCCAGAGGGGTAACACTCATGATATCTCTAGACATACCAATTATAACAGCAAATGGAGGATTACGCTGGGTAAGAATTTCTGTCAAAGGCCTAGAAGAGGGGGAAGAAGGACTTTTTGGAACTATACTCGATATTCACCAGAATAAACTTAATACTGAAAAATTGAAGGACAGCAAATCTGCTTTTAATTCACTTTTTCATACTGTTGAAGATGTTATATATATCGGAAATCCGTCTACAAGATCATATAGTTTAGTGTCAAATAAAATTTCAAATTTTGGGTTGAGCCAAGATGATTTTATAAATAATCCTTCCTATTGGTTGCAAATTGTGCATCCGGATGACCGTCCACAAGTAGAGGGATTTATCCGTGATTCTTGGGCCAAAGACAGCCAAAAGTTAGAGTATAGGATAATTAGCACTTTTGGATTAACTCTTTGGATAAATAATAAAACATGGCTGGAATATGAT
Organism: Algoriphagus sp. 10J20-15; assembly: GCF_055809615.1. Taxonomy (NCBI): domain Bacteria; kingdom Pseudomonadati; phylum Bacteroidota; class Cytophagia; order Cytophagales; family Cyclobacteriaceae; genus Algoriphagus; species Algoriphagus sp. 10J20-15. The sequence goes on from NZ_JBVVUG010000014.1 coordinate 17,830, forward strand.
GTGGTCGGTAAGCCATTCCGTTTGCATGGACACCTATCCGATATTACTGTGTCAAAATCAAAAGAATTGGAATTGTTGGAAAGCGAAGCCCGTTTTAAGATTATTTCGGAGAATCTTCCGTTTTCACTTATTATGTGTTCATTGGATAAGCTGGAAGTACTTTATTTCAATGAGTTTTTTCTTAATATGATCTCACAAGGCAACTCCGCCATTCGAAGGGATTTTAATATTGATGATTACCTCTTTCGTCCAGATTCTTCTATTTCCGTGAGGGAGTATATATTGAATCAAGTGGAGATAGATAATCTGGAAGTTCTGGTTCGTGAAGCAAAAGGTGACCACTGGCATACCCTCTCATCCCAAAAACTCCCTTATAAAGGAGAATATGTAGTGACTATAGTACTCCATAATATCCATAAACGAAAGCTTGCTGAAATGGAAAGGATAAGGCTTGAGGAGTTGCTGATTGCATTAGATCAGACACAAATCAACTTTTCTATGGAGATGGAAGTGAGAGAGACATACTCCAAACTTCTATCTACCCTGATTTTTTTCACAAAAAGTGAATATGGATTTTTAGGAGAAATACTTTATGATGAGCAGGGAACCCCATATCTACAATCAAATGCCATTAGAAATTCGGATTGTAATGAGGAAACCCAACGTTTTATAGACAGCCATATTGAAAAAGGTTTTGTCTTTAGAGAGCTTGATAATTTAATAGGTCAGGTGCTGCTTTCTGGCTCACCACTGATTTTAAATGAGGTCGGACACCAGGGTCACTCCAATGCCAAACTTCCAAAGGGGCACCCACAGCTCAAAAGATTTTTAGGAATACCTATTTACAAAGCAGACAAGTTCATAGGTATGGTAGGACTCGCAAATAAGCAGAAATTATACTCTCAGGAGGATATCGATTTCTTGCAGCCATTTATGTCAAGCTACGCAAATTTAATCAGTCTTGTAAATGAAAATAAAAAACGAATTAAAGCTGAAAGCCTTCATAAAAAATCAGAAAACCTTTATAAAATATTATCGGACAATGTAGATGATGTTGTTTCACTACATGACCTTAAGATGAAAACAAGATACGTTTCACCTTCCATTGAAAGAGTCACAGGTTTCCTTCCTCAGGATTTTTTGGATAAAGATTTCTTCAAATACATTAATTTTACTATTCCTAATTCAATTGATTTTGAGAATTATCCAAAATTTGTAATTCCTATTACACATAAAAAAACAGGGAAAACCATTCAGATAGAGATGATGTGGAAACCGCTTTATAATAATCAAGGAAATCTCTATTCATTTTTAGCTACTTCCCGGGATGTCACAGACCGAGAAATGATCCTAGCAAAGCTGAATAATACGCTAGATAAAGAGAAAGAGCTCAGCCAACTTAAATCTAGGTTTATAGCGATGACATCGCACGAATTTAGAACACCATTAGCAACTATTTTCAGTAGTAATGACCTACTTCGGGTTATTCTTAGTCAATTTGATGAGCATGATATTAAAAGCAAAGCCCTAAGACACGTCGATAAAATAAATTCTCAACTTCTTAGGCTTAATCAAATGGTAACTGACGTATTGTTAATGGAGCAGAATTCAGATGGGAGGCTAAACGTCAATTTGAGTTTTTTAAATTTAAATGATATCATCTTAGAAATATTGCGTGAGAATTTTTCATTTGACGAAGGTAAGCCATGTGTCAATTTAGACCTTCCAATTTTATCAGTATTCTTGAAATCTGATCGAACATGGCTATCCTATATCATCAAAAACATTGTGGAGAATGCTCTTAAGTACTCCAAACCAAAAGATAGAATACCTGATCTTAGATTGAAAAAAAAGAGGGATACTTTAGTTTTATTAGTGCAGGATTATGGTATTGGCGTGCCAAAAAAGGAACAGAAATTTATCTTTGATCCTTTTTATAGGTCTTCAAATGCCAGTAGCATCAAGGGAACAGGGCTAGGTCTCAGCATAGTTTATGAATTGGTGCTGAAGTTAGGAGGTAAAATTTACTTCAAAAGTAGAGAAAATTTTGGCACATCTATTTCTATAGTATTTCCCTATGAAAAACAAAATTCTTCTTCTTGACGACGGTAAAAAATTATACGAATCCTATAATAAAATACTTAATAAAAATGGGTTCGAATGCTTCCAACTAAATTATGGTATCAGCATAGCAAAAATGTTACTTGAAAATGCTATAGATATAGTCCTTATTGACTCATCATGCGTTCTTGAAAATCCTCATTTACAAGAAGTTGTGGAGTTTTGTTTGTCTGAGAACCAAAATATTCCTTTTATATTTCTTGGTAGGGATATCAATTCTAGTGAAAAGTTGGACTTCAGTTTCCAACTTGTTTTAAGCTTGCCCATTAAATCGGAACTGCTAGTAAATACTATTCAAAATGTTCTAAACGAAAAGATTAGAAGAGATAAATGGAACAATTATGTTGAAAAAGGATTTATTAATTATACCTGAAAAGCAGTAGTGATCTACACATAAAAAATCGAATGAAGGCTACAGTATGTGGAGAGAATCCACAGAATGGGAGCGAGGACCACAGTTTTCTACTATAACGATAATTTGATTTATGGTATGTGCTTAAATATTTTTGGTTAAATATTAAGCTTTCATTTGTACCAACTTACCAGTGGGAATATCAGTCAAGTTGATTGGAATGGCTTTTTTTTACGAGGCAATTTTTTACTGCATTCATTCTTTGTGTTTCATGGCTTGGAAAACTTTTAAATTAAAATATCCGCAATGATGCCAGTTGCCTTAGATTCTTTGCTTATCTGGTCGGAAGACCGATGACCGAAGACTCCCGCATGTACTTCCCTAAATAGCGTTGACCGTTTGGTTCAACATTTATTTAATTCCATCGGGCAATTATGAGCCAGAGGTTCTTCTCTTGGGTAAACTTCTAAGGGGCTCGATGCCCCTTGGAAGTTTTGTCTTCCTTCGGTATAAATATTCACCGTCGGTCTTTCTTGGGTAGGTAAATCTATCAGTTTTTTGTAAAACTCCATTGGGGTATAGTCCATTTTAAAAGCCCGATGGAGTCTTTTTTCATTGTAATGGTTGACCGCTTTTGTCACTTTTCTCTTCAGGTCATTGACCTCACGGATTACCCACACTTTCAGGTATTCATTTTTGATGATTCCATTGACCCGTTCTGCATAGGGGTTTTCCCAGGCAACTAATCCCATACTGATGTGAATACGTTGTTTGGTCAACAACTTGGTATAGGCATGACTTCCATACTGAGATCCTCGATCTGAGTGGTGAATAGTATTCCAAGGGTGACAGTTCATAATCTGAAAAGCCATCTTCAATGCGCTGATATTCGCTTCAGTGCGCATGTGGTCGCTCACCGCGTATCCGACTATCAATCGGGTGTAAACATCAATAATAAATACTAGATAATAATGCTCACCGTTGAGGTGGAAGTAAGTGATATCACTCTGAATCACCTGGAAAGGGCGATTGACACTCATTCCTTCAATTAGATTGGGATAATATAAGTCTCCACTATAAGTGGTCCGATGGTAGTTTCTGACCCGTTTGACACCATAGCCCAGCTCCAAAAAAAGCTCACAAAATTTATCCCTGCCCATCCAATTGGGGGTTAGGGTACGATTCATCTTTTCAACCCCACACCCGGGGTGCTCTTCCTTGAGCTGGTCGGCTAACACGACCAATTCGGCCAGCTCCAGGTCAAAAGCATCCTGACGCTTTCTAGCCTGCTGGACTGCTTGTTTGCTGACTCCGACAGTCCGATAAAGTTCATTGAGGGAATAGCTCATGACTTCTCGGTTGTCTTGGAACCACCAGAGGGTGGGGTGTTGGAGTTTTTTTTGATGTCGATCGAATACGTTTCTTTGGCCAGATCAATCATCTTTTCCAAGTAATCAATTTTGATTTGCTTCTGGCCTACAGCTCGTTCCAGCTCCTTGACTTTTTCTTCGAGTGCTTTAAGCTTATGGGTTTGACTGTCTTTCATCTCCACGATTCTGATATTTTTCTCATTATAAGTAGAATACTTGTAGATCCACTTGTAAATGGATCTGTTTGAAATACCATTATGCCGCTCCATCTGGGGAACCGACAGCACTCCTTTTTCAAAATCATCTACTATTTTACGCTTGAATTCTTCTGAAAATTCGCGCCTTGAATTGATCCTTTTTCCCGTTTTTAACATTTTTCAAGTAGCTTTAAAACGGTCAACCTATATCAGGGAATGACACTTGTAAAGCTCTTGACTATCCTTCCATTACTTGCAAAATATCATTATGCAAGTGATCAAGAGAAAATGGTTTTACGAGACAGTGATCAAAGTTGTAGCCTTGCAGTTCTTCTTCGGGAAGTAAATCAAATGCGGAGATTGCAATTACCGGAACCTGACTTGTTTTTTTATTTTCCCTAATTATTTTCAGAAATTGATATCCATCCATATAAGGCATTCTGAGGTCAGTCACAATGATATCTGGTAGACCTTGGGTGTTAATCTGATCAATTGCATCAATGCCATTGCTTGCTACCTGCACTTGAAAGTCGTTCACTTCAAGAAACCGTTGGAGCATTAGACGGTTGACCATACTGTCTTCTACAACTAGTATTTTTTTCTTCATGGTTTTATATAGGTTCGAAATAGGTGAAATTTTTATGCTAATTAAAGAAGGCTGGTACGGTCAATAAAAAAGTAAAAAACCCGAATTCCATTCTAGTCTCAGGGATGACACATGTTTCAATTATAATTTGCGTATAGTGACGATTTAAAAAATAGTTGTCCTTTGTATTCATCTCTTCTTACGAACAGGAATTCCTAGGTTGTGTAAACGAAAAGGAAGTACCCTTTAAATGAATAAACCTAAAGATTTAGAGAAAAAATTAAATCATGGTTTAATATTTCAAAAAAAGTGATACTAACACCGCGGTTATATGGGGTAAAACTTAGACATATTTTATAATGAGTGAATTTATCTTTTATTTACTCTTTGAACAACTAAAGTTGAAAAAAATCCAAGTTTTATATTCAATACAACAATCACCCTTTCACGCAGTAATGCTTTGTCGTTCTTAGGGAAATCCTATTCCATCCCAAAAGCAGACATTTCATTTACAAACTGCTTCAAAAACTAAAAATCTATACTTTACAGCTGTTGATACTGACTAAAATGTACTTCTTTTAAGCTTGAATTGCTCTTTATAGAAACTAGTAATTTTTGTTTCTATGGATTAGTATTAATAGCACTTAGGCGATCTGTCCTAATTACTTAATTAGTTCCTCAAGAGTTTCAAGTGCTCATTGATGCGATGGATTGCTTTTCCTTACGAGGTTTGAAATTGGGTTTTTCGAATATGTATAGATTATAGAAATTTATGATTAATTACTTCAGAAAGGTACTTACGGGCTACAAGCGCGTTGAAAAAGTTGTGGATGGAATGGCTGCCACATTTTACTATATGGGACATTTAGTAAGCTTCAGTCCGATTACTATGATTAAGGAACTTCGGATTAAGCAAGTCACAGAGAGATTTATTCAGGTTAATACCAAAGTTTCTATCAAGGAGATTTTAGAACGAATCAAACCTGATTCTGGTCTAGAAGAGGCAAAGATCAAAGTCTACATAAATGAAGGAAGTGATTTTCTTAAAGTTTACAGGTATGTCACTAAATCCGGAAAATTTAATACAAGCTATTATGAATTTTTTATTGACGATGAGCTAGCGGCCGTCTTTTTCAGAAAATATGATTATGGAAGGAGTTTTTCATTTACTATAAATAATATCCAACCAAATATCAAAGTAAATTCAGTAAATCCGAATGAAAAATATCTTATTATAAAAGAAGAGGAGGGTAATTTCGTACTTATAGAATTTTTTGGACACACGCAAGGGTGGGTAATTGTTAAAGAAGATAAAATGAATAGATTGATAGACAATTGGGAGCTGAATTATTCACATAAAGGGGAGCCGGCTTAATCTTTCAACTTTTTCCAGTGCGGATACCTATTTGTAGGTTTTGATTAAAAAATTGTAAATTTCAATACCTTTAAATTGATAACCTGACAATTGGTTGATTTAAACATATTCCGAGGAGCAAAGTTTTGATTTATCTATGGCAAGATCTGGAGGATTCTAATCTAGCAAATAGGACTCAAAGGGATGCTAATTTTAGAGTCACTTTCACTTTTAGATTAGAAGATCATTTAAGAATAAAATAGAGCAAAAAAAAACTGTCCGTCTATGGGTCGCTTTAAGAGTTCTTCTTTATATCTTGTTAGATAACGAGAGACCATGTAAATATTTTGAAACTTACTTAATAAATTTAATTAGAGTTCTCTTTAAAATCAATAATCTTAGCTTTTAGTTCTTTATATATACCTCTTCTAAGTGGGATGGCTGTATTTTCTACGATTAATTCTTTAGAGTTTATTGAATTGGCGTAGGATAAATTGATAATATAGGATTTGTGAACCCGTATAAAACGCTTCTTAGATAAATGGTTCATCACATCTTTCATTATGTCCCGAATAGTAAACTGCTTTTCTATTGTATAAATTTTCGTATATAGACCATCTGCCTTAAGGAATGTAATCTCATCTTCCAATAAGGAAATGATGTGTCCCCTGTCCCGAATTTGTAAGGTGCGCTTTTTGGGGTAAGAAGATTTGTTTTCAAATGATTTGAATGCTAAGTAAAGATTTGACCTCAACCTTTCCTTAGAAAATGGTTTTAAAATATATCCTTCATTGGGAACATTGGCAACCCTTTCTAGAAAATTCAAATCTGAATACGCCGTGATAAATACAGTCGGAATATCCATTGACTTCCTTATTTGCTCAGTCAAATCTATTCCATCCATGCTACCTTCCAATAGAATATCCATTAATATTAAATCGGGCTTATTATATTTAAGGAAATCTATTACTTCAGTGGCACTTTTTAATATATGGACGGTTTCATATCCCAAATGACTAAGAAGATCTTGGATGTTTTCTGCTAATTCATCCTCATTTTCTACAATTAGAATCTTTTTCATTAAATCTACTTTTTAATCCTCATTCGAAGGTATCATGAAAAATTTAAAAATGGGCAGGTATTTACATGAGAAATTAATAAAAATGCAATTACTATAACAATTTGTTAAATTTAACATCATAAATTATTTACTTTCATTTTTAACCGCATATTTATCAACTAAATAAGATTTATATCATGGTTCTTTTTATTTACAAAAATATACGAATTATTGTTTTATGGTTGTATGTTTGATTTTTTTTTGCATATATGTTTATTAGTTAATAATTTGAATAGATTGCTTATGGTAAGTTACAGGGGGCGTTAGATTACTTTAACCTAGACTAATACACTACCTCTTTTATCCAACCTTATATATGGTTGGATTTAGTAATCATTTTGTAATACTGCCGCTCTTTGTAGGCTTGAGTCTTTGTTTGATAGGTGCATTTTTTATCAGACTTTTTATTACTTGGATTCTTTTAGTTTACAATATTTCGCATATTATATACTATATCCTATCATTTAGTTTCGTTTTTCATTTGAATGGCGTAATTGCTGTACGATTTAATTAAAAATCAAAGCTTTTAATGATGTTTAGTGATTGATATGCAGGATCTAACTTAAAGTTATGGGTAATTGATCGTTGAGCTGGTGTATTTTGTTGAAATCAAGACCTCGCATTGAGGCTCTGGGTTTTACTGATCGATAACCAGCTCGCTGTTCAGGTAATTAAATTTTCTGGATTTGCTTTTTCGACCATTCTATGAAGTACTTCTTTTTCTTCTTTAATTTTATAGTAATTATGAATTTTAACTTACTTTTTGTAAAGCCACTATTATTTGAAAAAAGATCAGGAAAAGTGATTTCACTTAAAAAATCAGAAATCTTACCTCCTTGGCGATCTAATTTAATAAACGGTCCCATCTATAATAAACATGATAAGCAGGTTAATACTTGTAATATTCCTTTATACAATGAGAATTTAACAGATACTACATTTTCCATTTCCCCATTGAAGGAAAGAAATTCCAAAATCATGCAATCAAATTTTAGGTATGAAGGTAAACCCATTTGGAGTACAGCAGTTGGTACAAAATTATTCGACACTGGGGGGGGGGCTAATCACAGAACAGATTCGGTAGGTACAATGGATATGCCATACACTTTTTATGATTTCGTAGGTAATGGTTCAAAAGCAGCATCTGGATATATGTGCATTCCGAAGTGTTTTATTCCTATTAGGGATAAGGCAGATTTAGATATTCGCCTACGACCCTTGCCTCTTAACGTGACGTTAGTTTTGACTAGGACCTGGGCTATTGAATATATGAGAACTCTTACTGAATCGGATTACCGCTCACTTGACAATCTAATTGAGATTCTCCATCAAAATCCAGAGGTTCGGGTTGATTTAAAAATTCACACAGATTCTAAACGTGGACACTACTATAATAAGCGAGTGTCTGAGAAAAGGGCTAAACTAATTATTACCTATTTGATCCGAATGGGAATAGATCCTGATAGAATCTATTCCGTTTCGTATGGAGATTCTTATCCTTTAATGCCCTGTGAGCCTATTTGTACGGAAAGGCAATACATTGAAAATAGTAGAACAGAAGTTGTGTTTTTTATAGGAGAATTTCAATATAAACCATACGAATATCCGGATTTTGATATTGGAATGCAGAAAGTAATACACACCGGCTCTAAGGTAACTTTACTAAAAACTGAGAAGCCAATACCTGAATGGGCTTCACTTATAAATCCTTTGAATCGCTCACCACGGCATTTGTTACCTGGGCAGATCCTGAAATTTGTAATAAAGATATTAATGGTGGCCATTTTTATTATTTGGTGACTGGAAGTTTTCCAAATTTGGAAGCTGCCTATGCATGGGCCAATTACCTTAGAGATGATTTTACCAAGGAAGTATATGTACTTCCACCTTCTTCCAAACAACAAAATTTTTTGGTAGCCCTTGATAGGTTTGTTAAACTTGACCAGGCTCTGACAGAAATTAAAGAATTTGGAGAAGTTGCCCCTCATCTAAAAGTTTGGTTGTATTATTTGGAATAGATTTAACTGGTCATATTTAGATAATAGCATTACTTGTTATAGATTTAGTTAGGTGTTTTTATTGCATGTTATTAACATGTTTTGTGTTTGCATTGTTGTTGTTTTTCCCTTTGTTATACTGTTTGTCTTTTGAATATATTTAATATGGAGTTTAAAATGTCCGAAATTCTTATCATTGACGATGATGACACTATTAGGCTGCTGGAAATTAATGCGTTAAGAAGAATGAAGTTCCATGAACCAATCCGCTGCTTTAAAAATGGAAAAGAGGGTTTGGACTTTCTCAAATCTCACCCATTGGATCCGTTTATTGATATCCAACGACTCATTTTATTGGATCTCCATATGCCTATCATGGATGGCTGGGAGTTTCTGGAAGAATTTGATAAATTAAACGATGAGATAAAGTCTTCTTATGATGTTATCATCAGGACTAGTTCTTTCAATGTTGAGGATAGAAATAGAGCACTAAAATCTTTCTATATAAAGGATTTTATGGTTAAGCCCTTAAAATATGAGCTACTCTTACTTACACTAGTCAAACATGGATTTGTTAGATTTTCCCCACTAAATTAATTTTATAGTATATTCATATAGTTAGGAAATGGGTTTGTGTATATTTTTACTGGAGTGACCATCGCTAAAAATTTTTGTGCATGCTGCATTCTTTCTCGATTTAGAAATTTTTATTTTAACTCAATCATATGGGATCTACGCTTATTATTGAGCTTAGCAATTAATTTGTTCTTTATGACTTGTTTAAATATTAACAAAGTCAAATATTAATTATTTATATAGCAATTTATTTACAATTAAATGCTTTTACTCGCTTATTGGGTTTGTATTAATAATATTTAGATATGAGAAATTATGTGTTAGTACAACCTTTTGCTACTATAGCAGAATTCGAAGGTATAGATGTTGAATTTATTCATGCTGGGAAAGTATGTAGATTTAATCCTTTCTTGGTAGTCGAAGATTTTATTACTTCCTTTTATTCTCTGAAAATGAAAGAACGTCTTTTACAGCCATTTCCCCTCGACGTCATGCCCAGGTTTAAGCATCATTTCTTTACTTCAAATGCCAAAATCCAGTGTATTGCCACTTTTTCCCAAAGGGAGATTGTATATAATTCCCAGTTGTTTACTGGGCATACCATATTCACTCCTTTCGAGCAGGTTAACTATTTAAGAGATGGAAGTTTACTTTTCGAGCATTTCAGGTTTAGCAATGAAACACTTCCTTACGAACGGTGTGTTCAGCATTTGGCTTATCTTTCTGAGCTTCGGCTTCCGCGTTCTCAAGAGAGAGTTCTGCTGCAGAATCATATGGGGCAGACTTGCCTTATCGAAAATGGTGATACAATTAAGATCTGGATAATACATAGCTGGCAGGCGATTATGGACATTATTTACTAACATATTCACTAGTTGCTCATTCGTCGTTCTATATACTCTATTAATTCCCTGATCTTTGTGATGGGAATTTCTTACTTTATACTTTTCCCACAACCAAGTTGTTGGGTCGATTCTAGAAAAAGCGTTTCTAGAATAGAATATTAGGCTATTGTTTTCTGACAGGGGTTTTCATAAAGACTGACTATCCGCATAAATGTGGATATTGATATAGGATAAGCTACTGAAACAACTCATGTAATTATCATGTAGAAATAATGCTACCTTGGTTACTATATGCCTTACAGAGAAAATAAATTACTTCCTCCTTTTCAATCTAATTACATTACTCCATTTTTCATTTTATTTACAATTCTCTACAAAAACGAAATAGATTAGGCTCTACTAAGTATGTCCTTTCTCCTAATATCATTAATTTCATCCATTATAATAAAAAGCACATAAGCCCGGTGTAATACCCTAAATAAGACGATGAAGGAACCTGTTTTGCAAAAAAAATAATACCATTGTTTGGCTACAATTTTACTATGAACATATTGAACCATCTGAGTAGGCTTATAGCGGGTTATCATTTCCAATCCCTTAGAGTATCAGGTATAGATGTGAAGTTTAAATTTTACTGTAAAACTGTTCCTTTTGACCCAATTGCTATGCTTAAGGAACTTTATTTCCTGTCTCAATCCTTAGCCTGTTCCAAATTAAGATTGGAAGAGGATTTTCTGGATTTTGCTTTGCATGAACTTGATATTGATCAGGATTTATCAGTTTTTGTAATAGCTTCGTTTCAGGTAGATAGGCAGAAATATAAAATAGTGAAGGCAGGCAAACATGGAGAAGATCCTTGTTGTAGTAAGTATATTTTCTATGCTTCGGACAAAATGATGGCTGTATATCAGTGCACCCATGATTTTGGCAAATCTTTTGATACTCTCTCGTTGAAATTTCTTAGGCAATTCGAAACGATAAATCGGCCAAATCAACGTCTTATCAAAGTTGTTGGTGATTCAGAAAAATGGGTTCTTATCGAGGGAATGGTGAATTCTCAGTTATGGTATATAGTCGATCCTGATTGCATGGAAGATGTGTTACATAGGGTGATATCTACAAATAAGCCTACTATTGACCATAAACACATTCATTAAGGTTGAATACATCTCTATGAAATGATTGTGCTAGACATCTTAGTTCAAGCAACATTTAGGTGAGATGACCGTATTTCGCTGACAATTATGAAAAGTTTAAATCTTACCTTATTAAAAGTAGTAATCATTGAATTTTATTGTGATAAAATTAAAGAATAGTGACAGCCAGTTTTTCCATGCAAATACTTCCTATGCATTATGAAATAAGTTTAAATAGCATAAAAAATTGGAAAATACTAGTCCTTACTGTGTTGATAGAAAGATTCGTAAGTTCATTTTCTCAACTAAAAATCCCTAATTGGCTAGGAGTAGGTTATAGGAAATATCAAACATAAATAATTAAAATTAATATCGAAATTAAGGGTAAAAAGTGAGTACAAAAATTACTCACTTTCTTATCTTTACAGCATGAAACGGGTAAACAAGCCTCATAAACAACTCATAGGCACTTTTTATGTCTTAATATCCAAGAAACCTGGTTTAAATCCGTTTCAGTTTTTCACCAAGCAGCAAGTAATAGCTAAGTCTATTGTAATCGTATAAGTTAGGATATAATATTCTGAGAAACAGATTGATGCCTGTTTCATTTGAAGAATATTAACTTCCTTCATATTACAATTTGGGACTGAAGGGGCGAAGCTGTGTCCGATATGTAATATTTGTCTTTTTTAAATATTCAAATTAATATATGAATCAATTATGAAAATTGCAGTTGTAGGTACAGGCTATGTAGGCTTGGTATCAGGAGCATGTTTTGCAGATGTAGGTATCGAAGTGACCTGCGTAGACATCGATCAGAAAAAAATAGACAACCTTAAGAAAGGCATCATGCCGATCTATGAGCCAGGTTTGGAAGAGGTTGTTGTTAGAAATTTCAAAAGCGGAAGACTTAAATTCAGCACGGATTTGGGCGAAGCCATCCAAGGAGCATCGGTAGCTTTTATAGCTGTGGGTACACCTCCGGGAGAGGATGGATCTGCGGATTTGAAATACGTATTGGCCGTAGCTGATGAGATCGGTTCAAAAATGACTGATTACATAGTTGTAGCTACGAAAAGTACCGTTCCGGTGACTACAGGAGAGAAAGTTCGTGGAGCAATTAAAGGAGCTTTGGATAAAAGAGGTTCTGATTTACCATTTGCGGTAGCTTCCAATCCTGAATTCCTGAAAGAAGGAGCTGCAGTGGAAGACTTTCTTAAGCCGGATAGAATTGTAATTGGAGTGGATGACGAAAGAGCTGAAGAGATTATGAAGCGTTTATACAAGCCATTCCAGCTGAGTGGGGAGAGAATCATCTACATGGATATCCCTTCTGCAGAAATGACCAAGTATGCCGCCAACGCCATGCTGGCTACCAAAATTTCTTTTATGAATGACGTAGCAAATTTATGTGAATTGGTAGGTGCTGACGCAAACATGGTTAGAAAAGGTATTGGATCTGACCCAAGAATCGGCAATAAGTTCATCTACCCAGGAGTAGGATATGGTGGGTCTTGTTTTCCGAAGGATGTGAAAGCAATCATCAAAACGGCCAAGCAGTACGGCTACGACCTAAGAGTGCTACAGGCTGTAGAAGATGTCAATGACGATCAGAAATATGTGCTATCCAAAAAAGTAAAAGCTCACTTCGGAGAGGATTTATCAGGAATGACCTTTGCGATGTGGGGACTAAGCTTCAAGCCAAATACGGACGACATGCGAGAAGCTCCCGCCGGAGTGATCATCGATGAATTGAGAGCAGCCGGAGCAACGGTGAAGGCATACGACCCAGTGGCTATGGAAGAAGCCAAAGAACATTATATCTTTGACAAGGTGACTTATTGCAAAGATGCATATGAAGCTTTGGTGGATGCTGATGCACTTCTTTTGGTTACTGAATGGTCAGAATTCAGAATTCCAAGTTGGGATGTAGTAGGTAGACTATTGAAGAACAAAGTGATATTCGATGGCCGAAATATCTACGACAAAAAGTATCTGAAATCCCTTGGTTTTGAATCTTACGGAATCGGTAGCTAAATAACTGATAACTGACAACTGACAACTGACAACCGACAACCGACAACTGATAACCGACAAATCTTGAAAACATTTAACGTCATCCTTTCCGGCGGAGTTGGCTCCAGACTATGGCCTCTCTCCCGCAAATCCCAACCCAAGCAATATTTGCCAATTTTTGAAGGGAATACGCTTTTTCAAAAGACCATAAGCAGAAATTCCCATTTTTGTGATGAGGTAATGGTGGTAGGTAATTGTGATAATTTCGAATTGTCAAGAAAAGACCTCACTTCCGCTGGGTTATCTACTTATGTAGAGATTATCGAGGCCTGTCCTAGGAATACAGCAGCAGCTATTGCTTTTGCAGCCTTTGCAGCTCAGCCAGAGGATATTCTGTTTGTTACACCTTCTGATCATCTGATAGAGTCTGGAAATAACTACCAGCTGGCAGTAGATAGAGCTATTCAACTGGCCAAAGATGGTTTTATAGTCACCTTTGGATTGAAGCCAACCAAACCTGAAACTGGTTTTGGCTATATAGAGGCAGAAGGAGAAGAGGTAAAGGGATTTCGTGAAAAACCGAATTTGGAAACAGCTGAGGGATTTTTGAAAAGTGGAAACTTCTATTGGAATTCAGGAATGTTCTGTTTTCAGGCAGGAGTATACCTAGAGGAATTGAAAGCCTTTGAACCTGAAGTCTATACTTCTTCAAAAATAGCATTTGATGGAGCGACGGAAGGTAAACTAGATTTTGAACTATCCATGAAGATCCCTTCCATTTCAGTGGATTATGCTGTGATGGAAAATACTAAAAAAATCAAAGTTGTTCCCTCAGAATTTGCTTGGTCAGATATGGGTTCTTTTGAATCTATTTATGATCACTTCAAAAAGCAGGGACATACTGTTGACTCCAAAGGCAATATGGTAATAGGAACGAAGCTTCACACGGAGTTTCTGGGCATGAAAAATACCATGTTGATTCAAACAGCAGATGCTATTTTAGTTCTCAAGAAGGATAATGCACAGGATGTGAAGAAGGTGTTTGAGAGATTGGAGAGGGAGAATCCGGACTTAGTGTGAAAGGTGAAAGCTCAAAGGAAAAAGTTCTTAAATAATGAGTAATGATTTTGCTTTTAAGGAGTTGAAAGTTTGGCAAAAGTCCATTGAGTTTGCTGACTCAATTTTAGATATTATTGAAAATTTAAATTCATCACAAAAGCATTATAGATTAATAGAGCAAATTGAAGCTAGTTCAGTTTCTATCTCTTCAAATATTGCTGAAGGGAAAGGAAGAGACTCAAAAAAAGAATACATAAGGTTTCTTTACATAGCGCGTGGTTCATTATATGAGACTGTTTCTATTCTCACCTTATTTGAAAAAAGGAATTGGATTGCTAAAGAGGTATTAATCAAACTAGAAAATCTGGGAGTAGAGATTGCTTCAATGTTAAAAGGCTTAATAAATGCAATCGCTAAAACCTTTTAACCTTTCACCTTTGACCTCTCATCTTAGGTTTTTTTAAATAATCAAAACAAAGGAAAGTGAACAAAAACACAAAAATATACATCGCTGGACATAGAGGAATGGTCGGTTCGGCTATTTGGAGAGCGTTGGAGGCAAAAGGATTCAGCAATTTGATTGGTAAAACTTCTGCCGAACTAGACCTTAGAAGTCAGACTGCAGTCGCGGATTTTTTTGATATTGAAAAGCCTGAAGTAGTAATTGATGCAGCAGCAAGGGTAGGAGGGATATTGGCAAATAATAATTACCCCTATCAGTTTCTAATGGAGAATATGCAGATTCAGAATAATCTGATTGATTATTCTCTGAAAGCGGATGTACAGAAATTTATATTCTTAGGGTCTTCCTGTATATATCCTAAGATGGCTCAACAGCCACTTAAGGAGGAATATTTACTTTCTGGCCCATTGGAGCCTACAAATGAGTGGTATGCAATTGCAAAAATTACAGGAGTAAAGGCTTGTGAGGCAATTAGAAAGCAATTTGGTAAGGATTATATTTCCCTAATGCCTACCAACCTTTATGGAACGCATGATAATTTTGATTTAACTACATCCCATGTACTTCCAGCAATGATTAGAAAGTTCCATGAGGCTAAACAGTTGCCAGTTGGCTGTGATCAGGTGACAGTTGGCATGAATAGAAAAAGCAATTTAAGTGGGGATTTGCCAGTTACGTTATGGGGAAGTGGAACACCGATGCGTGAATTCTTATTTGTAGAAGATTTGGCCGATGCGGTAGTTTTTGCTTTAGAAAACAAGTTCCAGCGAGAATTTGTACAACGTAGGGACTGGAGTAGATCTGACGATTAAAGAATTAGCAGAATTAATACAAAAAACGGTAGGCCATACTGGAGAAATCATCTGGGATTCAAGCAAACCTGATGGAACACCTAGGAAGCTAATGGATGTATCTAAAATTACTGATGCTGGCTGGAAAGCCAAGGTAGGATTGGAGGAAGGAATCAAGAGAACCTACGAGTGGTTCCTGAGAGTCAAGAGACGTTTAAGCAAGTGAAATTATAGTTAAAAGTTATTCTGACTTCATTTAACAATTAACGCGTAACAATTAACTCTTAACCCTTAACATTTCAACTCTTCTTGAAACTCGCCGTTTTAATCACCTGTCATAATAGAAAAGAAAAGACCAGAAAATGTCTTGAAAATCTATTTACACAAAATCTTCCTTTGGATACTGAGATGCAGGTATTTGTATGTGATGACGGATCAACTGATGGTACAGCTGAGATTATTAAAGCTAATTTTCCAGAAGTAAAAGTTATTTCAGGAACAGGGAATTTATACTGGAATGGGGGAATGAACTTAGCCTGGGAAAAAGCAAGAGAAACTGATGAGTTTGATTTCTTCTTTTGGCTAAATGATGACACCTTCTTATTGCCTGATGCATTTATAAAAATGTTTACATATTCTCAAGAATTAAATCATAAAGCCATTATTTCAGCTGCTTGTGCCAAACCAGGTACAAATGAATATTCCTATGGGGGTCATGGAGATCCCAGTCCTGTAAAACCTAATGGTAACTTGCAAAAACTTAAGTTTATCAACGGGAATTTTGTATTGATACCTAAGATTATTGTAGATCAAATAGGGACTCTTTCCAGCGCATTTACACAGAATTTAGGGGACTTCGATTATGGCTTAAGAGCCCAAAAAGCTGGGTTTTCTTGTTTTTTGTCCAAGGAGTTTATAGCCGAATGTGAATACAATCAAGGAAGGAACTGGGCAGATCCCAAAATAAAACTGGCAGATCGCTGGAAAATTGCCCATAGTATCAAGGGATTAAATATGAGAGAATTTATTTATTTTAAATCCTATCATGAAGGGAATATTATTGGAATAAAAAGTGCAGTTGATACTTATTTAAAACTCCTGGCTCCCCATCAATATGTCTTGCTCAGAAACTTTCTTAGAAAAAAAGTGCTTAAAAGACATTTGTAAAAGCAAATGCTCTTAAATTTTGTATTGCTTAATAATTTAACGAAGAAAAAAGAATCTCCTCAGTGATCTCTGAGTCTTTCAATGATCATTTTGATAAAAATAAATTCATGAAAACTGCATTAATAACTGGTGTCACCGGACAGGATGGGTCTTACTTAGCCGAACTCTTAGTGCAGCAGGGTTATGTGGTCCATGGTATTAAACGTAGAGCATCCTCCTTTAATACCCAAAGAATAGACCACCTTTATCAAGACCAGCACGAGCAGGAAATTAATTTTAAGCTTCATTACGGCGACTTGACGGATTCAATGAATATCATCCGAATCATTCAGGAAGTGCAGCCAGATGAGATTTATAACCTGGGAGCCATGTCTCATGTAAAGGTGTCTTTTGATTCCCCTGAATATGTAGCCAATGTAGATGGTATAGGCGCACTTAGAATTCTGGAAGCAGTGCGTATACTTGGTTTGGAAAAGAAAACCAGAATTTATCAGGCTTCTACCTCGGAATTATATGGAGGAATGCCAGATAATAAAAATTCAGCAGGATTCTATGATGAGAATTCTCCTTTTTACCCTCGCTCACCTTATGGTGTAGCTAAAATTTATGGGTTCTGGATCACAAAAAATTACCGAGAAGCTTATGGTATGTTTGCATGCAATGGAATCCTTTTCAATCATGAGTCGCCTAGAAGAGGAGAGACATTTGTCACTAGAAAAATCACTATGGCTACGGCTGCAATCGCCATAGGTTTACAGGATTGCTTGTACCTAGGTAATTTGGATGCTCTTCGTGACTGGGGGCATGCTAAAGATTATGTAAAAGCTATGTGGTTGATACTTCAGCAAGAGAAGCCGGAAGATTTTGTGATTGCCACCGGAGTAACTACAAAGGTTCGTGACTTTGTTCAAATGTCTTTCGAACATGTAGGTTTCAAAATCCGCTGGGAAGGAGAAGGAGTTAACGAGGTAGGGATACTTGACGCTATTGATGAACAGAAATATTTTTATTCTACTGGACAAAAGTTGACTGTTAATGGTTCAGAATTAAATGTTAAAAGTCCAGGGTCCGATTTAACTTTTAACAAATTAACATTTAACGTTGGTGATACTTTGATAAAAGTGGATCCGACCTACTTCCGCCCTACCGAAGTCGATGTACTCATCGGTGATCCCACAAAATCTAAAACCCAATTAGGCTGGAGGCCTGAATATGATTTGGCAGGCTTGGTAGAAGATATGATGCGCTCTGATATTAAATTAATGCAAAATGATTTACATTTTGTTGTAGGAGGTCACGAGGTATTTAGACAGGCTGAATAACATTTATGTCATTTGAGATATTTTTTACTTCTGCAGTTATAGTTTTACTTGTAGTAGTTTTATACAAAAATTGGATTAGAGCATCACTTGCATTCTTAGCTTCAGTTTTTATACTAATAGTTGCAGGTATTATCCAAATTGAACATTTCCTAGAAGGCTTGGCGAATAAGCAAATCATAATAATTTTTTTACTTATTATTTTGACTGCAGGAATCCAGAAAAATCTTGGAAAAGACTTCTTTTATCGACTGTTCAGTCAAAAACTCAGTGCTCATCAATTTAGAATTCGAATGATGGTCCTAGTTTCAGGACTTTCTAGTGTTTTAAATAACACTCCAGTTGTGGCCTTTATGATCCCTTTTGTTAAAGATTGGGCAGATTCGAATGGGGTTTCTACTTCTAAATTTCTGATACCACTTTCTTTCGCAACAATTTTAGGAGGGATGATTACACTGATCGGTACTTCCACAAATCTGGTTTTAAATGGCTTGATTGTGCAGTCAGGTCTGGAAAGCTTGGAATATCAGGATTTTCTTTTTCTCGGTCTAATTGTAGCGGTGGTAGGACTTCTCTATTTATCCCTATTCTCAGAAGCCTTACTTCCTAGTCATAAGGGGAGTAAAGAGGAAATGATCGGGCATCTAAATGAGTACTTAGTTGAAACAAGGGTTAATAGTACATCCCCTCTTATAGGTAAAACCATTGAAGAAGCAGGATTAAGACATTTGAAAGAATTATTTTTGGTTGAAATAAAAAGAGGAGAAAGAAGTATTTCAGCAGTTTCATCTGATAGAATTATTCATGCTGAGGATATTCTGTTTTTTGCAGGAAATACAAAAGCAATATTGAATTTGATCAATGAGAAGAACGGCCTAGAACTTCCTGAAGAAAGCCATATATATTCCAATGGGTTTAGTGCCCTATCCGAAGCAGTTATCCCTTCCGGTAGTGATTTAATAGGGCAATCAATCAAAACATCAGGCTTTCGAGATAAGTTTAAAGCCTCAATATTGTCTGTTTATAGAAAAGGAGAGAAGGTTACCGGGAATTTGGGGCAGATTCAGTTCAAAGCCGGGGATTTATTATTATTGCTGGGATCTAAAGATATTGATGTCAATTTATCAAATAGGGATATTCTACTACTCTCAAAAACTGGTGAAATTTCAGAACAAGTCACCTTTAGAAGTACGCTCCCTAGTTTTCTATCTGGATTAATATTGCTATTGGGAGTATTTGGAATTATTGATCTTTTCCTCGCTGCATTTATTGGAATCATAATAATGGTAATTATGAAAGTACTTTCAGTGAAAAACATTAAAAGCGCGGTAGATTTGGATTTATTGGTAATTCTAATTTCTGCTTTAGCCGTTGGAGTAGCAATTCAGACCTCAGGTACGGCTAATTATGTAGTAGAATATATAAATAGTATTCTTATAGGAACTTCACCTATAATTTCAATTTCAGTTCTATTTATTCTTACATTAGCGCTTACTTCTTTGATAACTAATGCTGCTGCAGTATCTATTATGTTTCCGATTGCCTATGAAATGGGCATGCAATCAGGACTTCCTTTAACCCCATTCTTTGTAGTGATTGCTTTTGCTGCCTCAGCTGATTTTATGACTCCAATAGGCTATCAAACCAATTTAATGGTAATGGGACCAGGGAATTACAGATTTAAGGATTATACTAGAATCGGTTTCCCCTTAACAATTTTATATTCTATTACCACCTTAGTATTTATTAACTACTATTATTTATAAGATGGAAAATCATATACATCCCACAGTATTTAAAGTATCTGGAATTCAGCGGAAAAAACGTTTAAACCAAACTCCTAAGTTAATCTGGTTCACTGGGCTTTCAGGTTCAGGAAAATCAACCCTAGCAAATGCTGTTGAGTCACAGCTTTTTGAAGATGGGTTTATGACCTATTTGCTTGATGGGGATAATATTAGAACTGGGTTAAACAAAGATTTGGCTTTTTCCGACAAAGACAGGGTTGAAAATATCCGCCGAATCGCAGAAGTCTCAAAATTGATGATGGATGCTGGCTTGTTGGTTGTATCTGCCTTTATTTCACCCTTTCGAGAGGAAAGGGAGATGATAGCAGAATTAGTAGGTAATGAAAATTTCCTTGAGGTATTTGTGGATTGTCCATTAGAAGTTTGCGAAAAAAGAGATGTAAAAGGTCTATATGCCAAAGCTAGGAAGGGAATTATTAAGAATTTTACAGGTATTGATTCTCCTTATGAGCATCCTATAAATCCTGCTGTTCATATTCACTCTGATAAGGAAGAACTTGCTGACTCAGTTAAAAAAGTAATTAAAACAATTTCGGCTAACATTTGCCATTAATTTTATAACCCCGAAAACGAAATTATGGGACAATATTATTTATCACATTTAAAAGAACTAGAGGCTGAGGCCATTTTTATCATTCGGGAAGTGGTTTCGCAATTTGAGAAACCTGCACTTTTATTTTCCGGTGGAAAAGATAGCATTCTCCTTGCTCATTTGGCTAAAAAGGCCTTTTACCCGGCAAAGATTCCTTTTCCTTTGATCCATATTGATACAGGTCATAATTTCCCTGAAACACTGGAGTTTAGGGATGCATTAGTGGAGGCACTAGGAGTGCAACTTGTAGTTGGATCAGTCCAGGAAAGTATTGATAAAGGAAGGGTTAGAGAAGAAACAGGAGTGAATGCAAGTAGAAATGCATTACAGACTGTAACACTCTTAGATACTTTGGAATCTCTAAAGATAGATGCAGCTATGGGTGGTGCCAGAAGAGATGAAGAAAAGGCCAGAGCAAAGGAAAGATTTTTCTCACACCGAGATGAATTCGGTCAGTGGGATCCTAAAAACCAAAGACCTGAACTTTGGAATCTATTCAATGGTAGAAAACATCATGGAGAGCACTTCCGAATCTTTCCTATCTCAAACTGGACTGAAATGGATGTTTGGCAGTATATGAAGGCAGAAAATATAGATTTGCCGTCTTTGTATTTTTCTCATGAAAGAGAATGTGTAGTTAGAGATGAGGTGATTTTGGCAAAGTCAGATTACCTACCTTTAAAGCCAGGTGAAGTAATCCAGAAATTAATAGTTCGCTATAGAACTTGTGGTGACATGCCTATTACAGGAGCAGTACTTTCAGAAGCAAATACGCTAGATCTTATTATTGAGGAAGTTGCAGCTACCCGAACTACTGAGCGTGGTACCAGAGCTGATGATAAAAGAGGCGAAACGGCCATGGAAGATAGAAAGAAGGCGGGGTATTTTTGATCTATTGTACCAAGTACAGTGTACAAAGTACCAAGTATTCAGATTTCTATAAAGAATTAATTCAACCTTTAACTTTTTAACCTTTCACATTCAACAAATTAAAATGTCCATACAAGAAAACAATCAATTACTAAGATTTACCACTGCAGGTTCTGTAGATGATGGAAAAAGTACTTTAATAGGAAGATTATTGTACGATTCAAAGTCAATATTTGAAGATCAAATTGAGGCAGTAAAAACTTCCTCTGAAAAGAAAGGCTTTGACTATGTTGATTTGTCCTTATTGACCGATGGTCTAAAATCTGAAAGAGAACAAGGGATCACCATAGATGTAGCTTATAGATATTTTGCGACTCCAAAGCGGAAATTCATCATTGCCGATACTTCAGGGCATACTCAGTACACTAGAAATATGGTGACTGGAGCTTCTACAGCAAATCTTGCAATAATCCTTGTAGATGCAAGAAAAGGCTTATTGGAGCAGACTTATAGACATTCATTTATTGCTTCCCTATTGAAAATCCCACACGTAGTAGTTTGTGTGAATAAAATGGATTTAGTGGATTATTCAGAGGAAGTGTACAATAAAATCGTGGCTGATTATGAGGCATTCTCAAGTAAGCTAGACATAAAGGATGTTCAATTTGTGCCTATTTCTGCACTTAAAGGAGATAATGTAGTTGATCGATCTGAAAAAATGGATTGGTATGAAGGCTCAACATTATTGTATCATCTTGAGCATGTACATATAGCTTCCGATTTCAATCATATTGATTGCAGGTTCCCTGTTCAGATGGTTATTCGTCCTCATACTTTAGAATTTCAGGATTTTAGAGGATATGCAGGAAGAATTGATGGGGGTATCTTCAAAGCAGGTGATGAGGTAAAAGTTTTGCCATCTGGGTTTACTAGCAAAATCAAATCCATTGAGCTTAATGGAGAGTCTATTGCTGAAGCTTATGCTCCTATGTCTGTGACTATGACATTAGAAGATGAAATAGATATCAGTAGGGGCGATATGATTGTTAGACCAAATAACCAACCAGCTGTTGAGCAGGATTTAGAAGTAATGGTTTGCTGGATGAATCAGAAATCACTTCAAAATAGATCAAAACTAATCGTCAAGCATACCACCAAAGAATGTCAGGCTATGGTAAAAGATATTCAATATAAGGTTGATGTGAATACCTTGCACAGGATTGAGAATATTGAAGAAATAGGCATGAATGAGATTGCCCGAGTATCCATACGTACTGCGCAGCCTATATTTTTTGATTCCTATCGCAAAAACAGAATGACAGGATCTGTAATACTAATCGACCCAAATACCAATGAAACGGTTGGGGCTGGAATGATAATATAAGTAGCAAGATGTTAGACTTAAGTATTAAGTCTATTTCTCATCAAAAATCATAAACTATCTTTCCTAATTTCTCTGTAGTAGGGAGGTATGGAAAGTTTAAATAATACTAAGTGAATACTGAAATCAATATAAAAGAGCTAACTGCTCTGGCAAAAAAAGCTTCTTTAGAAGCTGGAAAAGCCATCCTTGAAATTTATAACTCTGCTGATTTTGGAGTAGAGATGAAAGGAGATAATTCTCCTTTGACTCTTGCGGATCAAGCTGCGCATCAGGTTATTGTTGGTTTTTTGGAGAAAACTGGCTTACCTATTTTATCAGAAGAGGGAAGAGATATTCCCTATGTGGAGCGTAAAAACTGGGAGTATTTCTGGATGGTTGATCCTTTAGATGGTACCAAGGAATTCATAAAGAAAAATGGAGAGTTTACGGTGAATATTGCTTTAATTCACAGTGGTGAGCCAGTTTTAGGGGTAGTATATGCGCCCGTTTTGCAATGGTTGTATTGGGGTAATAGTGAACAAGGGGCCTGGAAGGAAGAAGGCCATAATGAGGCTTTTCAATTAAAGAAGCACGAGTCATCTGAAGTTAAGACTATAGTTGCAAGTAGATCACATTTAAGCCCCGAGACTCAGGAGTTTATTGATAAGTACCCAGGTGTGGAAGTAATCTCTATGGGATCATCTTTAAAATTTTTACTTGTAGCGGAAGGTAAAGCACAAATCTATCCACGTTTTGCCCCTACTATGGAGTGGGATACCGCAGCTGCGCATGGAGTTATTCAAGCTATGAATGGGGTAGTGATGAAATGGCCAGAAAATTCCAGTTTAGAATATAACAAAAAAGACTTGCTTAATCCTTGGTTTATTGTAAAAAGTAAATGAAAAATATATTTAAGGAAGTTGAATTTGGAGTGATTAAAAGTCAGCTTTTTTCTATTTTAATTAAAATAACAAGTGTTTTATTAACCTTTGCATTTATAAAAGTATTTATTTTTGAGTTAGGATCTGAAAATTATGGACAGTATATTTTGTTACACGGATATTTGCTCCTTTTATCCACTGCTTTAGGTACTGGCTTTGGGATGTTAGGTTTAAAAATGAATTCTGTCGGAGTTAAGTTTAATTTAAGCTCTGTAGTTGTATTAATAGTTTCTGTTCTGATTAATGTCTTTATAGCTTGTATAATATTTTTATCTATAAATAGCTTGTTTGATTTATTTAGGGAAGAATTAGTATATTCGATTTTAACTTACACGATTAGTTCCTTTTTTTTTGAAGTAATACGTTCCAAATCTAATGGAAATATTTATATTCTTTTTAAGGATATGAGTAGGTCCATTATCATGATGATATTGATCTGTACTTATCCATCTTATGATGTTATATATTTAATCAATATAAGCTCATTTATCGTAATGGTTTTGGTGATATTTTATTTTATTTTTCAGTTGTACAAATATGGCGCTAATTTTAGTGGTGAGAAGACGTCCTTTTGGAATCAATATAAGCATGGTATATCTCTTTCTTTAAGTAGCAGTATTCAAATCTTGAAGGTATGGATTGAAGTATTTGTTGTAGGAGCATATTTTAATAAATCTGTTGTCGGACTGTATTCCATTCTTCAGAAGTTAGGGCAACTTATAAAGCTCCCTTTGGTAGCCTTGAATGCAGATATTGCCAAAAATATTCTTGTAAGTATATCTTCTAAAAAATTGACTGATACGTTGAAGTCCAAAATAAAAGTCACAAAATATATTGGCTATTTATTTGGTGTAATTGCACTTTGTGTGTTGCCACTATATTTATATCTATATGAATACCAAATTGATTTTCCAAATATAATATTGGGTGTAATTTTAATACTTTCGAATATTGTTAATATCCATTATGGACCAGTTGGGTTGTTTGCACAACTAAGTGACCTTAGAGATTATTATTTGAAGATTACTTTTATTATAGTTTCTTTTTCAATTTTATTGTCTATTTTATTTATTCCTTTAATTGGAATTTACTCTGTTGTTATTTCTAATATATTTACCGCAATAGTTTGGAATCATTTAATCTTTAGAAGGATTCAACTAATGTATAACTTTAAATTTTAATGATGAATATAGGGTTTCTAATTTATGATTCCAAGGTCTGGATCTACATTCTTATCTAAAAAACTTCATGAATATGATGATTTAATAGTTTCTCCAGAAAGTGCTTTTATTTCTAGAATTTTAGATTCGCATTTGGATTTTAATAAAATATCTAATAGCGACATAGTTAATTTCTTGTTTAAAGAGCCACATTTTCAGGAGCTTAATATTGATAAACTTTCTTTGGAACTAGAAATTGAAAATTTAAGATCACAGCAAGTATTAACATATCAGTCTTTAATAAATGGAATTATAGGTATGCTTTCGGCTGAATTTCCTGCTAAATGGATTATTATTAAGCATCCACTATTTGACCATATGGATAAAATGGTTGAGTACTTCCCTAATTGCAAATTTATCCATATCAGTGCGTGATCCAAGAGGTGTTCATAATTCAAAATCAAAATCTATAAATTTGCAAGGCAAAGTTTTTAGTGATAATCCTTTTAAAACTTCACTTAAGTATAATTATAAAATTAGTAAAGCGATTTCCTTTGAGAATTTGCATGAAAATAAAATCCTACATATTAGATACGAAGATTTACTACAAGATCAATCTAAGTATTTGGAGTGCTGTTTGTCTTTTCTTGAATGTTCTAATTCAAAAGCATTAAACAAATCATATTCTAAAGAGATAGGGGATCTTCAAAAACATCTTCACAAAAATGTAAATTCTTCTGCTATAAATGATAGAGGCTTTGTTTGGAAAAATGAACTTAGCAAGAATGAAATAAATATAATTTCTTATTTTAGCAAAGCTCATATTGAATTTTTTAAGTATGAATATATCGAAGTTAAAATTTCTCAAATAGCTTTTCCTGTTGTAGTTTTGGGATTTAAGTATATGTATACTTCAATTACAAACTTTATCATTAACTCTGTTAAAAGCCCAGAGCTTATTAATTCTAAGGTAGTTTATTTTAAATCTTTTTTTAAGAATTGATTTTATGTCTTATTTGATTTCATATAAAAACTTTTTATTTAACATTTTTTTAATAATTATTCCGTTTAATTTTATAATTGACTTTTTGTATTATTTTGAAGGTTCGTTATCGATTGTTTCACTTGTTAGAATAGTAATCAATACTCTTTTTATATTTCTCTACTTTATTCTTTATTCTAGGAAATTGAATAATTACTTTTTTATTCTTTATATTAATTTGTTCTATTGGGCTTTTTTGATCTTGTTTTCCTCGGATATTATTTACTCTATTCTCGAATATATCAAAGTTGCATCTGCTATTCTGTTTTTCCCAATAGCATGCTCTTTAATTGATTCAAAGCCTAAGTTTGTTCTCTTTATTCGGTCTAATTATTTAATTTTAATTTTATATGTGATTTTTGTTTTCCTAGCTAATAAATTTGGGATAGGAGATATATCATATTCGAATGAAGATTCTGATGTATTTAAGGTTGCTTTAGGTGATGCTAAACTTTATGCTCCAGCATTTCTTGTGGGGCTAATTCCATTTTTTATTAATAAGGGTATATTGAAAAATAAGTATTTTTGGGCTTTAGTAGGAATTGTTTGCTTGGTTATCCTATTAATTACCATTAGGAGAACGGTAGTTGTAATTGTTTTTTCTTTACCAATCCTTTTTCAACTAATCAAGGGTAAGATTACTAACTTGCTTGGATTTCTATTGAGCGATTTCACTTCTAATTCTAGTGTCATTTCCTTTGATTGAAGAACAATTTGAAGAAAGACTTAATGAGAGGGATTACTTAACAGATTCTTCTTACAGTTATGAGCAAGAAGGTAGATATCTTGAACTATTTCTTGTTCTTAATACATTTAATGAAAAAGGTAGTGTTCTTACTAATTATTTGTTCGGTAGAGAAGCATTTAATACAATTGGTAATTATGGTTTTTTCAGAGACAGACCGATACATGTTGATTATACCTATATTTTCTTTTCCTCTGGAGTTGTTGGGTTATTATTATATTTATATTTTTTTAAGAGAATTTTCAACTATGCTAGGTCTTTTAAAAATTATATAGATTCAGACTATTATACTCAATTTTTTGTTATATTTATTTTAGTCCTTTTTGTTGGTTTGTCTGGAAATGTCTGGGCAATTACATACAAGACTTTTTCATTTACTTTATTGGGTGCATTTTGTGGGTTTTTAAAATCTAATTCTATTACAAATGATTAAGAAATTTATTAAGCTTATTTTACACTTGCCACGTCTACTTACTTCTAGACTTCGCAAATTACCTGAATTTATAATTATTGGTATTGCAAAAAGGAGGGACAACTTCCTTGTTCCATTATTTGAATTTGCATCCTAATATTTCAATGTCTTCCTTAAAAGAAGTACATTATTTTGATAATAATTTCAATAAGGGAATTAATTGGTATAAAAGTTATTTTCCACTTAAGGTTTTGAGTGGCAATACAATTTCTGGAGAAGCTTCTCCTTATTATATCTTCCATCCTCATGCTTTAAAAAGAATTAAAGCTTTATTGCCAAATGTAAAAATTATTATAGTATTTAGAGACCCTATTGAAAGGGCTTATTCTCATTATAAGATGGAATTCCGGAAAGGTAAAGAATCTTTGTCTTTTAAGGATGCTATCGCGAAAGAATCTTCTAGGATCGATTATGATCTTTTAAAAATGCATCAAGATGAAAGTTTTAATAGTTATAATTTTCAGACATTTAGTTATTTAAGTAGAGGATTGTATGGACATCAGTTATCAAATGTTTTCAAATATTTTCAAAAAGAGAATGTCTGTATTCTTCAAAGTGAAGATTTACTTAATTCTCCCGAATCGGAATTAACTAGAGTTTATAATTTTTTAAATGTACCTGTAGTATTACCAGATAAATTTGAAATTTATAATAAAGGGAATTCTAAAAAGCTTGATGATGATACCCTGACATTTCTTAATGATTATTATTTATCAGATAAATCTTTATTTAATCAAATCATTGATACTTATAATGAAAAGTAAGAAATTAATTATTTTAAGCCCTCATTTGCAATTATCTGGTGGTGTTTCATCTTATGTTAAATCTCTTATAGGAAAATGGGACTTAGAGGAAATTTACTATTATAGAGGTGGAGAAGGTAGAAGTATTCTCAAGAAATTGTTTAGTTTGGTCAATGATTATTTATTGTTTTTTAAAGGTGTTTTAACTAATTCTAACTCTAAAGTTTTTATTAATACTTCTTTGAATAAAAAAGCTTATCTTCGAGATAAAGTTTATTGTACTATTTGTAAATTACTTAAAGTAGATTTTTATTTATTTATTCACGGATGGGATTCGAAAGTTCTTTATTGATTTTAAAAATAAGATATCAAGTAGTTCTTTCAGATATGCAAACAAAATTTTTGTTCTTTCAGAGGATTTTAAAAATGATTTAGTTTCTATTGGAATTGATGAAGGTAAAATTGAAGTTGAAGTAACAGTAGTTAACTCAGAGTTTATTGATTTTTTTAATATTAATAAATCACTTTTCAATGGTGGTTCTATTAAGTTGTTATACTTAGCTAGGCTAGAAGAAGATAAAGGGATCTTTCGGCTTCTTGAGGCTTTTAAAATCCTTAGCAATAATATTCCTAATTTGCAACTTAGAATAGCTGGTTCTGGATCAGCTGAAACCGAGGTTATTGATTGGATTTCTTCAAATAGTAAGCTTGATATTTCCTATATTGGGAGAGTTGATGGTACTTTAAAGTATGAGAATTTCGCATGGGCGGACTATTATGTTTTGCCAACTTCTCATGGGGAAGGCTTACCTATTAGTGTCTTAGAAGCTATTACTGCGGGATGTATCGTGATTGTACCACCTGTAGGAGGTTTAAAGTATTTTTTTAAGGAACAGGAGATGGGGTTTCTATTAAATGATCTTTCTCCTTCAAGTATATCTTATGTCATAATTGATTCTTTAAATAATATTGAATTGTTGAATTCAATTAGTAATCAAAATTTTAAACGTGGAAAGTCTCTTTATTCTCCTACTGTGGTAGTAGACCGGCTTAAAAAACATATGTATGGATAAAATAATAGATAGAATTGTAGCTAATTTTAGTGTTAAAGATTTTAGAGGTATAGATCCTTACGATTTTGCTAGCTCAAAGGTTAACTTGCCCTCTCAACTGATATCCAAGCTCTCATTTTTGAATAAAATTTCCCCCATTAATTTTCGTAAGGCACTTGGTATTGGAGATTCTTACAATTCTAAATCTAACGCCCTTTTTTTGCAGGCCTTATGTATTTACGATCCAATAAAATATTCAACTGAAATTGATTATTTAATTAACTGGCTTATAGAAAATCGTAGTAATGAATTCGAAGAGTACTCTGTAGGCTTTGCTTTTGAGATGGCTCTTTCCCGATACCAGTCTGGTCCAGGTAAGACCTCTCTTATAATCTCACTGTTCACTATGTTTGCTTTTTTTGAGAGCATACAGAGTTACAGGCAATAAAAAATTACTGGATTGTATAATATCATTTGAGGAATTACTCAGTTCTAAATGGCTTAAATTTGAGGATGATCATACTTTATGGTATTCCTATCTTCCAAATCAGAAGGATGAGGTTTATAATGCAACTGCCAAAGTGGGCAGATTTTATGCTTTATATTATGAGATCTTTCCTAGTGAAGATCTTAAAACTAAATTGTCAAAAATTTTAAATTATTTGGTATCAGTACAAAATCCTGATGGTTCTTGGGGTTACTCTGTCAAAAACCCATATGTTGATAATTTTCATACTGTCTTTATGTTGGAATCCATCTATCATATGCATGAAGTAGTGAGTACCGATAATTCAAATTTAATGTTTGAATCAGCATTGGCTGATTATAATACAAATTGTTTTATTGGCCCAAGACCAC
The DNA here is from genome assembly GCF_055809615.1 of Algoriphagus sp. 10J20-15. NCBI lineage: Bacteria > Pseudomonadati > Bacteroidota > Cytophagia > Cytophagales > Cyclobacteriaceae > Algoriphagus > Algoriphagus sp. 10J20-15. The sequence goes on from NZ_JBVVUG010000014.1 coordinate 47,945, forward strand.
TTCATTTCCACACAATACATTACCCAAAGGATATTAGAAGTAAGCTTATAGATACCGAAATAAGAGATATTGCCAATGCCATAATTCTATTTTCAAAAATAGGGCAAATTGATAGAGCTGAAACAATTCTTAATTGGGCTGTATCGAATTATTATGATTCTAAAGATGGCTATTTTTATTTTTTCCAGAATCGTGTGTACAAATCAAAAATCAACTACGTACGTTGGCAGGCTTGGATGGCGTTAGCAATTGCTGAAATTTCAAAGGCTAAGAATAAATTTTAGATATCAATAATTACATTTAAAGTAATTATAGTAATATTTCGTTCTTGTTATTTTATAAACTCTAAAATCCTATCATAGTTAAATGAAAAAAATATATTTACTATTTTATTATCTTTTTGCATCCAACTTTCCAAGTTATTGGTGGCCGGGAGGACCTTTATTTAACTCACATAAGAGTTTCTCTTTTGAGGAAAGTGATAGTTGTAGGTAACGGCACCAAAATCCAGAAGGGGGTATACGTTGGTGCTGGAAATGGTGTAGTTATAGGTAACAATTGTCAAATTAATGAGTCTGTACGATTGGATAATGTTGAAATAGGAAATAATGTAATGATTGCACGTGAATGCATTGTTTTGGGAAAAACTCATTTGAATAGCGAAGTGGATGTTCCTATGGCGGATCAAGGAAGATCAGAAGCATATACAGCGATTATTGAAGATGATGTCTGGCTTGGGTTGAGGGTAATAGTAATGCCAGGAATAAGGATAGGTAAAGGGAGTATCGTTGGCGCTGGAGCTGTAGTGACAAAGGATATTCCTCCTTTTACGATCTGGGGCGGTGTCCCTGCTAAACTTATTAAGTCTAGAATTTAATTATATGGTCAATAAATTTCTAAAACCTGGCACCACTAGTGAGAGAGATAATCAATTACTTTCGTTTCTTATACTTGGCTTTTGCTAATCATATCGTTAGTAGAATTCCCAGCTATTTTATCCGTGAGTTTTTTTATAGGTATTTATATGGAATGAAGATTGGAAAAAACTCCCATATACAAATGGGGGTCAGAGTCTATGCTCCTTCGAAAATTAAAATTGGTACAAATTGCTCCATAGGACATGGCAGTTTGTTGGATGGTCGAAGAGGTATTGAAATTGGGAATTATGTGGATTTGGCTGGATATGTAAGGATTTTTACGTTAGGTCACGATCTGGATGATCCTGATTATAAATCCATGGGCGCCAAAGTAAAAATTGGGGATAACGCTAGTCTATTTACAGGTGTATATGTATTGCCTGGCAGAACTATAGCTGAAGGCACTGTAGTTGCTTTGGCGTCAGTAGTTACTAAAGATACTTTACCTTGGTCTATTTACGCTGGAAATCCTGCAAAATTGATTCGGAAGAGGAAGATAGATAAACTAACCTATGAGAGAAATTACAAACGATATTTCCATTAATACAAACTTTTAAATGATCAATAATTCAATTCTATTTGATATTAAACATCCTGCACAGTTGAATTTGTTCAGGGGATTAGCTTTTCGATTAAAAGATGAAGGGTGGAACGTGTTAGTCTGCTATTTAGATCGAGGGAAGTTGCCTTCAATTATAAAAAGAGAGTACAAAGGAATAACACTCGTACCTGTTGGAAGTAGCAGGGGAACGAAATGGTCTATCTTTTGGGATGGAAATATCAAGCGTACCGGTGAATTTCTTAAACTTATCAGGCAATACAATTTTGCTATTTGTGTAGCTGCAAGTAGTGCCCCTTTAGCATTGGCGTGCCGAATTTCTGGTACGCCTATCATACAGTTTTATGACGATCCTGAAAGAAAGCGTATAAATCAAATAAATGCATTTTTATCTGATAGAATTTTCTTCCCCCCTCTTGTGCCTGAAAATAGAAATACAGGAATATTTAATTGTTTAAAAGAATGGAGCTACCTAAGTCCAGTTTACTTTAATCCATCTATTAAAGTTTTGAAAAGATATAACCTATTGCCTTATAGCTACATTTTTGTGAGAGAGGTCAGTAACAAATCTTTCAATTATATGGATCAGGAAGATGCTATCGTTTGCAGCTTTTCGCACAAGATGGATACTAGTGTGCCAGTATTATTGTCCCTAGAAGATAAGTCCATTAAAGATAAGTTTCCTTCACATTGGATTATTTTAGAGGAGCCAATTGAAGATATTCGCTCTTTAATCTTTTACAGCAGATTAATGCTTTCTTCCGGTGACAGTATGGCTAGGGAAGGGGCAATGCTAGGTGTTCCTAGTATCTATTGTGGGATTAGGGAAATGAAAGCAAATCATTTGCTTATAGAAAAGGGTTTGTTACAACACATGCCTGGAGACACTGCTATGTTGACGATAAACGAAATATTAGTCAAAGATTTTAATGAGGCGGAACAAAGTGATATTAGGAACTCCCTGAGTGCGCAATGGGATGACATGCAGGAATTTATGTTAAAAATGATCAACTATTATAAAAAAAAATAGACTATGAAAATTTCAATTTTTGGGTTAGGGTATGTAGGCTGTGTGAGTTTAGGGTGTCTTGCAAAAAATGGGCACCAAGTGGTAGGTGTTGATATCAATGAAACTAAAGTTGGTATGATTAACCGAGGTATACCAACTATAGTAGAAAAGGATATAGACCTGATTATTAAAGAAGAGTTTGATAATAAAAAAATAAGCGCAACTACCAGTGCAAATCAGGCCATTTTAGAAACAGAACTGAGTATTATTTGTGTAGGTACTCCATCTTCACCGCAGGGCCATCTGAACTTGTCATATATTTACAAAACAGCGGAACAAATAGGCGAGGCTTTAAAAAACAAAACGGATTTTCATACTGTGGTAATTAGAAGTACTGTTTTACCTGGTACTAATAAAAAAATAGGGGAAATTATATCCCAATTTTCTGGTAAGAAAAAGAGGAGAAGGTTTTTCTGTTGTCTCTAATCCGGAATTTCTAAGAGAAGGTACTGCTGTTAAAGATTACTATAGTCCCGCTATTACGGTAATAGGAGGTGATCATGATTTAGCTCTAGCCAAAGTTTCCTCTCTATATGAAGAACTTGAAGCACCGATTGAAATAACTGCAATTGAAGTTGCCGAAATGATTAAATATGTTAACAATAGTTTTCATGCATTGAAAATTACGTTTGCAAATGAAGTAGGTAACATAGCGAAATCGATGGGAATTGATTCACATAAGGTATTGGAGCTTTTTTGTAAAGATACACATCTTAATATTTCTCCAGCTTATTTCAAGCCTGGATTTGCTTATGGCGGATCTTGCCTCCCAAAAGATCTAAAAGGTCTGGTAACCTTAGGTCATGATCAATATGTTGCCACTCCGGTTTTAAGTGGAGTGCATGAATCCAATGAGTACCAAAAGCGTTTGGCGTTTGAATTAATCGCCAGGACAGGAAAAAAGAAAATTTGCTTTGTAGGACTATCATTTAAAGAAGGTACGGATGATTTACGGTACAGTCCATCAGTTGATTTAGCCGAGAAACTAATTGGTAAAGGATATCAACTTTCAATCTATGATCCGAATGTTCATTTGTCAAAGTTGATGGGAGCTAATCTTTCATTTATAGATGAGCACATGCCCCATTTATCTGAGTTGATAGAGGAAGATGCTAGTAATGCCATTGAAGCCGCTGATGTGATTCTCATTAACCACAGAAATTTCGATCCAACTCCTTACCTAGATAAATTAAAGGAAAAAGCATCAATTATTGATTTGGTTCGAGTTTCTTCCTTAGAAAATTTACCTAACTATGAAGGACTCTGCTGGTAGACGTTAGTTATAAAATTCTGTTCAACTTAAAATGCATGATTTATTCAGTGTTTATTTGAATTAACTATACTATTATATGATTATCCGCAATGATGCCAGTCACCTTAGATTCTTTGCTTATCAGGTTGGAAGACCGATGACCGAAGACCGAAGTGGCCCCAAATCTTAAGTTTAACAGATCTTACATTGCTTTTGCCACCTTACTGGTAGAAAAGCGGATATACATAACTATTAAATAATATAATGTAATAAACTCCTATTATTTGTTGTAGGTAATAATATTACTTTAACCCTAATAACCTAGATTGCTACACTGAGCATCCCGCTAGAATAATTTTCTTCGAACAATTATTCCGGCTTAGATAGATGCTTTTTGTAGCAATTTTTTTTTATTTTAACCGTATGTCAAAATATACTAGAATATTTCTAATTCTTTACCTATCAATTATTGCGTATGTTGGCCAAACATCTATGACCTTTCAAACGTTGGCTTCAGATTCATTCTCCTCATTGAATTTACCTAACGTAGTTTATTATAGTGATTTCGATGCAAAAGGCGATGGAATCACAGACGATATGGAAGCAATTGTTAAAGCCCATGAATTTGCCAATAGACATGGAATAGATGTAAAGGCGGACCAGGGTGCAACGTATTATTTGGGTGGTAAGGATCTTACTGCAATTATCCAAACTGACACGGATTTTGGCACAGCGTCCTTTATAATTGACGATACAGATGTTCAAAATAGAACATCTCCGATTTTTCTGATAAGGTCAAAACTATCATCTTATAAACTCACAGATGTAACATCACTAACAAAAAATCAAAATAAGCTTAACATTCTGGTACCCCAATTGACTTTGATTGAAGCTACAGATAATACTAGGAAGCAATACATTCGTTTAGGGTCAAAACAAAATTTAGGAGCTCCACAAACTGATGTTTTCATTGTAGATAGGGATGGAACAGTAGATCCGAATACACCGATTATATGGAATTTTGATAAAATCACTAATTTAACTGCATATCCTATTGATGAAAAAAACTTAGTAATCCATGGAGGCCGTTTTACAACAATTGCCAATACTGAAAAAAAAAATGTTAGCCGTTTCAGTAGAAATCTAACGGTTAATAGATCCAATGTAATAATAGATGGGATGGAGCATCGTATTATTGGAGAAGGTAATCATGGAGCCCCTTATGAAGGATTTATTACCATAACTAATTCTTCTTATGTGACAGTAAAAAATTCCATATTAACTGGTCACAAAACTTATTATAAAATTGGAGATTCAGGCAAACCCTCCGCAATGGGCAGCTATGATATTACAGTGAGTCGTTCAATAAATGTTTCTTTTATCAATTGTAGACAATTTAACAGTATCACTGACAATAAATATTGGGGCATAATGGTATCAAATTATTGTAAAAATCTTCTTTTTGATACCTGTGAATTGTCTCGGTTTGATGCCCATATGGGGGTAAGCAATGCCTCCATTAGAAATTCTACTTTGGGACAAATTAATGCTATTGGAAATGGTACTCTGAGTGTTGAGAATACTGAAGTAAGAGGGAAAAGCTTCATAAATCTTCGTCCTGACTATGGTAGTTGCTGGGAAGGTGAGCTGATTTTACGTAATTGTACCTTTTTTCCAGCTAATGGTAAATCAATAAGTGCTTCTTTGATCTCAGGTTATAATTCAGGAAAGCATGATTTTGGCTATCCTTGCTTTATGCCAGAGCTTATTACGATTGAAAATCTTCATATTGAGGATTCTAATCATCCCGACAAATACTTTGGCCCCTATTTATTTGGAGATTTTAATCCTAGGTATACTCCTGATTCTACCGGACTAGCTCCATTTGTAACTACAAAAGAAGTAAAGATGAGAAATATCACTACTTCTAGTGGTCAAAAGCTGAATATTAGTAGAAATAATTTAATGTTTGATGACTTAAGAGTAATATCTTATTAAAGGTTTGTAAATCTCATTTTTGTTTACAAATTGTATATACTAACTGCTCTCAATCAATGTAAGCAGTTAGTTGAACTATTACCTCTAATTTAAGTAGTTTGCAGAATTTACTTTTTTCTTGAATGTTACTTTCAATATCTATTAGGTCATTACAAGCAAGAATATTATCCCTAATAATATTCTATAATATCCAAAATATTGAAAACCATAATCTTGTATTATTCTTAAAAATAGCTTCACAGCGAACCATGCACTTATAAAAGCACATCCAAATCCTAATGAAAGCATTAAGTATCTCATGAAAATTAAAATGAATGGGGGTCTTATACAAGTCATATCCTGTAGCTGCAAACATTGTAGGGATCGCCAACAAAAACGAAAACTCAGTTGCTTGCTTTTTATTTAATCTATTGATTTCTCCCCCAATAATCGTAGCTGCAGCTCTGGAGGTTCCCGGAATCATAGCTAAGCATTGCATTAAGCCAATGTAAAATGCGTTTAAATAAGGGATGTTTTCAAGTTCATCGATTTGTGTTTCTTTGCCAAAAACCTTATTATCAGTCCATATCAGCACAATTCCCCCGATTATAAGAGAAATTGAAACGGTAATTGGATTAAATAGATTAGCTATAATAAAGTCGTAAGCTATAAATCCAATTATAGCTGTAGGTACAAAGGCCACAAATAATTTAAAGTAGATTTTTAGTCCTTTTAGGAACCTTTCGATATACATTAAAGCAATTGCTATTATTGCTCCCAATTGTATAAAAATTTCAAAAGATTTTACAAATTCTTTTTCATGGATTTTCATTGCTGAAGAGGCTAGGATCATATGCCCCGTTGAAGAAACAGGAAGAAATTCCGTAATACCCTCTATTATAGCTAGTATAATTGCTTGTATAATGTTCATCAAATGTTATTGAAATTACGTTGATATGTGATCATTAATCTTATGATTTTTGTATATAAATAGCCGTAATTTCGTCGAAATACTCCTACTAAACTTCCTGTAAGTTAGTAATAAGTAACTAATTTTTTTTAAATTATATAAGCTGTTTATTTACAAAATATAGAAGTTTATTGTAATGATTACTTTGCACGAAATACCAGACTCGGTCCCCCCAGTGTTGTACTATGGGTGACAACCAAAATCAGCTAAGGTCAACTTAATAGGTAGATTAGGTATAACCTTTTGACTTTATGTGTTTTCCATTTTTTGGATAGGGAAAGTGAGTTAAGAATTTTACTTAGGATAGATTTAATTGATAAGTGACTAGTTAATGACAAATCAGAACTTTTTATCGTCCTAAAATCATTTATTGAGCTAAAAATTCTAATCTCCGCTAATAATGTAGATCGATACCTAATTGAATTGATGTATCGATATAGGGCAAATTTGAAGAATGATGAATTATCTTATTTGATTGAATTTCCATATACAGGGGGGGTAGATCCTGCTAGCATTAATGGATTTACCTCCAATCACTTTCTGATTATATTGATTAGTAAATGACCTACTCATCCAACCTCTTCAATGGTGCTTCAGCAGCCACACACCAAAAAGCAAAAGAGCTGAGGAACAAATTAACACTGTTGAAAGCAATAAGTTAAAATCTATATGTCAATCTATTTTTAATAATTTAATCGAATCATCTTTTGGAGGTGGGTGGGAATGTCGCGCCAGCGAGCCCAGCGGGGGATTCAGGGCTGAAGCTTTGGCGGCGACAAAGGCTTTTGCCAACTTTTGGCCTTCAAAAGTTGGGATAGATTAAGTAAACCATTTAGTGATTTAGAATTAGCATAAAGTCATTTTAAAGAAAAAGATCTTAACAGAGATCAAGTGATCCAGGAATTTGGAATCCAGATCCTAAGGTTCAAGAATGAAGAGGTAATAGATGATATAGGAGAGGTGATAAGGAAGATAAAAGGATATCTGCTCTGAATTACCCCACCCTAACTCCCGATACGCTGCGCTATCGGGACAGGCACTCTCCTTTAGAGCCTGTCCCGAACACTTGCGGGAAGAGGGCATTTGATTCGTTTTCGAAGGAAAATATTCTCCATTCAGCAGAATCGTGATGGGGAGCTACCCATTTGGGACCAGATCATATCACTTTCAGCAGAATCGATCGCCCTCTCCTAAAAGCCTGCCCCGCAGAATTGCGGGGAGCCTGTCCCGATGTTTTAATCCCGAAAACGAAGTGTATCGGGAAGCAACGCGATATCGGGAAGAGGGAGGGGTGAGGTCAAAAAATACCCTGTATAGGGTATGTTCCCATATCTATTTTTTCCTTTTATTGCACAAGCCTTTTAGTTTATTGAAAGCGCCCAACCTACTTCTTATCCTTTATTCCATCTGGAGCAGAGCCGATCAACCTCTCTCTTCAGAGCCTGTCCCGAGAATCGGGAAGAGGGCAGGGGGTGAGGTAGAACAGCCAACTTTTATCATCCTTCCGGGCATAAATCCGGAACCATCAAACACCTTTTGATTCTGGAATCCCGATGATAGCAGAGCCAATCGCCCTTTCTTCAAGGAGAGGGAGGTGAAAGGTGGGAAAGCCTATTACAAATTAGTTTTGATATCAACGAGGAATTACAAACCCTCCAATATCTTGCTACTTCAAGCGCAGGCGTAAAATTATATTTTAGTTGTAAAAAAAATACCTTCTAGATCTAACAAAAAATGTACATCGAAAAAATAAGTGTTGAAAACTTCAAGGGATTTAAATCTTTTGAAAACCTTGATTTTTTGTATCCCAGTATTTCCAACGATAGATTGGTTAAGGTATTTAAAACAGAAAATATTCGATACAAGAATATTAATGTAGTCCTAGGTAATAATTCATTTGGGAAGACTGCCTTTCTCAAAGCGATTGCCTTATCTAGTTTAGGGCCAAGTGTAAATGATATTGCTTTTCCAAAGCGGATGTGGCTGAGAAGATCAAGTAATGAAGAAATTAGCCAGGGTACAATTTCAGCCAAATTTGTGGCGAATGAACAGGATGATGTTTTATACAGTAGGATAGAAGGAAAAATACTGATTACACAAAAGGAAGGTAATAATGATAGTATTTATTGGAATCATGAACAGTCGAAAGAATGGCATCCGGTTTATGAAGAAAACCCCTCTGCCTTATTTCTTGTCGGCTATGGTGCTAATCGAACTGTCGAATTGCCTGAGTATTTTAAGCCAGCTGAAAGAAAATCCGGCCCTAAAGACAGGCAGATTAAAATTCAAAGTTTGTTTGAGGATACCTATCAACTGATTCCTCTGAATGCTTGGCTTCCTGCAATGCGTGAAAACAATCGGGGGCGTTATGTTCAATTCATTAATCTTCTGGCAAGAATTACTGGTGACAATAATTTCAGAATTACAGAATTTCTTGATGGTGATCAGTTTATTTTTGAAAAAAATGGCGTCAGAATACCATTTGATGCACTTTCAGATGGCTATAGAGCCTTTGTCGGTTGGGTAGGTGATTTATTATACCATATCGAAAAGAGTGCCCCCAGTGGTAAAAAGCTTGTGGAAAATGAGGGAATTGTATTGATAGATGAAATTGATCTTCATCTTCACCCGGCATGGCAAATGAAAATTTTACCACTACTCGCAAATGCGTTACCTAAGATCCAGTTTATTGTAACCACCCATAGTCCACTTATAGTTGGCAGCATACAATGGCAAAACATAATTTACCTAAAACAGGGTAAGGATGGATGGATAGTTCCTGAAAGAGAAGAAAGAAACACTTTTGGACTGGATGCTGATCAAATTCTCGTTTCGGATTTATTTGGACTTCAAACTACCCGCAATAATGAAACTGCGGATCAATTAAGGAACCTATCTCTTAAAGCAGCTACCGGAAATTCAGAAGCTAGAAGTGAGCTTATGGAATTATTGACAAAAGGATCAGCAGAGTCATCAGGTCTAGAATCAATATAACTATGATATCATACAGAAAAAACTTTGATGGTACGGAAATAACTCAAGCCCAAATAGAAGGCTTGATTGAAATCCATAAACCCGGTTGGTTGCGACGTGCAAAAGAACGAACTGATAAGTATAGGGCAGCCGGTGAGGTAACTGACAAATCGCATATTTGGAGTGAGATAAAAGAAGTGTTTATGCGGTTACAAGGGAACAAATGTGCTTTTTGTGAACGCGAACTCGAAGGTTTGGCTTATGGTAAGGGGTCAATTGATATTGAGCATTTTAGACCAAAAAATAATGTAAGGACATGGAAAGTTTCAAAGGAATTTAAGGAATTGGGGATACCCCTAAAAATTCCGAAAAAGGATGCAGGTGGATACTTACTTTTGGCATACCATTCTATGAATTATACTATTTCCTGCGGTCCATGCAATCAGGCAATCAAAAGTGATATTTTTCCAATTTTGGGTGAATATAACACCAAAATGGAGGATCCAGTTAGTGAAAGTTTGGCTGAGAAACCCTTATTAATTTATCCGATTGGAACTTATGATCAGGATTGTGAAGAGTTAATCGAGTTTGAAGGAGCTATTCCAAAAACAAGACATATCGTAGGAAAGGAATTTCAGAGGGCTATTACCACGATTGAGTTTTTTTCCCTCAGTAATGCGAATACCCGTGGAATATTATTTAAAGAGCGTTGTGATCAGATTGTTATTTTAGGGTCTTTGCTTCTAAATGGGCCTCCGAGTAGTAATGTAGAATTAATTGTAAAAAGTTTTACATCAGATACTTCGAAACACGCAAACTGTGCCAGATCCTTTGTACGATTAGTAAAAAATGATCCTGAAAAAGCAAAAATAATATTTGATGAGGCAATTGCTTTTATATCTACCTACGTTCCAAATTGAATGAACTGCGGAACTCCTACACGCTCAAATTTGAAAATGACCCGTGGAATAGTGCTCTTGAAAAGGTTAAAAATAGAATTCTAGAAGTTCTATTCCAGATTTGGGCAAGACTTGATTTTTCAAAAGTTCAAGAACTTTCCATACGAGGCCAATATTTATGAAAATAGTTTTTCAAAAAGGAAAAAGGATATGTCAAAGAACATTATTGTCTGCTGTGACGGCACTGGGAATAAAGTCACTGTAAATGAGAATTCGAATATTGTGCATCTATTTGCATGTTTGGAGAAATCAGCGAAGCAAATTTGTTACTATTCCCCTGCCTGGGTACTACCACACCTTTATGGGTGGAAAAGGACTTGAGTAAAAATTGGTATAAGTTAAAGGCGATGGTTTCAGGGTATTCCTTAAAGAATAATGTTCTGGATGCTTATAAATTTTTAATGGAAAATTATGAGGATGGGGACAGCATTTATTTTTTCGGTTTTAGTAGAGGAGCATATACAGTTAGGGTTGTAGCAGGTTTGATAAGAATGTTTGGAATCCTTCAAAAGGGAAACTCAGCACATTTGGAACAAGTTTATAACCTATATCAAAACTACACGAGTCGAGATTTGAATAGAATTACAGAGGAGGACTCATTTGGAAGCAATGATGTTTCCGACCAAGTGAAAATTGTAGCCCGAATAAAAAGCTCCTTTTCCAGGGGAGAAGGGAAAATTTCGTTTATGGGAATTTGGGATACCGTTTCTTCAGTTGGCAATATTTTTAAAATAAATTCCAACCTTCCTTACACCTATAATTTAAAATATGTCAAATCAGTAAGACATGCCGTGGCAATAGACGAAAGGAGGAAAAAGTTTATGGTCCAGAAAGTAAATCCATTGACCCATAAAGACCTAAAAGAGGTTTATTTCGCTGGGGTACATTCTGATATCGGTGGGTCTTATCCCGAAGAAGGGCTTTCTAAAATTTCGTTAGTTTGGATGCTAGGTGAAGCTTCAAGCTATGGGTTAAGACTTGATAAGAAAAGGGTTGACAAATATGTTTTCGGAGTAGGTGGCAAGTTCCAAGCTCCGGATTTTTTACTGGATATTCATAATTCCTATAAAGGACCATACAAAATATTTAGTCCAAAATACAGAGAAATAACTAAGGGTAGTATCATACATGATTCGGTCGCTCGCAAGCAACAGGAAACGAATTACAAACCTATAAATCTCGAAAGTCTTGCAGGTATGAAAATAGAGAAGGATCAGAATATTGTTTATTGGCCTTAAAAGACCATTATCTGGCCTAAATTTTAGACTGGATCATACTACGCACTTCCTATTTTCATCTGTATAAAGACCCCAGAAGGATTCAGAATTCCACATAAACCCTTAAAAGCACTACATTTCCTCTCATTTCCCCAAAAATACCCTGTACAGGGTATGTGTTCATATCATTTTATTCCTTTTCTTGCTTAAGCTTTTTAGTTATTGAAATCTAAGATCCCGGGAAGCGAAGCGATTCGGGAATAACCAACCTACTTCATATCTCTAATCTACATCTGGAGCAGGATCGATCGCCCTCTCTTTGAGGAGAGGGAGGGTTGAGTTATAACACCCATCCGGACTTAAATCCGGAACCTACTTTATTCTGAATCAGATAGTAAAATGATAGCAGGATCGATCGCCTCCTCTTTCAGGAGGGGGATGGGAGGAGGTAGAAAAGCCAATTGCAAATTGGTAAGAATATCAGGGTAGGCAAGGCGTCTAGAAATGATTCACAAATCATTTTAGCCTTGGGCCAGCTTGTAGGAGAGGCAAATCCCACCCAGTTACCCTGACGAATTGACTACACCAAGTCTTAGGGAGCTGATTAGGACTAGACAATAAGGTATGGCGAATTTTGAGACAGATATAGCCGCCTTATTTGTTGAATTATATAGAGAGCTTTCATCTTAATAAGAAGTAAGGGCTACCTTTGCAGAGATTATGATGTATTACAGAAGGAAAATAGTAATGGCGATTTTGGAAGCCTTTGGAGGTGAGCTAGAAAAACTTCAGCTTCAAAAGTTACTCATGCTTTTTACTACCTACCAAGAGGAAAAGAGTTTTCATTTTGTTCCCTATAAGTTTGGCTGTTTCTCATTTCAGGCAAATGCGGACCTCTCTACAATGAAGAAGTATAAGCAGGTTACCGAAGGAGAGAAAACATGGAAAAAACTAGATCAAACGTCTTTTTGGCAAGTTCTAAAGCCGGAGGATAGATTAGCAGTTACCAAACTGAAAACGAAATTTGAGGGAAAGACTTCCAGAGAACTTATTCGCTATACCTACGTCAATTTCCCCTATTATGCCATTAATAGTACGGTAGCAGAGCGATATCTGAATACAGCGGAAATGGAAATAGTTAAAGCTAAGAAGCCTCTATCATCCAAAAAGGTCCTATATACCATCGGATATGAAGGAATTAGTTTGGAAGAATACATAAACAAACTTCTGGCTGTTGATGTCAAGGTGCTTTGTGATGTGAGAAAGAATTCCTTAAGCATGAAGTACGGCTTTAACAAATCCCAATTACAAATGGCTTGTGATGGTGTTGGGATACGGTTTTTACATATTCCTGACGTTGGAATAGTTGCTGACAAAAGAAAGGAATTGAATAGCCAGAAGGATTACGATATACTTTTTGAAGACTATAAAAAGACAGTCTTACCTGAGACGATATCGCGACAGGAAGAAATACTGGAATTGATTAAAACCCATGACAGGGTTGCTATCACCTGCTTTGAGGCAAATATTTGCCAGTGCCATCGCAAGCATTTGGCAGAGGCAATTTGTGAGCTTCCCTTCTTTGATTATGAACTGATACACTTGTAAGCTATGCCCAGAGAGAAAATCCTTTTGACTGTCACCACTTATCCTTTGCCTTCAAGAAGCTATGATGAATTGGTTTGTACTGCAGGGATGAGAGAGGATGGCACTTGGATCAGAATTTACCCTATGCCACTCAGTTATCTCAAAGGAATGAAATCTACGGGCAAAGTTAAATCCAGAAAATATACATGGATAGAGTTGGATCTGGTAAAACGAACTGATGATTTTCGTCCGGAAAGTTACTCTCCTAAGGATTATGAGTTTAAAGATATTGTAATAGGAGATACAATAGACACCAAAAACAACTGGAAAGTCAGGAAATCTATTTGTCTTCAAAATGTATATACCAATCTTACTAAGCTTATAGAAGATTCAAAAGCCCCTAAGAATGTTTCTTTGGCAACTTTTAAACCTACAAAGATCAATCGCTTGATCATTCAGAAGGATGAGGCTGATTGGAAACCTGTCTGGAAAGCTCTTCAAGAGCAAATGGATATGTTTAATGAACCCAAAGCAGAAGCAAAAGAAGCATTTCCAAAAGTTCCTTGGAAATTCAAGTATGAATTTGAAGATGATGAAGGTAAAGTCTCCAAGCTTATGATAGAGGATTGGGAAATTGGGCAGCTGTACTGGAATTGTCTCGAAGGTGCTCAAGGAGATCAAGAAATCGCTTTGGAAAAAGTTCGGCAGCAATACGAAAAGAATTTTTTGGAGAATAAGGATCTTTATTTTTTTCTCGGTACTACCAAAGAATGGCATTTCCGCAGAGCAAATAATCCATTTGTGATAATTGGAGTTTTTTATCCAATGTTACCTCCTAAGCCTGATGCTACCCCATTGTTTGGCTAGTCTGTTATCTTCCCTTGTTGGGAATACGAATATTTAATTTCAGCAGGATTGTTCACTTTCTACTAAAGTGCCTGTCCCTAAAGAATAGCGGTTCCGGAAGTAGGCATGGGATGAGGTAAAAAAGAATTTCACCATTTACCACAATCGTCTTTGGGTGTTCTGCATGTTTGACCCATAATTTTCCAATTTTCAGCAGAATCGATCGCCCTCTCCTAAAGGAGAGGGAGGGGTGAGGTCCAAAAATACCCTATACAGGGTATTTTTTTTGACTTCAAAAACCACTTTCTTACCTACGAATTAGTTCTAGTGCCACCAACCCAGCTAACCTTGACTAAGAAACTCCTTTATTCTTTCCTGTTCACAGCCTTCTTCCTACTTGCAGCCCAGCTGCAGGCGCAGACGGTCTTCATCACGAAGACAGGAGCGAAGTATCATAAAGAATCCTGTCGCTACGCTAAAACTGGCTGGGCTTCGGATCTGGCAGCAAACAAAAAGAAAGGCTTAACTGCCTGCCTGGTTTGTAAACCATCGAGTGCTGAAACCGGCGAAGCCAAGCCAGTTCCTTTGTCTTCAGAACAGAGTAAAGTGGAGCCAAAGAAGCACACTCAACCAGCGCAAGCATCTAGTCAATGTAAAGCCACTACTAAAGCTGGAACAAGGTGTTCAAGGAAATCTGCTGCTGGAAGTAGTTATTGCTGGCAGCACGATGGGTAGAAATATATATAACCAATTGTAATTTGATAAAGATATAGTGTGGAATTACAAATCCCACCCTATTCCCACAAACGATCTGAATACACCTAGAGGGGGGTAGAGTAAAGATTTGTATAGGATTGGACAGTTAAATAATAAACAGTGCCAAGCGCCACCTCCTAAAGGAGAAGGATGGGTTTGAGGTAGCAAAAATATAGAATCCGAAAATTATTTCTCTTTCTTGCCTAAGTCTTTTACTTCCTTAAATAGAAGATCCCGTGCGTAACTAATCGGGAGAAAGGTGAGGGGAACTAAACCAACTTTTATCACCCCTATCTTGGTTTAAACCCGGAAATTAATTATATCATAACTTATAAGCTATATTATTATAAACCAGCGCTTAAATTATATTGAGGTTTGAATTAGAGCAAATAAATGCTCTGGTCTGGAAATGTATTCGAAGTATATTTTAGTTAAAAATAAAAATTCTCTTTTTTATGAATGAACTTTTTATAAAAACTCAAGAAGAAGGAACTGAAAATCATGGTGGGTATGGGGCATCTCTTTTTGATCCTAGGTGGAAAGCGAAAAGGATTGAGATCCTAGAGAGAGATGGTAATAAGTGTAAGATTTGTAGTTCAACAGAAAAACTTCAAGTTCATCACAGGCAATATCATTTTTCAAGAAGTTTAAACACCTTCAGAGAACCTTGGGAATACTCAAATAACTTAATGGTAACCCTTTGCCAAAGTTGCCATCAAAAAGGTCATCGGATTTATAAAGTTCCAACCAAATACATTAAATAATTAAGCTATGGGTCTATTTGACTTTTTTAAAAGAAACAAACCTAAAGAAGATGATCAACACCAAGTGGGTAATCCGTCCAATGAAATTCCAAAAGATATTTTCGTAGATGACAATGAACCTAGTGAAAACTCTGAAAATTTCTTTAACAAAGAGCAGGTAAAAGGAATCGAATCAATTTATCAATTTCTACAAGCAGACTATGAAAGCCGTGGATACAGTGATGCCTTGATAAGTCCGGATGACTCCTATAAATCTGAAAACATCAAATTAATTAGATATGATTTAGAGATTTTGGTGCAGAAGGTTACCACTTACTATCAAGATTTAATTCGAGAATTAGATTTCCACATGCAATCTAGAAGTAGAGCAGGATTAATAGATCTCGTTGAAGAGCTTAAAACTCGGAAGGATATGGTTTTGGAGCATATGGAAAAAGTGGCTGATCTTAAAAAGGATTCAGAAACAAATGCTGGAATGACTCAAAGAATAGTATTGTCTTATCAGAGGGGATTTATGAGAGGATTATCTGCTCTGACTCAATCGAAAGTTCTTAATAAAATATTATGAAAGATTGGTGGTTGAAATTTGGTTGTTTCCTCACAGGTTATAATTACCAAATATTGAAAAACTCAAGTGAAGTAGCTGCAAAAGCAGTAAAAAAGTACTTATCTGCTATTTTAATCATTTCTGGAGTCTGGGGCTTTATTGGCTTTTTTTTCACACAACGGTATCTGAAGACTGAGATTTTAGGTTCAGTAATCGGTTCTTTGATCTTAGTTTTTTTGATCATTCAAATTGAAAGGCAAATCATCCTTTCAATTGGCAGAAATTGGTGGGCTTCTTCATTTCGAATTGTAATTGGATTAGTGATGGCCATTCTAGGATCAATTATAATAGATCAAATCATTTTTAAGGAAGATGTTGAAAAAATGAAAATATCGGAGATTCAAACAGAAGTCAATCGATTATTGCCCATAAAGACTATGGAGTTAAAAAATCAAATTGCTCAGATAGACTCATTATTAAATTCAAGAGAATTTGAAAGGAACCAAATCTCTAATGAAATCTCGTTAAAACCTACGATTTCCATACCAAGTTCCGAAGGAGAATATGCAAAGGACTCTACTGGAAAAATGGTTTTAGTAGGTAGAAAAGTCTCAAATACGAGTATTGCTAACCCCAAAGCCGAAATGATACCCCAAATAGATGAGCAAATAGCTGATCTAAGGGAATCAAAGAATGAGAAAGAAAAGCAAGTAATTAATATGCAAGAAGTTCTAGATAAGGAACTGAAATCAAAGGTTGGATTTCTTGATGAATTAAAAACACTTTTCGTTATAATCTTGGAATCTGGAGTAGCCATATTCGTATGGACCCTTTGGTTTATCTTTTTTCTTGCTATTGAGCTATTTGTACTTGTTTCCAAACTTGGAGATCCAATCAATGATTATGATAAAACTATTCTCCATCAAATGAATATTAGATTGAAAATGCTTGAAAAATTGGTGGAGGAACAAGTTCCGATCAAATGAAATGGGAAAGAATTAATTTATGTAAGAATTAGTCAAAAGATACTTATCCATACCAAATTCCCCACCTTAAGTCTTAGATTTAAGAAACTATATAAATTATATGGCTAAACAAGCAGCCCAAAAGAATCAAAAGTCCATGGAAGAAACCCTCTGGGATTCGGCCAATAAACTCAGAGGAACAGTGGAAAGCTCAGAATACAAACACGTTGTGCTGGGCTTGATCTTTTTAAAGTTTGCCAGTGATACCTTTACCCAAAGGCGTGAAGAACTGATCACAGAGGGCAAGGAGAAATACCTGGAGATGAAGGAATTCTATAATATGAAGAATGTCTTCTTTCTCGCTCCGGAAAGCCGCTGGAACCATGTCATCGACAATGCCAAACAGGATAATATCGCTTTGATCGTCGATACTGCCCTGCATACCATTGAAAAGAACAATCCTTTGCTGAAAGGCGCACTACCTGACAATTACTTTTCCCGACTCAATCTCGATCCCAGCAAACTTGCCGCCCTGCTCGATACCATCAATAACATCGATACCGTAGGCGATGCCGAGGAAGATGTGGTGGGCAGGATTTATGAATACTTCTTGGGTCGCTTCGCTGCTGCCGAGGGAAAAGGCGGTGGAGAATTCTATACGCCGAAGTGTATTGTAAACCTGATCACCGAGATGCTCGAACCCTACAAGGGAAAGATCTATGATCCGGCTTGTGGTTCGGGTGGGATGTTTGTGCAGAGTATAGACTTTGTGAAAAGTCATCAGGGCAATACCAAAGATATTTCCATCTACGGGCAGGAATATACTGCCGTGACCTATAAACTGGCGAAGATGAACCTCGCCATCCGTGGGATTTCTGCCAATCTGGGTGATGTGCCAGCGGATACCTTCTTTAAAGATCAGCATCCTGATCTGAAGGCCGATTACATTATGGCCAATCCGCCTTTTAATCAAAGCCAATGGCGGGAAAAGAACGAACTGGAAAATGATTCCCGCTGGTCGGGTTTTACCACCCCTCCGGCAGGAAATGCCAACTATGCCTGGATTCTGCATATGCTGAGCAAACTCTCCGAAAACGGAACGGCAGGCTTTGTCTTGGCAAATGGCTCCATGAGTACCAATACCTCAGGCGAGGGAGAGATACGTCAGCAACTGGTGGATAAAGACCTAGTGGACTGCATGATTGCGCTACCGGGTCAACTCTTCTATACTACGCAGATTCCGGTCTGTCTCTGGTTTGTAACCAAAAACAAAGGAAAGCGACCGCATCCAGAAAACCCAGAAAAGGAGTTTCGGGATCGAAGTGGCGAAACCCTCTTTATCGATGCCCGCCAACTCGGCTCGATGATCGACCGCACCCAAAAAGAACTCACCAAAGAAGACATTGCTTACATAGCAAACACCTACCATACTTGGCGAAATTTTACCCCCTCAATCCCCCTGAAGGGGGAAGTGGGATCCGATTCCCCCCTTAAGGGGGGCCAGGGGGGGTATGAAGACATCCCCGGCTACTGCAAATCCGCCACCCTTGCCGAGATCCAAGCCAACGACTACGTCCTGACTCCCGGTCGCTATGTAGGTGTAGCTGAAGAAGAAGACGATGGCATTCACTTCGAAGATAAGATGGCGCAACTGACTGCTACGCTGAAATGCCAAATGGCTCAAGCAGAAGAATTGGATAAAGCTATTCGGGAGAATTTAAAAGTATTAGGATATGAGTGAGTGGGTAGAGTCAACACTGGATGAAGAATATGATTTTAAATCAGGACTGTCAAAGTCTAGAGATCAATTTGGCTTTGGAGAGGGTTTTGTTTCATTTAAAGATGTTTTCTATAATTACTTTTTGCCTCATAAATTAGGGGAACTAGCAAATACTAATGAAAAAGAACAAGAGTCTTGCTCTGTAAAAAGAGGAGATGTTTTTTTAACTAGAACAAGTGAAACGTTCAATGAGCTAGGTATGAGTTCTGTAGCAACTAAAGATTATGAAAAAGCTACATTTAATGGTTTTACAAAGCGCTTAAGGCCGAAACCAAATTCAAAAATTTGGCCTGAGTATATTGGATACTATTTTAGAAGTTCCTATTTCCGTTCATTAGTTACTTCAATGGCAACGATGACAACTAGGGCGAGTTTGAATAATGAAATTCTCACTAAGTTAAAGGTTAAATATCCCCCACTTTCCGAACAAAAAGCCATAGCCCATATTTTAGGGAAGCTGGATGATAAGATCGAGCTAAACCGACGGATGAACCAAACGCTGGAAGCCATGGCGCAAGCCTTGTTTAAAAACTGGTTTGTGGACTTCGATCCCGTGCTAGATAATGCACTGGCAGAAGGTCAAGAAATCCCCGATGAATTACAAGCGATGGCGGAGAAGCGACGCTCTCTCATAGCAAAAGGAAACGTCATTGCGAGCGGAGCGAAGCAATCTCGTAGACTCATCGATTCCAACCCCGAACTTGCCGCACTGTTTCCATCTTCTTTTGTCTTTAATGAGACGCTGGGGAAATGGATTCCTGAAGGGTGGGAGGTGAAAACAATAGACGATGCCGCAACGGTAGTTGGTGGCGGTACACCATCTACTAAAGTGGAAGAATACTTTTGTGAAAATGGTATTCCTTGGTTATCCCCAAAAGATTTGTCCGGTTATGAGTGGAAATATATATCAAAGGGCGCAACAGATATTACTGAAATTGGACTTAAGAATAGTAGTGCTAAACTGATGCCTAAAGGAACTGTGCTTTTTTCTTCTAGGGCACCGATTGGATATATAGCAATCGCAGAAAATAATGTCAGTACTAACCAGGGCTTCAAGTCTTTAGTATCCGATAAAGGGATTCCTACGGAATATCTTTTTCAATTTTTGAAAGCAAATACAGATAAGATTGACTCAGTAGCTTCAGGATCCACATTTAAGGAGGTTTCAGGAAGTGCCTTAAAAGGAATTGTTATAATAATACCTAGTAAGAAAGTATTAATAGAATTCTCGAAAGTCTTGTCTGCATCAAATAGCAGGGCTTTATTCATTCAAAAGGAAACCGAAACACTCACTCAACTTAGAGATAGGTTATTGCCGGAGTTGATTAGTGGGAGGGTGAGGGTGAAGGAGGAAATAATTAAGTAATTAAATATGGGTAGAAGAGATCAACCATTATTTTCATTTGGAAAAAGTGAGGAGGAATTTAAAAAATCAATTCCATCTAGAGTATTTTTCAATCACTTCACTGCTATTAATTATCATATTCAAAATGATAAGGATCGATATAATCTTAAGCAGGTAAATTTTTACAACAGTATAAAAGTAAAAAAGCAAAATTTAGATTTAAATGACTGTAGAAAACTTCTTTGGAATTCATGGAGCACTGAAAGAGCGTTTAAAATGACATCTGATGCTGAATCTGATGAATATTACAAGTTTGCCCTACATTGGCATTTTCCTCAAGCTTATTATTCGGTTTACCTAACAATGACTGCTTTTCATGAATCACAAGAAATAGCAAATGATAACCATGAGAAATCAATCAAACTTTTTGGTAGTTCAATTAAAGATGGACATTACCCAAAAGCAATTAGTTTTTTTGCAAATGGAGATCATAAAGACTTTAAGTATACTGGACTGAATCTTATTAAAGATTTCGATAAAGGCTTTAACGGCTTAAAAAAGATTGAATCCTATGATGATGCAGAAAAACAAATAGGTGTTTTTTTAAAATCAACCCGTAAAGAAAACGCAGAGAATAAGCGTAAACGAGGTGAAAAAGAACATTCAAAACGAAAAGAATTTCAAAATTCTAAAGGTGACCTTGTTAAATCATTTAGCAAAAAACATTGGGATTTAATATATAAAACTATTCCTGAAACAACACTTCTGAATATTCTCTATAGACTAAGATTAAAAGCTAATTATAGATATTGAAACTTTTATGAACGCCGATATTGATTTTAAGCAATTCCATTCATGCTTAGGTGAAATCGTTTCTTATTCGAATTTTGTTCATGAAGGATACCTTCATAAGGCTATAGGAGATAAAGAATATAAGAAAATAGTTGAAGGATTTAAAGGAGAATATCATAAGAATCGGTATGAAAATTTAATCGCAAAAATTTAAAATTTATTTTTAATTCATAATTATTTATTAGATGGCTGATTTACATGTAAGCAAAAAAAATATCTCAAAATTACTGACAGATATTAAAGGTAGAAAATTTATAATACCTGATTTTCAAAGGCCTTATAAATGGAACATTGAAAAATGTGAGACACTTTGGAATGATATAGAGAGCTTTGCACAATCCGAAGCTCAAGACGGATCAGATTATTTTTTAGGAACAATTGTTTCCTTTATAAATGAAGATAAAAATCAAGAAATTATTGACGGACAGCAAAGACTTACATCTTTCTTTCTTTTTGTTACGGGCTTTTTATAAAAAGCTGGAAACAATGCCTGAAGATGATGATGTTAAAGGCTTGAAAAATCAAATTGCACCTTGCATTTGGGATATTGATCCTATTTCCCAAAAAGTAAAAGATTTTAAAAATATTCATATAGAATCTATGGTAGCGACGGAAGAGGATAACGAAGTATTTCATCAAGTTTTAGAAACAGGTCTAGCCGATTCCTCCGCCACCGACAATTATTCTAAAAATTACATATTCTTTAAAATGAAATGTGACTCATATGCTGAGTCAAATCCTTTACAATGGAAGCAACTTTGTGTGACAATTTTAACTCAATGCATAATTTTACCTATAGAGTGTGAAACCTCAGAGACTGCGTTAACTATATTTTCAACACTCAATGATAGAGGTTTACCTCTATCTGATTCGGATATTTTTAAGGCCCAAATTTACAAAAGTAAAACTACAAAGGATGAGCGCGTTGAATTCACAAATACTTGGAAAGAATTAACTCAAACATGTAAATATGCTGGAATTCAAATAGATGATATTTTCAGATATTATTCTCATATCCTTAGAGCAGAGGCAAATGATAAAACTAAAGAGGTTGGATTAAGAAAATTTTATGGCATGACCTCCAACAAAAGGCTAAAAGAAGAGGATTTAATGGATGACATAGTATTCTTATCAAATTTTTGGTATTACGTGAATACTCAAGAAAATCCAGAAGAGTATGAGGAAGAGTATGAGATTTCTACTGAAGCCCGAAAAGTATTTACATTGTCTATCATTGTATCCGAATGATTTTTGGAAATACCCTACAACTGTTTTCTTTTATGTTAATTATAGTTCTGAAAATTTTGTAAATGATTTTACAGAGTTTCTCAAAGAATTGATTTCTAACCTTTTTTCAAAGTTCATTAATTATCCATCAGTAAATGCAATTAAAGATGATACTTATAACACTTGCATATCTCAGATCTAATGGCGAAGGAATGAAATATCGATATGTTTTAAATAAAGATTTATTCAGGTCTGAAATTAGAAAACATTCTTCCTCAAGGTTGTCTAGATCTCTTTTACTTTTGCATGCATATTTGAATCCAAATCAAAAAAATATGATTCCATATACTTTTGATATTGAACATATTTTTCCAAAAAAATGGCAAGACACTAATTATAATGGCTGGAATATTTCAGATGCTTTACAATACTTAGATCGTTTTGGTAATAAGATAGTGTTTGAGAAAAAGCTTAATATTCAAGCTGGAAATGGGTATTTTGGTAATAAGAAAAACAAGTACTCTCAAAGCAAAATAGCAACAATTTTAGACTTAAGTAATTTTCAATTTAATGACTGGGTTAAAAAAGATATTGAGGAGAGAGAGGAACAATTCATTGATGATATTTTAGTCTTTTTTTGAAGAATATATCCCACAAGAGGTATAAATGAAATTCACCGAATCCCAACTTGAACAAGCCTTTATTGCTCTTTTAGGAGATCAGGGTTATCCCTATGTGCCGGGTGAGGAGATTAGTAGGGCCAAGGAAGAGGTTCTGATACGGGAGGATCAGGTG
>NZ_JBVVUG010000015.1:0-8446 GCF_055809615.1 Algoriphagus sp. 10J20-15
GGTCTAAGCCCAAAGTCAATCCCATGGCCACAGCCACTAGGAAAAGGAATATTGATTGTACGCGCTGGATCATTTTTTCTATTTTTTTGGCAAAGAAAAGGCCTTATGACTTCATTAACAAGGAAAGCAGGTTTCTCGCGCTGATTTGATTGGGAATAGTATCTTTGCAGCCGTATGAGTGAGAGCAAAAGATATTTTCTGGACATCAGCTACAAAGGCACGCGCTATCATGGTTGGCAAATCCAAGAAAATGCATTTACGGTTCAAGAAGCATTGGAGACAGGGCTTTCTACTTATTTCAGAGAAACAGTTTCTGTGATGGGTTCAGGCCGCACAGATACCGGAGTGCATGCTAGCATGCAGGTTTGCCACTTTGACACGGATCAGGAAATTAATAAAGAAAAATTCATTCGAGCGATTAATGGAATTTTGCCGAAAGACATTTCAGTCAATTCGATCCGAGCAGTCAAAGCTGATGCACATGCGCGCTTCAGTGCCAAAAGCAGATCTTATGTTTATCGAATGATTTTACAAAAAAGCCCGTTTGTAGAAGATTACGTCTGGAGGCATTATTTCAATCCAGATATAACCCGAATGAATGAAGCAGCAAAAATTCTCTTACAGCACAATGATTTTGAGTGTTTTAGTAAAGTACATACAGCTGTAAAACATTTTCGCTGTGAAATAAAATCGGCACATTGGGAACAAAAAGACGGAGAATTGCAATTTCATATAACTGCAAACAGATTTTTGCGTGGAATGGTAAGAGCAATTGTAGGAACGCTTGTTGATATTGGACTCGGGAAAATGGAACCTGATGAAATGCATCAAATCATAGAATCCAAAAATCGAAAAAAGGCAGGAAAGTCAGCACCTGCATGTGGCTTGTTTTTTAGCCGAATTGAATATTCAGAAGATATATATTTAGACTAGTTTACCTTGAGCTTAGAACAAGAAAAATCATCCTCCGGCGAAATCGTCGATTCGAAAGTACTCAAGCAGCTATATGGCTTTGTAAAACCTTACAAGGCACAGTTCTATTTTCTAATCTTTCTTACCATCGCCCTTGCTATTTTAGCACCAACTCGGCCATATTTCATTCAGGTCGCAATTGACGATTATGTAGCGGTAGGAGATGCTGCTGGCCTCCTAAAAATCATCTATCTGCTCGTAGGACTGATGATTTTGCAAGCATTTGTTCAATGGGCACACACCTATTATTCAGGCTGGATAGGCCAAGTGATTATTCGGGACATTAGGGTAAAACTATACAAACACCTGCTCAAGCTCCGTTTAAAATTCTTTGACAATACTCCAATCGGTAGATTGGTGACCCGTAATATTTCTGATATCGAGACCCTCGCAGATGTGTTTTCTGAGGGATTGGCGGCAATAATCGGCGACTTGCTTCAATTAGTCACTATTCTTGGAGTCATGTTTTACATTGACTGGAAATTGACATTGGTTAGTTTATCTACCTTGCCACTGATGATTATTTCTACTTATGTTTTTAAGGAAAAAATCAAAGTTACCTTCAATGACGTACGAAATGCCGTTTCCAATTTGAACTCATTTCTGCAGGAGCACATCACCGGAATGAACATCGTACAAATCTTCAATCGAGAGGAGCGGGAATTTGAGAAATTCAAAGAAATAAATAAAGAGCATCGGAGAGCACACATTCGCTCAGTGCTATATTACTCTATATATTTTCCTGTGGCAGAAATCATCCAAGCAATCGGAATCGGATTGGTCGTTTGGTACGGTGCAGTCGGTGTCTTGGGAATGGAGATTGAAATAGGTGTGCTGATTTCCTTTATCATGTATTTGCAACTTTTCTTCCGACCTATTCGGATGATTGCGGATAGATTCAATACGCTTCAAATGGGCGTGGTAAGCTCTTCCCGAATTTTCAAATTACTTGAGAGCGATGAGCACATTGCAAATGAGGGAAATTTCAGCCCCGCCAAGGTCAAAGGAAACATAAAATTAGAAAATGTTTGGTTTGCCTACGTAGATGAGGATTATGTGCTGAAAGACATCAGTTTTGAAGTAGAATCTGGTCAGACAGTAGCCCTAGTCGTGCGCAACTGGCGCTGGTAAATCTTCTATAATCAATTTAATTTCTAGATTCTATGAGATTAACAAAGGCGATATCACCATTGACGGACATGATATCCGCGAATTTGAATTAGACACCTTACGCAAGCACATAGGTGTGGTACTTCAGGATGTTTTCCTTTTTTCGAATACTATATTCTACAATATCACGCTTGGCAATCCGGACATTTCCCGTGAGCAGGTGATGTATGCAGCGGAATTAGCTGGCGCAAAGAGGTTTATAGAAAGACTTCCAGGCGGATTGGATTACAATGTCATGGAACGAGGAGCAACCCTTTCTGTAGGGCAACGCCAATTGATATCCTTTGTAAGAGCGATGGTCTACAATCCTGAAATCATCATTTTGGATGAAGCTACTTCATCCGTGGATACAGAGACTGAAGAATTAATCCAGCAATCTATAGAAACAATGATGACTGGAAGAACCTCCATCGTCATTGCACATAGACTTTCTACAATCCAGAAAGCTGATAAAATCATTGTCCTAAACAAGGGTGAAATAGTAGAGACAGGCACTCATGATTCTTTATTGGAATTGGGTGGCTATTACACCCAACTGCATCAGATGCAACTCAAAACAATGGCGATCTAGCCTGATTTTTGAACTCTAATCCTAAACCAACATATCAAGTGAAATTCAAATTAATTACCCTTTTGGTATTATTACCATTTATCAGTTTTGCACAAGAGAGAGTGGGCATTCGTCTTGGAGAGCCACTTTCTATTACATACAAAGACTTCCTCACTGAATACATTTCCATCGAAGGAATGATCGGTAGTGCTGGTATCAATGGCGCTAGCTATTATCAAAAAGATTTTGAAAGCAATCCTCCTGAATCCAACGCGTTTTATATCTCGCATGGAGCAAAAAAAGGGGTTTCTTTCAATGTTCGCTCAGCCTATCATGAGGACATTGCCGATGTTTTCGGAATCACCGAGGGATATCTTCTTGCTTATGGAGGCGCCGGTATCCAGCTTAGAACTACCAAGGTTACCTATTCTTATGCAGATGGACTCACCTCTTCTGTGATAAAAAATGACAACAGAACCAATGTCGATTTTGGCCCAGAAGCATTTCTTGGGGCAGAATACTACTTTGATGATGTGCCAATCTCTGTTTTTGGCGAAGCCGGATTTTTCCTAGAGTTAATTGACCGCATTGGCCATATCAAAGGCCAAGGTGGAATTGGTGTTCGTTACCTTTTCTAAGAATGAAAAAGAAAATTCTAGCTACGACCATCTTTCTGGCCATTCTGGCGATTGGAGGATATTGGGGGTTTGTGAAATTAGGCGGAAATGCACCAATCAATATTCAGCTGATAGAAGAAAAACCTGACAATCTAGCTGGGGCTACGTATCGAGGGACTTCCAGGAAACGAAGATTTGGGAGAGATTTTTGAAAAGATAGAAACTCAAAAAGGATTGCATCCCGGAAGCTTTCTGCACACGATTTATGAAGTTGAGCCTGCTGGAAAACTCGACACCATGGTTGTCTTTGTTGGAATCAATAAAAATCTTCCCTTAGCAGATTTAGAGTTTCGCACTTTTGAAAATGAAAGCTATTTGCTGGCCAAAATAAAAAGTAACAAATGGGTTATGCCAAGTCCAGAAACTGTCAAAGAAAAACTGGAAGCTTTTGCAAAAGATAATCAGGTAGAACTGAGCGGCACTTTTATAGATAAAATCATCTCGCAAGAAGAGATTCAAGTCATCGCTCCTATTAAGTAAAAAGTTGTTAAGGAATTTTAGCCAACCAATTCATGGCACAATTCGTGAAAACAGTTTACTAACCTTAACAAACTACGACTATGAAAAATATCAACTTACTAATTTTGGCACTTTTTGGAATGTTCGTATTCCAATCATGTGAAGGACCAGAGGGGCCTCAGGGAATTCCAGGACCTGAGGGAGAGCCTGGGATTAATATATTATCAGAGGTATTTGAGCTAGAAATTGATTTCAACCAAGCAAACAATTTCCAAGTGATCAGAGGTTTTGATCCGCCAATTTTTGATGGGGATATGGTTTTGGCATTTATCCAATGGGATGCTGATGGTTCTAATCCGATTTGGAGAGCGCTTCCACAAACCGTATTCTTTGAAGAAGGTGTACTGATGTACAATTATGACTTTTCAAATAATGACTTCAGTTTATTCCTAGATGGCCCGCTTGATTATAGTTTATTGGGACCAGAGTGGACTGACAATCAATTGTTCAGAATTGTAATAGTGCCTGGAGAACTTCTCTCTGCCAATGCTAGAATTGATCTAACTGATTATAATGCTGTCACAAAACTAATGGGCTTAAATGACTCAGACTTCAAACGCATCGAGTAATATTCCACCAAACACATCACCTAAACCAACTGGATTACCACGAACTGGAACAATGATTTTTTATTGTTCCAGTTTTTTTATGTGTCAATTTTAAAAGCCATATATAATTTGGCGCTTATCTTTGCCCCATGCATTTACAGAATGACCTCCTACTTCGTGCCGCTAAAGGCGCATCTATTGAAAGAACTCCAGTTTGGCTGATGCGTCAGGCAGGCAGAATTTTGCCAGAATATCGAAAGGTGAGAGAAAGCGTTAGTGGATTCATAGAACTGGCCCAGACTCCTGAATTAGCTGCAGAAGTGACTATTCAGCCGGTAGAGCTACTTGGCGTAGATGCAGCGATTATTTTTTCAGATATCTTGGTGATTCCCGAAGCAATGGGTTTGCCTTATGAAATGGTAGAGAAAAGAGGCCCCTTGTTTCCTAACACAGTTCGTTCAGAAGCTGATTTGAAAAAATTGCACGTATCAGATGGCTCAGAACTTCAATATGTGACAGACGCTATTCGAATCACTAAAAATGAATTGAACGGACGAGTTCCTTTGATCGGTTTTGCAGGAGCACCCTGGACTATTTTCTCCTATATGGTAGAAGGTCATGGCAGCAAAACTTTCTCCGCAGCAAGAGAAATGCTTTATACCCAACCGGCTTTTTCTCATCAATTGCTTCAGATGATCACTGACAGCACGATCAATTACCTAAAAGCTCAGATCGAAGCTGGAGCTCAATTGATACAAATATTCGACAGCTGGGCAGGGATTTTGGGGCCAAAACAGTATGCAGAATTCTCTTTGCCATATATCGCTCAGATCTGTGACGCGATCACTTCTGTACCTAAGACAGTTTTTGCTAAAGGTGCATTCTTTGCGAGAGAAGAAATGGGCAAATTGAATTGTGAGACGATTGGTTTGGACTGGAATATGGGTATAGCTGAATCAAGAAAGTTGATCGGTTCTGAGAAGACTTTGCAAGGAAATTTAGACCCTGCTGCACTTTATGGCACTGAAGAACAAGTTCGTGAAGCCACAATTGAAATGATGGAGCAATTCCGTGGGACTAGACATATTGCTAATCTAGGACATGGAGTCTATCCAGATATCAATCCAGAAATGGTGAAAGTATTTATTCAGACTGTTAAAAACTTCAAGTAACTGATTTTTTACCGCAGAGAAATCACAGAGTTTTACGCGGAGACCACAGAAAACCCTGCTTTCTTCAGAAGCAGGATTTTCTTTTCTTACCCTATCTATTCCAACTACATTAGGGCTGGGATTCTAGAACTTACTTCAACATAAGTTTGTCTCCTACTTTAATGATACCTTCTGAAAGGGCAACTACATTTTGACCAAAAAGAATTTTGTTGCCTTCCTTTCTAAATTCAGCCAAAGTCTTCAGTGGTTCCGCAGCTTTATCGCCAGTAGTTTGATCCACAGTAACCATCACACATCGGGCACAAGGCTTTACCACCTGAAAATCCACTTCGCCAATCTGTATTTTCCCCCAAGTATCTTCCGAAAAAGCATCTCCACCTGAGAAGACAATATTCGGACGAAAACGATTCATAGGAACTGCGTCATCTAATTTTGAATTGAGCTCATCAAGTGATTTCTGCCCAATTATCAAATATGGCATTCCATCCGCAAAACTAACTGACTCACCATTCACAGCATACCTTGGATCTACTTTCCGCTCTGTTGAGATCGGCATTTTCACTAAACGCACATGTGTGCCAAGTATTTTACTAAACCACTCATCAGCCTTTGAACTTACCATTCGGGCAGGCATCTCATCGTCCCAGACTGTGACAATGCAAATTTCCTCGCCTTCTTCTTCAAAGGGAATTTGAACGCAGTCATTTCGTGAATGTGTATTAAACACTCTAAGTGACGCCTCTTCAATTTCAACCTTAAGTAAAGCCATTTGAGGAAAAGTGCGCTGTGATAAAAACTGACCATTTTCATTGATTAACATCCAGCGACGGTCTAATTCAAATCCCCTTTCTTCAACTGTAGCTTCTTTAAGACGAATTCCAGCAAGGGATTTGATTGGATACACATACAAGTCTTGAATTATGAGAGAATCTGACATGACCTAAAAATAGGTCTATGAACCAGAAAATGACCAGGTCAACCAAAAAAAATTTCTGACAACAGGAATAAAACCCTTCATATTATCCCATATAGTTGGTACTATTTCCAGCTCTCTATTTGCCGTAAGCACCACTACCCCTAGCAAAATCACTAGACACCATCGACATCGTTCGTTCATGTTACCTCTAAAAAATGGTTTCATAATACTTAATAGATGCAAGAGCCAGTCGAATGGTTGCAAAGGCTACGCTAATTTTCACAAAAAAACATATTCATGAGAGCTCACAAGTGAATTGGGGAAGTATAACCCACATCCAGCTTCTGGAGAAATATGTTAACATCAAAATCTACTCTAATAACCTTCAATCTCTGTGGATCTCCGCAAAACACCCACGGACTCTGTGTTTAAAAAACTGTCAGAATGGAGTTTCCATTTAGGTGGGAAAATGACAATTCTGTGTGCATTTCAAAAAGTCGGTGTCAACTTTTCTGCCAATGTGACACAAAATGTAATGAAAACTCAGATGGCACATCCATTGAAGAAAGGGAGAAGTATTCAATTCGAAAATAACTTAAAAACATATAATCATGGGAAAAATCATAGGCATTGACTTAGGAACAACCAACTCCTGCGTAGCAGTGATGGAAGGTAACGAACCTGTAGTCATTCAAAACAGTGAGGAAGAAGAACCACACCTTCAATTGTGGCTTTTCTTGACAACGGAAATGGTGAGCGTAAAGTAGGTGATCCGGCAAAGCGTCAGGCAATCACTAACCCTGCCAACACTATTTCTTCTGTCAAAAGATTTTATGGGCAAGAAATTCTCTGAAGTTTCTGAAGAGAAAAAGCACGCTTCATATAAAGTAGAAAAAGGAACCAATGACACAATTGCAGTGAAGATTGGTGACAGATCATATACTCCTCAGGAGCTTTCTGCAATGATCCTTCAGAAAATGAAGACTACAGCTGAAGATTTCTTAGGACAATCAGTAACAGAAGCAGTAATTACCGTACCTGCCTACTTCAATGATTCCGAGCGTCAGGCTACTAAAGAAGCTGGACAGATCGCTGGCCTAGAAGTGAAGCGTATCATCAACGAGCCTACTGCTGCGGCATTGGCATACGGGATGGACAAGAAGCACCAAGACATGAAGATCGCTGTGTATGACCTTGGTGGTGGTACATTTGATATCTCTGTATTGGAACTTGGTGACGGTGTATTCGAAGTGAAATCTACCAACGGTGATGTTCACTTGGGTGGTGATGACTTTGATCAGGTGATCATGAACTGGCTAGCTGAAGAATTCAAATCTGAAGAGCAAATCGATCTTAGACAAGATCCAATGGCGCTACAGCGTTTGAAAGAAGCTGCTGAGAAAGCTAAAATTGAGCTTTCAAGCTCTGCTTCTACAGAAATCAACTTGCCATATATCACTGCAACTCAGACAGGTCCTAAGCACTTGGTGAGAACTTTGAGCAGATCTAAGTTTGAGCAACTTTCTGAAGACCTTGTAAAAAGATCAATGGAACCATGTAAGAAGGCTTTGGCTGACGCTGGCATGAGTCCATCAGATATTGACGAAGTAATCTTGGTAGGTGGTTCTACTAGAATCCCTGAAATCGAGGAAGAAGTTGAGAAATTCTTCGGCAAGAAGCCTTCTAAAGGCGTAAACCCTGATGAGGTAGTAGCGATCGGCGCTGCGATTCAAGGTGGAGTATTGACTGGTGAAGTGAAAGACGTTCTTCTTTTGGATGTGACTCCTCTTTCCCTAGGTATCGAAACAATGGGTGGAGTATTGACCAAATTGATCGAAGCTAATACTACTATTCCTACTAAGAAGTCCGAGACATTCTCGACTGCTGCTGATAACCAGCCAGCTGTTGACATCCACGTACTT
>NZ_JBVVUG010000016.1:0-19816 GCF_055809615.1 Algoriphagus sp. 10J20-15
GCACCTAAATTTCTCAGACTTTGATTCTAAGGCAATCGGAGGGTTTCATGTTGGAGGTTTCTATAAAATTGGTGCCGGATTTATAGCTGTTGAGCCGGGTATTCAATATTCCCAAAAGGGTCACATTAGGACCGGCGATACTGGCACTCCTGCAGTTGATCAAGATCGTTTGAATTACATAGATGTTCCTGTACTACTTAGGGTAAATTTTCTTCCATTTTTAAATGTTTTTGCTGGACCGCAGGGCTCAGTTTTGGTCTCTAGAAAATTAGAGTACGCGGATGGCAGTACTGATACTAGCACAGAGGCTATCAAAGGATATGAAATAGCCGGTGTGGTAGGTGTTGGAGTGGATTTGCCCTTAGGATTTAATGCTCAGGCCAGTTATGATTTAGGGATACAGAGCACAAATTATTACAATCAAGACGTCAAAAATAATGTGCTTAAATTGTCTGTAGGATATACTTTTTAGAAAGTTATTTGATCAACAAAATATAAAACCCGGTTTATTCCGGGTTTTTATTTTTTGAGACGGTCTGGATTTTCCTCTATAAAGGATTTCCATCCGGCATTTCTTCCTTTTGTTTGGATTCTTCCCTCATGAAAATGATGGCACAGCGCTACTGCCAAGGCATCAGTAGCATCCAGCATTTTTGGAAGCTCAGTTAAGCTAAAAAGCGTCTGAAGCATAGCTGCTACCTGTTCTTTGGATGCATTTCCATTTCCAGTTACTGATTGTTTTACTTTTTTTGGGGAATATTCGGTGATCGGTATATCTCTAGCCAAAGCTGCCGCCATGGCAACTCCTTGGGCCCTGCCAAGCTTCAGCATGGATTGTACGTTTACTCCAAAAAATGGAGCCTCCAAAGCAACGCTGTCAGGTAAAAATTCCTCCAGTATTCCTGTAATTCGTTCAAAAATTTTCTTGAGTTTCAACTCATGGGTTTCATATTTTTTTAGATGAATGACCCCGTATTGTAAGAGTTTGTATTTTTTACCTTCTGTCAAAATCACCCCGTAACCCATCACGTTTGTTTCAGGATCTATACCTAAGATGATTTTTTCCTTTGGTGCTTTTTCTTGTTCTTTGCTCACCCCCGCAAGTTAGCCCAAAACATGCTAAGTTTTTACCTCATTTGGTCCCTGAGTTACTTCACATTACTTTGGTGGATGGGTAGATTTTGGGATCCAAAATCGGATCAAGCTCTTAATCATACATTTTTTCCAGCTGTTTCATTGCTTATTCCATTCAGAAATGAGGCTAAAAATATCCCAAGTCTCTGTTTTAATTTAATGAAGCTCAGGTATCCAAACCTTCAGATTCTGCTGATTGATGACAATTCTGAAGACGACTCTTTCGAGCTTTTGCAAAGGGCTTTTAAAGAAAATCAAAAGGTCCAAGTGTTGAGAAGTAGGGATGAGGGCAAAAAGAGAGCGCTGGAACTTGGAGTGAATGTAGCGACAGGACAAATCATATTTTGTTCTGATGCAGATTGTGAATTTTCGGAATATTGGATAGAAAGGATGGTTTTACCTTTTCAGAATCCAAAGATTCAGTTGGTAGCAGGGACTGTCATGGTGGAGGGAAAGGCAGAATTTCTACATGAGTTTCAATCATTGGATTGGGCAAGTATTTTATTGCTTACTAATTATTCCTTTTTCCAAAAGAATCCTTTAATGTGTAGCGGTGCAAATCTTGCCTACAGGAAGGCGGCTTTTGATCTAGTGAACGGATATGAAGGTAATCGAGAGTTTGCTTCAGGGGATGATGAGTTTTTGTTAAAGAAAATCCACAAGAAATTTGGCAAAGAAGCTTGTCACTATTTAGTCTCACCAGGTTCCTTGGTAAAAACTCAGCCAGAATCCACTTGGGATTCTTTGATCAATCAACGCGTACGATGGGCAAGTAAATGGAAGATCCATTTTTCTTTTTCACATGCCTTATCTGCTATTGCTGCTTTCTTTGTCCAACTGATTTGGATCGGAAGCTTTTATTTAGTTTTTCTTGGAGCAAAGGGAGTTGTTGCTTTTGGATTAGTTTGGCTAATTAAAATCGCTGCTGAAAAATTGAGTTTGGGAAAAGTTCTTAAAACGATGGGAAGGCAGCCAAATAATAGTTTCCTGCTACAAACCTCTCTAGTGCACCCATTCTATGTTTTGAGAGTTGGGATTGCAGCTTTGAGTGGAAAATTCACTTGGAAGGGTAGGGAGAAGTAGAGAAATGTTAATTTAGAATTTGAAAATTAGATCATGAGCGACCAAGAATTTGACTTGATGGACGAACTCTATTTTGTCCAGCCCTTTACCTACCTTTTGGAAACTTTAGCTTGGGAAGATGAAGTGCTATTAGCAACTTTACAGAGTCTGTATGCCCAAGGCTATATAAAATGCCTCGATGACCCCGATACAGAGCGATTTGGAGAAGTGGATATCAAGAGAGAAGGAAAAGATTTACATTTTTTGGCAACGAAAAAAGGCCTGATGGCCCATAATACACTTTAGAATTGATCAAAGAAACACACAAATTCCAACGGAAGGAACTGCAGCTTAAATCTCTACTCGAGATCACGCAGGCTATTAATGAAAATCAGTCTGAGGCAGTTTTGCTCAATATTTTCAAGTTTACCTGCTTAGTCCATCTGAATATCAAAGCATTGATTCTTTATGTGGCAAAGCAAGGTGCTTTCGAAAATAAAATTTCTCATGGAGTAAAAGGTAATGTGCCTAAGTTGATTTCTGCTGATCAGGTGGTGGACGAAAAAGCTACGGGTGAATTGAGATTGGAGCTGGAAGAGCAGTACTCTTTTGCGGAGCTCGAAACATATCTACCAGTCTATCATAAAGACAAAATGCTTGCGATTCTATTTCTCAAGCGAAAGGATTTGAGCCTGGATTTAGATCTGAATTTCACCCAAGCCCTAACCAATATTCTGGTGGTGGCTTTGGAAAATAAGCGGTTCGCTAGAAAGCAGTTGGAGCAGGAAATATTGAATCGTGAAATTGCCATAGCTTCCCAGGTTCAACAGATGCTTTTCCCAGCCGAGCTTCCTATTGACAAAGAGTTGAAGGCAAAAGTCACTTATTTGCCTCACAGCATGGTTGGTGGTGATTATTACGATCTGATTCGCAAGTCAAAAGATGAGGTTTATTTCTGTATTGCGGATGTTTCGGGTAAGGGAATTTCTGCGGCATTGCTAATGTCCAATTTTCAGGCTGCTCTTCGTACGCTTTTGCGGAGCGATGCTGATTTGGAAATGGTTGTAAAGCAATTGAATTATACTCTGTTTGAAAATACCAATGGCGAGCGTTTCATTACTTTTTTCCTAGGGTATTTCAATTTCAAAACCCGAAAGCTTACTTATGTCAACGCGGGTCACAATCCGCCATTGCTCTATAGAGATGAGGCAGAAAAAGCCGAGAATTTGGATGCTGGAACAACTATTTTGGGAGCATTCGATGAGTTACCTTTTCTAGAAATTGGAATGCGTGAAAATCTGACTGATTTTTCTTTGCATCTGTATACGGACGGATTGACTGAGGCGATGAATCCATCTGGAGAAGAATTTGGTGAGGAGCGGCTGGAGAAATTCATCTATAAAAATGGGGGGCTGGACCCAGATGATTTTCACCGTAAGTTTTTGAAGAAGATTAATACCTTTTCAAAAGATGTTCCATTGAGAGATGATTTGACCTTGCTCAGTTTAAAGTTCCAATAGTATGATTTTGCATACGGTTCCGAAGCTTTTTCAGATGCTTTATCCCAAGAGGATTTGGAAGAAAAGTGAACCTGAGAATACGATTTTTTTGACATTTGATGATGGTCCCGTGCCTGGAGTTACGGACTTTGTTTTAGAGGAATTAGCCAAACGGAATCAGAAGGCGACTTTTTTTGTGGTCGGTGATAATGTCCGTAAGAACCCGTCTTTAGCCCAAGAAATCGTTAGCTTAGGACATAAATTGGGCAACCATACCTACAATCATTTGAATGGTTGGAAAACAGAAAATTCGGTTTACCTAGACAATATAGAACTTTGCGATAGAACCCTTCAGGACGTGTTGGGAGTGAAGACTACGCTTTTTCGTCCGCCATATGGGTTGATTAAATCAAGTCAAGCTGTGGAGGTTTCCAGGTTCCATGAGATAGTGATGTGGACTATGCTGTCGGGAGATTATGATCAAACCTTGAAGTCTGAATTGGTTTTGAGGAAATCAATCCAGCATACCAAAGAAGGATGCATCGCAGTTTTTCACGATCAAATAAAGACTAAGGCTCTTTTGCCAAAAATTTTGCCACAATACCTGGATTACATTCAGGAGATGGGCTGGAAAACCGAGTTGTTATGAGTGATTGGATTGCGTATTTTGTAATGCTTGGGCTGGTAACCTTAGCGCTACTTTATATTCAATTCCTACTTGCGTGGATTCGTCTTCATTTTTTCTGGAAAGACCATTCAAAGCCACTGAACGAGGAATTACCAAAGGTGTCAGTACTGGTAGCAGCAAGAAATGAGGAAATGGATCTCCCGAACCTTCTGAGATCTTTTGAAAAATTGGATTACCCATCGGATCGAATTCAGTTTCTCTTTGTCGATGATCAAAGTTCAGATGCTACCACCGCGATCTTGAAGGACTGGTGTGAGAAGAAGCCTAACCGAAGTTTTCTGACTATTTCCCCATCGCAAACCGGGCTATACAATAGAAATGGTAAAGCAAATGCGTTGGCGATTTTGGGAGATCAAGCAACTGGTGAATTTTATTTTTATACTGATGCAGACTGTGAGGTAAACCCAAATTGGATTCAAGAAGGAGTTTCTTGTTTTGGTGAAAAAACAGGTGTGCTAATCGGGATTACTCAAGTCAAGGCGCAAAAATTACTGGAGAGGTTTCAGGAGATCGATTGGTGGTTGACACTAGGTTTTGTCAAAGTAGCCACTGATATGGGGATCCAGACAACTGGCCTCGGAAATAATATGGTCATTAGTCGAGAGGCCTATGAAAAATCGGGAGGGTTTAAAAAGTTGCCTTTTTGCCTTACTGAAGATCTCGAGATCTCACGAGCGATTCAGAAGTCAGGTTTCAAAATAGCGCATCAAGTAAGTTCAAGGATGCTTGCTATAACAAAACCTGAAATAAGTTTTCGATCCTTACTTGTGCAACGAAAACGTTGGATGAGTGGAGTGATGACTTTGCCGTTTTATTGGAAGTTTATTCTCGGCTCTTCAGGTGATATATTTTGTAGCGATTATTGGGTTAATACTATTGAGGCCGTCACTTGGGCTGAGTTTAGCATGGATTAAAATCTTTTTACAAAGCATATTTCTTATTGGGTTAACCAGAAAAAGCGGTGTTAAAATAAGTTGGTTTCCCTTGCTGCTTTTCGATTTTTATAATTTCAATACCATCCTCCTTACTATTCTTTACTATTTTTGGCCTTCCAAGACGAAATGGAAATCCAGAATATACCCATGAATTACATAGAAACACACGCCCATATCTATTCTTCTAAGTTTGATTCAGATCGCGATCAGGTCATCCAAGACATTAGAGATGCTGGGATTGAGCGGGTCTATATGCCGAATGTGGATGTGGAGACGATCGCTGCGATGCTTGACTGTGAGGCGAAATATCCCGGGTTATGTATCCCTATGATGGGGCTACATCCTTGTGATGTGAAGGAGGATTTTCATGAGCAATTGGTTATAATGGAAGACTGGCTGAACAAACGTCAGTTTGCAGCTGTGGGTGAAATTGGATTGGACTTATATTGGGACAAGACATTTTTTGAGCAGCAAAAAGAAGCCTTGAGAATTCAGATAAATTGGGCTAAGGAAAGAGATTTGCCGATAGTGCTTCACTGCAGAGATTCTATGGATGAAACAATCTCCATAGTTAAGGAGGAGCACGATGGCAAGTTGAAAGGAGTTTTCCACTGCTTTAATGGCACCTTAGATCAGGCAAATCAGATAATTGAAATGGGGTTCTTACTTGGTATAGGTGGTGTAGCAACTTTTAAAAACGGCGGTTTGGATAAAGTAATTCCAGAAATCAATATTGATAATTTGGTGTTGGAGACTGATGCGCCATATCTTGCTCCAGTACCCTATAGAGGAAAAAGGAACTCTCCAGCTTATTTGCCTATTATAGCAGAGAAAATAGGAGATTACCTCCAACTGTCTAAGGAGGAAGTTGCTCTCAAAACAAAACAAAATGCCCTTAACCTATTCCGTGAGATTGGATCATGAATTATAAAATAGTACGATTAAATACCGCAATGCGGACAAGTAAGACTTCTTCAGTATTGATCATCTATACTGGGGGAACACTTGGTATGGCGTATGATGATAGCGGAGCTTTGGTGCCATTTAATTTTGGGCAGATACTAGAAAAGATCCCTATTCTTTATACTATGGATATTGCTATTACGGTAATTTCCTTTCCTGAGCCCATTGATTCATCTAATGTCACTATGAGTCATTGGAAGGATATGGCCTATATCATTTATGAAAATTACGATAGCTACGATGGTTTTGTGGTACTGCACGGTACGGATACCATGGCCTATTCAGCTTCCATGCTCAGCTATATGCTTCAAGGTTTGAATAAGCCAGTAATTTTTACTGGGGCACAATTACCGATTTCAGCTATGCGATCTGATGCTCGTGAGAATCTCATGACTTCCCTAGAAATCGCTACCGCAAAAATCAATGGAGAGCCTATAGTGCCAGAGGTTTGTATTTTCTTTAATCATCTCCTACTTCGAGGAAATCGCTCCAAGAAGGTTCAAAGCGTGCACTTTGACGCATTTGAATCGGAGAATTATCCGCCTCTCGCTGAATCAGGAATAGTAATAGACTATAACACCCAGGCTATTCGTCCTTTGGAGACGCACAAGAAATTAGTGAATAGAAATTCACTTGATAATAATGTGCTTATCCTCAAGTTATTCACCTGGCATCACACAGAATGTGATAGATGCTACCTTAAATATAAAGGGACTTAAGGCGATTGTTTTAGAAACTTACGGTTCGGGAAACAGCCCCAGCGAGTCATGGTTTATGGAGTCACTACAACGAGCTATTAAAAAGGGGATAATTATCCTTAATGTATCTCAGTGTAATGGTGGTAGGGTGATTCAGGGGAGATATGAGACAAGTAAGGAGCTACTGAGTGTAGGTGTGGTGAGTGGTACAGATATGACCACCGAAGCAGCGGTAACCAAATTGATGTTTTTATTGGGTCAGGAAACTCGGCATTCAGAAATCATCGCGAAGCTGAAAGCGCCATTAGCTGGCGAGATGAGCGCTTAGGATTAATTTCATCGGCTATTTTCCAGGATAATTTGGAAACTGGATTAATAATAATTTTCTTTGCACTCCGATTCGGAATACTGGATCGGAAGCCAACCTAGAGAGGTGGCCGAGTGGCTGAAGGCGCACGCTTGGAAAGCGTGTATACTCGTGAGGGTATCGAGGGTTCGAATCCCTTCCTCTCTACATTTAAAAGCCAGCTTTAGCAATAAAGCTGGCTTTTTCTATTACATCTTATCCCAGCAAAAAAAATGGATGAGTTGGGCCCTCGGGTTTGTGATAGACTATTTCAAGTATCGTGAGATCCTGTTTGGCATGGTAGTGGTTTGGGTAAAGTGAGCCGTTGCAAATAGTTTTACCGTTATTATACATCTTTTCCCTTCAGCATTTTATTCCAATAAAGGTAAGGAAGCCCGTATTTTTTCAGCATCCATAGACGCCAGTGCTCTTTTGAGCTATCTGTAATTAGCATGGATTTTAGTTTGGGGTCAGGGGTGAAATTGTTTTTGTAGTCAAACTCCGCCAAAACCATTTTTCCATAATCTGTTACAAGAGGGCAGGAAGAATATCCATTGTAAGACTTGGTTCCCATCTGATGGTGCGAAATCAAAAGTGCGATGTTATCGACTACTATTGGGACTTGTTTTCTGATAGCTGCACCAGTTTTTGCAGTTGGTAGGGCAGCTACATCTCCGAGACCGAATATGTTAGGGTGTTTCTTATGCTGCAGCGTGTGGATGTCTACGTCTAGCCATTTGGAATCGTTGACTAGTGGAGATTCTTGGATGAATTTTGGGGCTGTTTGTGGTGGCGCCGTATGAATCATGTCATAATGAATGCCATATAAATTCCCTTTTACAGAGACTTTGACATCTTTGTAATTGTATTGGAAGTCTTTGTCAAGTAGATTCTTGTCTTCAGGTTTGGTCATAATTATGCATCCACCTTCCGATATCTCCTTGTTGAGCTCATACCAGGCTATTTGTTTCTCAGCATCTATGCTTACTAACTTATGGTGGAATCGAAGGTTGATATCTTTTCTGTCAACAACTTTCATTAGGGTTTCTGCAATTTCTTTTACTCCAAATATGATTGTGCCTGGAGTGGCAAAGATTACATTGGTTTTGTCGCGGACGCCAGATTTTCTAAAATAGCTCTCCGCCAAATACATTATTTTCTGAGGTGCTCCCCCACATTTAATTGGAGTTGCCGGTTGAGTGAATAAAGCAGTTCCTCCTTTGAAGTTTTTAATTACTTCCCATGTGTGGTTCGGATCAGTGTAATTGCTACATACTACCCCTTTGTCCAATGCATCTCCCAGCCCTTTTACTAGGCTGTTATCATTTACTAGACCTGGAGCCACGACTAAATAATCATAAGTTATGTCCCCACTATTTTTGGTGTGGACCAAATTGTTTTCAGGTTCAAAGCCGGTAGCCCTATCCTTTATCCATACGGCATCTTTTGGGATCACATCAGCCATTGGCTTGGCAGTACTATCGAAATCGTAGGTGCCCGCTCCTACCAAAGTCCAAGCAGGTTGATAAAAATGGGTGCTTGCAGGCTCGATGATGGCTATATCTTTGAGATTCTTTTGCTTGATAAATTGAGCAGCTGTCATAATACCAGCAGTGCCACCACCAATGATTAGGATTTGATAATGTGATTTCATGATTTTTAGGGTCTATTAAATTCAGACCAATCTAAATCTATATCACACAATAAAAGGTAACATTTGTTACATAAGAAGCTTTTTGAAAAAGTGACTCAACAAATATGCGTTGATAGGGGGCAATTTGAATTGGTTCATCAAAGTATTCGCAATTTTTTAATTCGTCTATAGCACAACCGTGGTCTTTTAGGCTTTTTGATATTTTATACTAAGTTTTTTTTCTAAGCATTCCCATGTTTTTAGAGAGGCAGAGTTAGTTGTAGAATGCGGTTAGAGAACGTAGTAAATTCACTCATTTCCGCTTTCGCTTCATTCACTTGGTATTTTCCTTAGCTCGTCGGAATCCATTTCTTCCACTCCTAGCTCATGAGTAGGTTTGAACATCAATTAAAACAAACACTACTCACATGAACAAGGAACTTATCTTTCTTAGAACTTTTGCCGTCACCACAGGATTGGCCGTTTCCACCTTTCTATTTTCTTCATTTCGGGAGAATGGAAATCAAACCTTCGAAACCATTGATGTGCAAAGAATTAATATCGTTGAGGCAGATGGAACTGTCAAGATGATCGTGACCAATGCCGGGCTTTTCCCTAATGGTACAGATCAAATCAACGGTAGAAACACGAATTCCGACCGGAAAAAACGTGCGGGAATGTTGTTCTTCAACGAAGATGGGATAGAATGCGGTGGCTTAATCTACGATGGAGAAAAAAAGGAAAATGGGCATAGTTCTGGGCTTTCTTTGACGTTTGATCAGTACGACGGTGATCAGGTGATGCAATTGTTGACGACTGATTCCCAGCGGGGTGATGAGCGATTTGTAAGTTCCAGTTTGGTTTTTAATGATCGTCCTGCCAAAGAATCTCAAGAGAAAACCAGAGAAATCATGGCTGAACTCTCAACATTACGAGCTTCTGACCCAGAAGCATTTAAAGCCAAATACGCGGAATACCAAAAAATGGAGTTGCTCGGTGGAGCTCCAAGAATTATGCTTGGAAAGTCTAGAAGTCAAAACAACGGACTATTTTTGTTTGACGGCGGGGAGGCCTAGGGCTATGTTTTACCTAGATAAGGAGAATAATCCAAAGCTGGAGGCTTTCGACGCCGAAGGTAATGTAACCAGCACTTGGCCAGAAAAATAAGATAATCAGACGGTGGTAGATATCTACCACCGCTTACTTTCACACATGAAGCAACTTTTAGGCAGATTACAGTTATCGCCGGGTTTTCTACTTTTTATAGTTGCTTTTGCATATTTAGAATCCATTAAGTCTAGGGTCCTACCTGGTCAACTAGTGAATGCCTACACTTTTACCCCGGAGGCAGTCTTTGTCGCGATTTTCAATATCTTCCTTATAGTCTTAGTGCTTCGCTTTTCCTTCAAGCATATTCATGGGGATCAGTTTCCTTTGAACTGGAAGCGGGGAGGACTTAGTTTTTTGACAGGTTTAGTTCTCTGGGTTTTGCTGAGTAATGTGATGGCATTTTTGTTCTCTTGGACTTTCGGTACCATTGATCGCAACTTTCTGCCTGAGTTAATAATTAGCTCCAATCTTAACTATATCCTCAATTTTATTATTTACGGAGGCTTTTATTTTGCCTATTTATTGTTTCAAAAGTATCAATCACATCAACAGGAGCTTACTGCCTACGAGGTAGCGTTTGCGGATTCGACTATTCAGCAATTGAAACAGCAGCTGAATCCTCACTTTTTATTCAATAACCTGAATGTTTTGGATCAATTGATTGAAGAAGATCCTAAAACAGCCTCTAGGTTTCTCCATGATTTTGCTGATATATATCGCTATGCCTTGGATACCTCAGATCGAAAACTTGTCACCTTAGCCGAAGAAGTTGATTTTGCCAAGAATTACTTCCGGCTGCTTAGCCAGAAGTTTGGAAACGGGTACCAGCTTTCTATAGCTCTTACTGGCGGGGAGTATCAGCTTCCTCCGCTCAGTTTACAGCTTTTGGTAGAAAATGCGGTGCTTCACAACCATGCAAGAGCGGGTTTTCCAATTGCTATTCAAGTGACTCAAACAGATTCCATTCTGACAGTTGTGAATACAAAAAGCCCCTATAAATATAAAAAGAAAGGAAATGGGAAAGGTTTGGATAACCTTAAAAAGCAATTTCAATTACTGAGTACACAAGAAATAACTATTGAAGAAAGTGAGGCATTATTTACAGTTAGGTTGCCCTTGATTAAGTCAAAAAATATATGATTCGAGTAGTGATAGTGGAAGATAAGCTCCTGCGAAAAATAAGATCAGACGCTTTCGAAACGATCTAACAGAGGAAGTGCAAGTGGTGGGAGAATGTGATTCTGTGGAATCTGCTGTGGCTTTTTTCGAACAGGGACCTACAGTGGACCTGTTGATTTCAGATATAGAACTGCTGGATGGAAATGCTTTTCAGATCTTTCAGGAAGTTACGCTTTCTTGTCCAATAATTTTTACCACTGCGTATAATCAGTTTTGGATGCAAGCCTTTGAGACCAATGGCATTGAGTATTTGTTAAAGCCATTTGATTTTGAGCGGTTTCAAAAGGCTTGGAATAAATTTAAGCTTCTTAGTAATACAAGTGACTCTCAAGCCGAAGCTATGTTGAAATTAGCTCAACTTTTCGAAGGTAAGTTGGCCACTAAGCCTGTGCATAAGAGTCGGTGGATTATTCCATATGCCAAAGGATCTTATCTGTTGGCTAGTGATGAAATCAGTTACTTTTCTGCTGAAAACGGAGTGGTTTGGGCTTATGACCAGCAAGGAAAGCGTCATTTGCTCCAAGAAGCTACGCTCAAAGTTGTTGAAAATCAACTGGACGTTTCACAGTTTTTCCGAATCAACAGAGGGCAACTGATCCATCAGAAATATGTGGAGCGTATTGAGCGATACAGTAAAAATGCCGTGTCAGTAAAAATGGAAGGGATTGCAAGAAAACCTGCTAATGTGCAGCCAAAGATACGAGACACCTGCTTTTATGAATTGGATATCCACGGGTTGAAGGGATTCCCTTTAATTTTCATTAAAATTTTGAATTAAAGTAGCCTCAATTTGGGGCTTGGGGTAAATACTTAACGGAGGCATTTGAACTTTTATATAAATTCAAGCTATGGCAAAATTAAAAATTGACAAAATTAGGTTTTTGTCGGTGATGCTTCTTGCTTGGCGTTCCGGCAATTTTGCTTTCAAATCGTTCGTATGGACAGGAGACATATTCTCATGAATCTTCTGAGGTGCCAATACAAATAAATTTGGCCCCTAATGCGAGGTACCAGTTGATCGAGCGTTTCGAGAGCTTCGAATGTACGGTCTCCCAGATTGGTCGGGCTATGGCCGGATCAAAAGAAAAATGCTATCGCAGAACTTCTTTTCAGTACTGGAAAATGATAAGAGAAGGAAATCCAAAAGGAATAGGCCTTTCCCTTGGAGATTTAATATAGGTGCAGGGAGTGCGAGAAGCAAGGCAAAGAGAGTGGGATTCGTGATGAGTGGAGGAGGAGAGCAGAATCTTTTTTTGAGTGAAGATGGATCCTATGATTGGTCCAAACAGGCAGGACAGGTTTGGTTTGCTTAATTCTGCCAAAGCTTTTGGCGTTTCTAAACTGTTGGCATCTCCCAATAGCCCTCCTGTTTTCAATGACGAAAACAGGGAAAGCTTACGCTAAAGATGGACAGCCAAACCTGGCTGAAGAACAGTTTGGAGAGTTTGCGAATTACTTGGTGGAGGGGGTCGTTAAAGGGCTTTCAAAGAAAGGGCTGTCGGTTGATTACATTAGTCCAGTTAATGAGCCACAATGGGATTGGTCAGATGGAGGTCAAGAAAGAAACTGCATTTTGGAATGATCAAATAGCAGCAATCGTAAGAGAATTAAATTCTGG
The DNA here is from genome assembly GCF_055809615.1 of Algoriphagus sp. 10J20-15. Lineage (NCBI taxonomy): Bacteria > Pseudomonadati > Bacteroidota > Cytophagia > Cytophagales > Cyclobacteriaceae > Algoriphagus > Algoriphagus sp. 10J20-15. The sequence continues at coordinate 12,866 of NZ_JBVVUG010000016.1, forward strand.
ATTGGGAGAAAGTAATCTGATCCGCGAAAATTGACATTGCCAGAAGCAGGTAAAATTAACTACTTGTATTCCCAGGCTGATAAAAGTGGGCGTGGGGATCAGATAAATACTTTTTTTTAACCCAGAATCTCCCGACTTTTATTGGTGGTTTGGATAATGTGTAAGCTTCCGAAAGTATTTCTGCACATAGCTATTTTACTACCTCCCCCTACAAATCGGCGATAAGTTACGAGAAAGTCTTAATTCTACCTTAGAAAAATTTGCCGGGCTAAACTATTGGATGAGTGAGTACTGCATTCTTGGAGACAACGCAGGGGAAATCAATGGAAATGGGAGAGATTTAGGCATAGATCCGGCACTTTATTTAGCTAGGGTTATTCATAATGATTTGACAGTGTCGAATGCTAGCGCATGGCATTGGTGGCTTGCCATTTCTCCTTATAACTATAAAGACGGATTAATTTATATTGATAAGCAGAAAGATGACGGTAATTTCTATGAGAGTAAAATGCTTTGGGCTTTAGGTAACTATAGTAGATTTATTACCGCCTGGTTTTCAGAGAATCTCCTTAGAAATCACTAATAATCAACTGCAAGGCTCAGAGCTATTGATATCGGCCTATCAATCCCAGGATAAGCGTGAGACTGTTTTAGTAATCGTGAATTCTAGTAGCAAACCAGTGACGGTGAGCCTAACTGAAGATGAGCTGCCTAAATTGCTTGACAGTGTTTACGTCACCTCAGAGACTAGCAATTTAGAGTTTATAGAGAAGGAGGGAGTGAATGAAGAAAGTTTTGAATTAATCCCGGCACGGTCTATTGTTACTTTGATTGCCAATTAATTTAGTTGGTAGTTGCAAGCCACACCAGCAATTACTCGTTCCAATTATTATAGGATCACAGAAATTAATAGAGTTTGGTAATAAAACTACGTTTTAAATTGAGGCGTTTTCTTTTGATTTCATCTGGGCCTGGTTAAAAGATTTATTAATTCTTAAAATCAATAATTAGAGGAGAACGAGCATGGTAGTACAAAGTTGGATAGTAGGATCACCCTTGAATTGTAAGGAGAGTTCATTAATATATTTAAACTTTGTTAATTACAATGATGAGAATAGTTAGTTTCTTCTAAGATTTTTGCAACTTATAGTCTATTAGAAAATTACTTTATGGACCATTTGTGAAATGTTTCAGCGTGTAATAATCGTTTAGTGAGTGTTTTCTAAATAAAAAGAAGAAAGCTTGGCTCTCTGATACATTTTAATTTTTCTTTCTGAGAAAAAATAAGAACCTTACCATCGAGTTTTGGAGATATGTGATCTTTTAAAATGTAAAAGGAAATACGTCCGTTCGTGTAAAAGCTTGCTTAATCCTGAGATATAAGCCTGATTTTTCACAAAATTCTAAAAGAGTCGTTTGTTTTTTGAATTTAAAAAATGATAACTTTAAAACTCGATTCTAGAGTAGAAACCATTTAACCTTTATCAAAAGTCTATTTAAAATCCACATTATGAGAAAGTTAATCGCTTTGTTCATGCTTGCAGGCATCCTTTTCGCACCTGTCATCGCTAACGCACAAGATGCAGAAGATACCGCAGCACAAGAAGAAACAACCCCAGTAGCAGTTGAGCCTGCTGCATCTCCTACAATTGTTGACGATGAAATCGTTGAAGAGGAGCTAAGTTTCCACCAAGTTGTAAAAGAGAAGTTCATCGAAGGTGATCCTCTTTACATGACCCCAGTATTGATCTGTTTGATCTTGGGTCTTGCTGTTGCATTGGAAAGAATCATCACCCTGAACCTTTCTACAACCAACACTAAGAAATTGTTGACTAAAGTGGAAGATGCTCTTGAATCAGGAGGAGTAGAAGCGGCTAAAGATGTTACTAAAAACACTAAAGGTCCAGTAGCTTCTATCTTTACTCAAGGTTTGATGAGATACTCAGAAGGAATCGAAATGGTAGAGAAGTCTATTATTTCTTACGGTTCTGTAGAAATGGGTAGATTGGAAAAAGGTCTAGTTTGGATCTCCCTTTTCATCTCTCTAGCTCCAATGTTGGGCTTCATGGGTACAGTAATTGGTATGATCGGTGCATTTGATTCTATCGAAGCAGCTGGTGATATCTCTCCATCTCTAGTTGCGGGTGGTATTAAAATCGCCCTTTTGACTACAGTTGCTGGTTTGATCGTAGCGATCATCCTACAGTTGTTCTACAACTATTGTGTAGCTAAAATTGATTCTTTGGTTAATGACATGGAAGATGCTTCCATTACATTGGTTGACATCTTGGTTAAGCACAAGTTGACTGGAAAGTAATCCATCAATTTTGTTGAACCTGAATATAAACGTTAACCTCAAAGAAAAACTACATTATGGATACTTATGACATCTTATTATACGGAAGTTACATCCTAATCGCAGTTGGTGCTGTAGTGGCTGTTTTAATGCCATTAATCAAGTCTTTGGATAATCCAAAAAGCTTGCTTAAAACTGCAGTGGGAATTGTTGGTATAGTTGTATTGTTCTTCATAGCTTATTCAATTTCAAGCAATGAAGTACTTCCAAAATTTGAAGCTTCTCCATTTAACTTGACTCCTGCGGGATCTCAATTAGTTGGCGGAATGCTTATAACCACCTACATTCTTGCAATCGTTGCTTTAGCGAGTATCGTATTGACAGAATTGAATAAAGCGATAAAGTAATATGGCCAGAAAGAAAAATAGAATGAGTACGGAGGTCAATGCAGGCTCTATGGCAGATATTGCTTTCCTGCTACTGATCTTCTTTCTCGTCACCACTACGATCGCATCGGATAAGGGTATATTGAATATTCTACCTCCGAAGCTTGATCCGGATAATCCTCCTCCGAAAATTGATTTGAATGAGCGAAATATCTACACTATTCTACTTAATGCTAACGATCAATTGTTGGTAGAGGGTGAGTTCAGAGATAATCCTGATGGGTTAGATGAAGATATTAAGGCATTCATCTTGAATTTTGGTGCTCCAGATGAAGAGGGAGCAGCGCTTTATAATACGCTTCCTGCTTCTTTGAAAGCCTTGTCCGCAAAACTACCTGAGTCTTCAGATGATCCAGGAGAGGCAGTTGTTTCGATAAAAACTGACCGTGGTACCAGTTATGATAAATACCTAGAAGTATTTGATTTAGCTAAAAAGGCATACTTTGATATTTATGCTGCTAGAGTTAACCTAAGTACAGACGAGTATAGAGCCTTGACTGGTAAAAATGATGCTGAAGTAAGTTTACAGGATAAAGGCAAGGAAGGAATTCCAATGGCTATATCTATTGCAGAACCTAATAAGATAGGAGGAAATTAAAATGGGAAAGTTCGGAAAGAAAAATAAAGTCTCGGAGAATATCCCAACCTCAGCGTTACCGGATATTATCTTTATGCTTCTCTTCTTTTTCATGGTTACAACCGTGTTAAGAGATCAGGAGATATTGGTGGAGCAGAAAATTCCTCAAGCTACCCAGCTTCAAAAGCTTCAGAAAAAGACGCTTATTTCTTATATCTTCATTGGTAAGCCTAAGAATACAGCTCTTTATGGTACAGAGCCAAGAGTTCAAGCGAATGATGCTTTGTTGAATACCCCTGACATTGTTCAGTGGGTGAATCAAGAGCGTGATTTGCTTCCTGAATCTGATCGTGGCTTGATTACGATCTCCATGAAAGCTGATAGAGATGTGAAAATGGGTCCTATTTCTGATGTTCAAACTGAACTAAGAGAGGCAGATGCTAGAAGAATTCTTTACGCTTCTACAGGCAAAGTAAATAAAGATTAAATTATTCTATTGAATATATTAAAGCTATCCCGATTTCCGGGATAGCTTTTTTTTGTAGTTATATATGCTGTCATCTCTTAAAAGCACGAAGAAAGTTCAAAATGCCTGGGCGATGTATGACTGGGCAAATTCTGTTTATAGCTTAGTTATTACTTCTACCATTTTTCCAGTCTATTTCAATAGTGTCACAAAAGGGTTGAAACCTGATGATAAGGTTGATTTTTTTGGATTTGAAATAGTAAATACAGTTTTGTACTCCTATTCTATATCCTTTTCTTTTTTGATAATTGCCCTGATTTCGCCAATACTTTCAGGAATTGCAGATGCAAGTGGGAAGAAACTTCAGTTCATGAAGTTTTTTGCTTATACTGGATCTCTTTCCTGTATTGCCCTTTTCTTTTTCAAAGGAAATAACCTAGAGTGGGGCATTTTTTTTAGTGTTTTAGCGAGTGTAGGTTATGCAGGAAGTATTGTGTTTTATAATGCATATTTGCCTGAAATCACTACTCCAGATAAGTACGATTTACTCAGTGCCAAAGGCTTTGCTTTAGGGTATATAGGCAGTGTTATTTTACTTATTGTTAACTTGCTTATCGATTCAGTTTCCCTCGTGGTTTTGGCTTTCTGATGATGGAATGGCTGCGAGGTTTTCATTTCTGAATTACCAGGGTTTATGGTGGGCTGGATTTTCTTCAGATTCCTTTTAGGATTTTGCCTCATAATCCCTTTGGAAAGGATATTAAAAGAGAATTTTTACTCAAAGGCTATCAGGAAATACGTAAGGTATGGAATGAAGTAAAGACAGATAAAAGTGATGAATCGCTTTCTTGCTTCCTTCTTTTTTTATTCGATGGGTGTCCAAACGGTTATGTATCTAGCTGCTACTTTTGGGGATAAAGAACTTGGGTTGCCTACGGCGACCAGCTAATTATGACCATATTGATTATTCAGATAGTTGCTATCGTAGGTAGTTATTTGTTTGCATTTAGCTCAAAGAAATTTGGTAATAAATCGAGTTTGGTAATTATGGTATTGATATGGGTTGGAATATGTGCAGGTGCGTATTATGTCTATACTGTTTATGAGTTTTTTGCATTAGCCTTTGTAGTTGGGTTAGTAATGGGTGGGATTCAATCTCTTTCACGTTCTACCTTTTCCAAATTGATTCCAAGAGATACCACAGACCACGCTTCGTATTTTAGTTTCTATGATGTAACTGAAAAAATGGCGATTGTCTTAGGTACTTTTTCCTATGGATTTATAGAACAAATCACCGGAAGTATGCGGAACTCTGCCCTTTCCTTAGGGATATTTTTTCTTGTTGGCTTAGGATTCTTACTTTTAGTTACAATCCCTAAAAAAAGGGCTTGAAATTGAAAGTGTATAGTTATGCAAAAGATATTGTTTGGGAGCCAAGTCAAAGAAAGACTTGATGCGCTACATTTAAAATTGAGTGGCCTGAAAAGTCACGAGATGATGGAAAATGCCTGTGTTTCTTTTGTTAATTGGTTTTTATCTCAGAATTTTTCTCGGCAGCGTAAAATCCAAATTGCAGTCGGGAAAGGTAATAATGGTGGCGATGGTTTTGCAATAGCCCGACTTTTGACAAATCACTCTTATACTGTCTCCATTTTAAAATGTTTTGATTCTCTAGATTCAATTAGTGGAGATGCCCGTTTTAATTTCAACAAGCTCCCAGGTTCTATTTCTCTTTCTAATATTGAAGATTGGGTGTTTCTCCCCAGACGATATACTGATTGATTCCTTTTTTAGGAGATTGGATTGCAAGGAGAACTTAGACCTAATGCAATCCGGATTGTTAATAAATTAAATGAATTTGAGGGAACAATTATAAGTATAGATGTTCCTTCTGGATTGCCTTCGGATCCTATCAACTGAGGTTGCTGTTCGTGCTGATATTACTGTGAGCTTTGAGTTTTCCAAAGCTCTCACTTTGCTGCCAAGCATGTGAATTGTAGGGGAATTGGTGGTGTTGAAAATAGGCTTGCTTCCTATAGCGTATTCAGATTTTGCCTCAGACTTATTTTATCTCGAAGAGTTGGATATTGCTCCTCTCCATAAAGATTTTAATCGGTTTAGTTACAAAGGAGATATGGGAAAGGTGCTTTTAGTGGGGGGGAGTCCTGGGAAAACGGGAGCACTTTGTTCTGTGTGCAAAGAGTGCATTGCGAACTGGGTCAGGCTTCGTGTCTACCTGTCACATGGAGGATTCTCGAGCGGTTTGTTATTCAAACGGCAGTTCCCGAAGCGATGGCATGTTGGGGTCTGATCCCAAATCCTGAGTTTTATGATGCGGTGGGGATTGGTCCAGGGTCGGGGGATTGAAAATAGAGCACGTTTATTCCGACAGTTTTTACAGGATTATAATAAGCCTATTGTTATCGATGCTGACGCTTTGAATCTATCAGCTAAAAATTCAGATTTACAGTAGCCTTAGTTCCAAAGAATTCGATTCTTACTCCTCACATCGGTGAATTCACGAGACTCGTAGGTACTGCTCAGAATCACTTAGAGCGAATAAGTAAAAGCAAAGGATTTTGCGATTAAGAATGAATTGATAGTGGTGCTAAAAGGAGCAAATACCGTGATTAGTATGCCGGATGGACGTCAAATAGTGAATTCATCGGGTAATAAGTATATGGCGACAGGTGGGGCAGGAGATGTGCTTACAGGAATGATCACTTCTTATTTGGGAATGGGATATCCTCCAGAAAATGCGGTGCTTTGTGGGGTCTACCATTAGCAACTAGCAGATCACTAAAGAAGAAGAGGTCTGATAAGGTGATTATGCTGAAGCCAATTACAAGCCTGCCTACCGATGAATATTCACTCAAATGACTGGTCATGGACGCAAACTTTAACGGGATCTGGGGGTTTCTCAACTATATTTATTTTTATTATAAACAAGGAGACTTTTTGTCTTGGACCTTAGCGGCCATCAATTTTATTCATATTGTTGATTTCATGATTTTGATGCCTTTAGGGCCTCAGCTCATGCGGATCTTCGGTATTTCGCCTCGGGAGTTTGGCCTTTTGGTATCTTGCTATACTTTTAGTGCTGGTATTTCCAGTTTTTTTCGGAGCTTTCATTCTGGATCGGTTTAACCAGAAAAAGATTTTGGTC
>NZ_JBVVUG010000017.1:0-46373 GCF_055809615.1 Algoriphagus sp. 10J20-15
ATCAATGTAGAACTTTCTGAAGAAGTTGCTGAAGGTGTTTATTCCAATTTGGCGATGATTGCGCATTCTAATTCAGAATTTGTTATTGATTTTATTCGCCTGATGCCTGGCGTGCCCAAGGCAAAAGTGAAGTCACGAATCATCGTGACTCCGGATCATGCGAAGAGGTTGCTTTCAGCTTTAAAAGATAATATCGAGAAGTATGAAGCAGCCTTTGGAAAGATAAGCCAGTCAGGAGGAGCACCCCAGTTTCCGATAAGTTTCGGAACACCGGGAGAAGCCTCAGTAAAAATATAACTGCTTAGCTTTGTTACTCTTATTACTTTGTTTACCTTTGCAGTCCAAAATTTAACAGTTTACGGGAAAACTAAATTTTATCAGTTAATGCCTACTATTCAACAGTTAGTACGAAAAGGTAGAACTACACTGGAGACCAAATCAAAATCAAGAGCTTTGGATGCATGTCCACAGCGAAGAGAGGAGTTTGTACCAGAGTATACACTACAACCCCTAAGAAGCCAAACTCTGCAATGAGAAAAGTGGCGAGGGTGAGATTGACAAACGGAAAAGAAGTGAATGCTTACATTTCCTGGAGAAGGTCACAATCTACAAGAACACCGATCGTCTTGATCAGAGGTGGTCGTGGAAAGAATCTTCCAGGTGTGAGATATCACATCATCCGAGGTGCACTAGATACCGCAGGAGTTAAAGACCGTAAGCAAGGTCGCTCTAAGTATGGTGCTAAAAGACCGAAGGCTGGAAAAGGCGCTCCGGCAAAGAAATAATACTTTATAACATTTAGAAAAAATGAGAAAAGCGAAACCAAAGAAGAGATATATTCTTCCTGATCCGAAGTTCAACGATACGCTAGTAACTAGATTCGTTAACAACCTAATGGTAGACGGGAAGAAGAGTATTGCTTACAGAATTTTCTACGATGCAGTAGAAAAAGTTGAAGAAAAAGTAGGTGAGAATGGTCTTGAAGTTTGGAAAAAAGCGCTAAACAATATTTCTCCATCCGTTGAGGTGAAGAGTCGTAGAGTTGGTGGTGCTACGTTCAGGTTCCAATGGAAGTCCGTCCTGACAGAAAGGTTGCATTGGGAATGAAATGGATGATCAGCTACGCCAGAAGAAGAGGTGAGAAGACAATGATGGACAGACTAGCTGGCGAAATTATCGCTGCTTCCAAAGGCGAAGGTGCCGGAGTGAAGAAGAAAGATGATACGCACAGAATGGCTGAAGCCAACAAAGCATTCTCCCACTTTAGATTCTAATCAATATGGCTAAAAGAGATTAACACTTACCAGAAATATTGGTATTGCCGCGCACATTGATGGGGTAAAACTGCAACGACAGAACGAATTCTTTTTTATTCGGGCGTATCTCACAAAAATAGGTGAGGTTCACGACGGTGCTGCTACCATGGACTGGATGGCTCAGGAGCAGGAAAGAGGTATTACTACTACTTCTGCTGCGACTACCGTTTTTGGAATTACAGAGAGAAAAAATACCAGATCAACATCATCGATACTCCCGGTAGGCACGTCTGGTTTCACTGCTTGAAGTCAACGGATGACTTCGTGTTCTCGATGGATTGGTATTCCTTTTCAGTGCTGTAGATGGCGTAGAGCCACAGTCCGAGACTAACTGGAGACTTGCGGATCGCTATGGAGTTGCCCGTATTGGGTTCGAGTAAACGAACTGGACCGTGCCGGCGCAAACTTCCTTGAGGTTTGTAAGCAGGTGAAGGAAATGCTAGGCGGCTCCGCTGTTCCTTTGCAACTTCCTATCGGTGCTGAAGATCAGATTCCGCCGGTGTAGTAGATTTGATCAATAACAGAGCTATCGTTTGGAATGGGGGAGGATTTTTTCGGAATGACTTTCGAAGAAGTTCCGATTCCTGAAGATATGCTAGACGAAGTAGCGGAATACAGGGAGTACTTGCTTGAAGCAGTTGCTGATTACGATGAGTCTTTAATGGAGAAATTCTTCGAAGATTCTGATTCAATCACTGAGGAAGAAATCCTAACAGCTTTAAGAAAAGCAGTAATTGATATGAAGATTGTGCCAATGGTATGTGGATCTTCTTTCAAGAATAAAGGTGTTCAGACTATGCTAGATCTAGTAATGGAATTGCTTCCTTCTCCTATGGACAAGGACGATATCATTGCTCATGATTTGGAGGATGAGGATAAAGATGTAAGAATCTCTCCTGATGAAACTGAGCCATTTGCAGGACTTGCTTTCAAAATTGCTACCGATCCATTTGTAGGTCGTCTTTGTTTCGTAAGAGCATATTCAGGAATTCTGAATTCAGGTTCTTATGTTTTCAATAGCCGTTCTGGAAATAAGGAGCGTATCTCTAGAGTGTTCCAAATGCATGCTAACAAGCAAAACCAAATCGATGCTTTAAGAGCTGGAGATATTGGTGCAGTGGTAGGCTTTAAAGATATCAAAACTGGAGATACTCTTTGCGACGAAAAGCGTAAGGTTGTATTGGAATCAATGGTATTCCCTGAGCCTGTAATTGGATATGCTATCGAGCCTAAGACTCAGGCAGATGTAGATAAGCTAGGTATGGCGATCGCTAAACTAGTAGAAGAAGATCCTACACTTCAAGTGAACACTGATCACGAAACTGGTCAGACTATCTTGAGAGGAATGGGTGAACTTCACTTGGATATTATCATCGATCGTTTGAAGAGAGAATTCAAGGTTGAAATCAACCAAGGAGCTCCTCAAGTGGCTTACAAAGAAGCTTTATTTGGTTCGGTTGAACATAAAGAAGTTTACAAGAAGCAGACAGGTGGTAAAGGTAAATTCGCTGATATTTCATTCGAACTTAGCCCGAGAGATCCAGATCCTGAAACTGGAGAAATCAAGCACAGGTCTTGAATTTGTAAACGCTATCGTAGGTGGTGTAATCCCTAAAGAATTTATTCCTTCCATACAGAAAGGATTTGCTGAGTCCATGAAAAATGGTCCTTTGGCAGGTTATCCTATCGAATCTATGAAAGTGAGATTGTTCCACGGATCATTCCACGATGTCGATTCAGATGCTCTTTCTTTTGAATTAGCAGCTAGACTTGGCTTCAAAGATGCCGCTAAGAGATGTAAGCCTCAATTGCTTGAGCCAATCATGGCAGTAGATGTGGTTTCTCCTGATGAGTACACTGGTCCAATCACTGGTCGCACTTGAATAGAAGAAGAGGTTTGATGAAGGGAATGGACACTAAAGGTACTTCTTCCGTAATCAAAGCATCTGTACCATTGTCTGAGTTGTTCGGTTACATTACTGATCTAAGAACTATCACATCTGGTAGAGCTACAGCTTCATTGACATTCTCTCACTATGAGTCAGTGCCTAACAACATTGCCGAAGGTGTAATTGCTACAGTAAAAGGTCAGAAGGACTAAATAATATTTGCGATGAATCAGAAAATCAGAATAAAACTAAAATCATACGATCACAGCCTGGTGAAGATGCAGTCATCAGAGAAGATTGTAAAGGCAGTGAAAGCCACTGGCGCAGTAGTAGTAGGGCCAATTCCATTGCCTACAAAGAAGGAGAAATTCACCGTATTGAAATCTCCACACGTGTCTAAGAAAGCTAGAGATCAATACCAACTTTGTACTTACAAGAGATTGGTGGATATCTACTCTAACTCTTCCAAAACGGTAGATGCTTTGATGAAAATCGAGCTTCCAAGTGGAGTTGATGTAGAGATCAAAGTTTGATCGGACTGGATTAATATACTAAAGACCTGCTTTTCGGAGCAGGTCTTTTTTGCTTTAGAGGCTTGCTGTTGTGATTGTAGGGCTATAAATGCCTAGAGAGGCACAACGGAAATATTTTGCAATACAGTTAAAATTTAGGATTTCGGATTTGTTACAGAATTTTATTTCAGTAACTTTGCAGTCCTTTAAAAGGAACCCCGGCAGACAAATGCCTGTGGGTTATTATATTATCTTATAAAAGATGTCTGGTATAATAGGTAGAAAAGTAGGAATGACTAGCATTTTCAGTGCCGATGGACGTAACGTCGCATGCACGCTAATAGAAGCTGGTCCTTGTGTAGTGACGCAAGTAAAAAACGTTGAAACAGACGGGTACAACGCAGTGCAGTTGGCTTATGGTGAGCGTAAAGAGAAAAATACGCCAAAACCATTGATCGGTCATTTTAAAAAGGCTGGTACAACACCAAAGCACAAAGTTGTTGAGTTCAGAGAGTTCCGGGTCGAGTTTGAAAGGCCAGGTAAATCTAGGAGCTACTGTGAAGGCTGGTGAAGTATTTATCGAAGGTGACTTCGTAGATGCTATCGGAACTTCAAAAGGTAAAGGATTCCAGGGTGTAGTAAAACGTCATGGTTTTGCTGGTGTGGGTGGACAAACTCACGGTCAGCACAACAGAGGTCAGCGCCAGGTTCAATTGGTGCATGTTCTTGGCCATCCAGAGTATTCAAAGGAATAGAAATGGCTGGTAGAACGGGCGGAGACAGAGTGAAGGTTGTCAACCTTAGAGTGTTGAAAATCTATGCTGACAAAAACCTACTATTGGTTTCTGGTTCTGTACCTGGTCCTAAAAATTCTTTCGTTATTCTAGAGAAGTAAGCCATGGAATTAGCAGTAATTAATCAAAAAGGAGAAGACACAGGTAGAAAAATCAGCTTGTCTGATAAGAGATTTAGCAATCGAACCAAACGATCATGCGATCTACCTTGATGTAAAGCAGTACTTGGCTAACCAAAGACAAGGTACACACAAGTCTAAAGAGAGAAATGAGATAGCTGGCTCTACTCGTAAGATCAAAAAGCAAAAGGGCACTGGTAGTGCACGTGCTGGATCTATCAAGTCGCCGCTATTCCGAGGAGGAGGAAGAGTATTTGGCCCACAGCCAAGAGACTATTCTTTCAAATTGAATAAAAAGGTAAAACAACTAGCCAGAAAATCTGCACTTACTTATAAAGTGAAAGATAACAGCTTGTCAGTATTGGAAAGCATTTCATTTGACTCTCCAAAAACTAAGAGTTACTTGGCATTGCTGAACGGTTTGTCTCTTGGAGATAAGAAGACGCTACTAGTACTTCCTGAGGAAAATGCTAACGTGTTCCTTTCCAGCAGAAACTTGCCAAAGGCGAAAGTTGTGACTGTAAATGATGTAAATACTTACCAGGTTCTTAACGCTGATCACCTAGTGATCTGTGAAGGTTCTTTAAGTAAGTTGGAAACCATTTTATCGAAATAAGACAATGGATATTCTAAAGCAGCCTTTAATTACAGAAAAGATTTCTGCCATGAACGAAAGAGGCGTTTATGGATTCATCGTGGAAAAAACTGCGAAGAAACCGGAAATCAAACTTGCTGTAGAAAAAACGTTTGGTGTGAAAGTGGTTTCTATCAGAACCATCAGATATGCAGCAAAGCATAAATCTAGATACACCAAAGCTAAAGTGGTTTCAGGCTTTACCAATGCTTTCAAGAAAGCAATCGTGCAAGTAGCCGACGGTGAAGTGATTGATTTTTACGGAGAAATTTAATTGAATCTATATCATGGCAATTAAAAAGTTGAAGCCTGTAACTTCAGGGACAAGATTCAGAGTAGCTCCAGCATTTGACGAGATTACAACGTCAAAGCCGGAAAAATCTCTTCTTGCTCCTATCAAGAAGTCAGGTGGACGAAATAATGAAGGCAAAATGACTGTCCGTAATATTGGCGGTGGTCATAAGAGAAGACTACGTATTGTAAGACTTCAAAAGAAACAAGTTCGGCGTACCTGCGGTCGTCTGATCTTTCTCGAGTATGATCCAAACAGAACAGCACGTCTTGCCCTACTATATTATGCAGATGGTGCGAGAAGGCCTACATTATCGCCCCGGAAGGTTTGTCAGTGGGACAAACAGTGATTTGCCGGATGAGCGAGTCTGCTCCAGAAGTGGGCAACGCGATGCCAGTGGTTGAACATTCCAATGGGTACGATTGTACACTGCTTGGAATTGAAGCAGGAAAAGGTGCCGCAATGGTAAGAAGTGCCGGAGGTTATGCACAGATCGTAGCCCGTGACGGGAAATACGTGACAGTGAAACTTCCATCTGGTGAGATGAGACTTGTTCTTAATACGTGTATGGCAACTATTGGAACTGTTTCCAATGGTGATCATTATGAACGTAGTATTGGGTAAAGCCGGTCGTAAGAGATGGCTCGGAGCTCGTCCTCGTGTAAGAGGTGTAGCAATGAACCCAGTAGATCACCCAATGGGTGGTGGTGAAGGTCGTTCTTCTGGAGGACACCCTAGATCTAGAAAAGGTCTATTGTCTAAAGGTAAGAAAACAAGATCTCCTAAGAAGTATTCAAACAAGTTCATCGTAAGCAAAAGATCTAAATAATTATGGCACGTTCATTAAAAAAAGGTCCTTATATCGAGCACCATCTTGTGAAAAAAGTGGATGCTCAGAACAAGAATCAGGCAAGAAATCGGTAATCAAGACTTGGTCAAGAAAATCAATGATTTCTCCGGATTTCGTAGGACATACCTTCGCTGTGCATAATGGGAATAAAATTCATTCCAGTATTTGTAACAGACAACATGGTAGGTCATAAGCTAGGTGAATTTGCTCCTACCAGAAATTTCAGAGGCCACATTGCCAAAAAAGATAAAAGGAAAGAGATAATCATGGAAGCATTAGCAAAATTAAATAATGTCCCTACATCTCCGCGTAAGATGCGCCTTGTGGCTGACCTTGTCAGAGGCAAGAGAGTAGGATTGGCACTTAGCATATTGAAGTTTACTCCTAATCATGGAGCTGCTCGACTTGAGAAGTTGTTGCTTTCCGCTGTAGCCAACTGGCAAGCGAAAAACCCTGATGCCAAATTGGAAGAAGCTGACCTTTTCATCAAAACTGTAATGGTAGATGAAGGTAGAATGCTTAAGAGATTAAGACCAGCTCCTCAAGGTAGAGGTCATAGAATCCGCAAGAGATCAAATCATGTAACGCTTATTGTTGATTCATTCGACACGCAAGAAGTTACCGCTGATGTAGTAGAAACAAACGAAAAGGCAAATTAAGAACAGACTATGGGACAAAAGATCAACCCAATAGGATTTAGACTTGGTGTAGTCAAAGGCTGGGATTCCAACTGGTATGGTGGGAAAGACTTCGCTGAGAAGCTATATGAAGATCAGAAAATCCGTAAGTACGTCCTTGCCAGAATTCCTAAGGGAGGTATTTCTAAAGTGATTATTGAGCGTACGCTTAAAAGAATCACTCTTACGATTCATACTGCCCGTTCCAGGTGTTGTAATTGGTAAAGGTGGAGCCGAAGTAGATAAACTGAAAGAAGAACTTAAGAATATCACCAACAAGGATATTCAGATTAATATCTTCGAGATCAAGCGTCCTGAATTGGATGCGAAATTGGTAGGTGAATCAATCGCTCAGCAGCTTCAAGCAAGAATTTCTTTCAGAAGAGCAATGAAGCAAGCTATTGCAGCATCCATGAGAGTGGGAGCGGAAGGAATTAAAGTTAAACTTTCTGGACGTCTAGGCGGAGCCGAAATGGCCCGTTCTGAAATGTACAAAGAAGGAAGAATTCCTCTTCACACATTGAGAGCAGATATTGATTACGCCTTGTCAGAAGCCCTTACGGTATATGGCTTGATCGGAATCAAAGTTTGGATCTTCAAAGGTGAAGTGTACGGTAAGAGAGATCTTTCTCCTAATCAGGGAGCAGCTAATGAGCCTAAAGGTGCTCGTAATGCAGGTCCTAAGAGAAATGATGGTCCAAGACGAAGAAAAAGAAATAACTAATTTTCGCCCATAAGTGAGAACTCATGTTACAGCCAAAAAGAACTAAATATAGGAAAATGCAAAAGGGCCGTGTCAAAGGCATTGCACAAAGAGGGCATACGCTTTCTTTTGGCAACTTTGGCATCAAGTCCCTTGAAGCAGGATGGATCACCTCCCGTCAGATCGAGGCAGCTCGTATCGCGATGACGAGAGCAATGAAAAGAGAAGGACAGGTTTGGATCAGAATATTCCCTGACAAACCTATCACTAAAAAGCCCGCAGAGGTTCGTATGGGTAAAGGTAAAGGTGCTCCAGAATATTGGGTGGCCGTTATCAAAGCAGGAACGATCCTTTTTCGAAGCTACTGGCGTGAGCCAGAGACAGCTAAAGAGGCGTTGAGACTTGCACAGCAAAAGCTACCTGTAAGCACTAGATTTGTTGTTCGTAGAGATTACGCTGAATAATAAGCACTATGAAAAATACTGAAATCAAATCACTGTCTAACAGTGAAATCGCCGAGCGACTAGTCGCTGAGCAGGAGAATCTAACCAAACTTAGGTTTGCGCACTCGATATCTCCTATAGAGAATCCTAACAGAATCCGCGAGACCAAGCGCTTTATCGCAAGATTAAAGACTGCATTGGCTGCCAAATAATAGCTAACAAAAAGAATATGGCTACGACAGAGAGAAATCTTCGAAAAGAAAGAATTGGTAAGGTGGTAAGTAACAAGATGGATAAGTCCATTACCGTATTGATCGAGCGTCGCGTAAAGCACGCCATCTATGGTAAGTTTGTTACCAAAACAACCAAATTTATGGCTCATGACGAGACAAATGATTGTAACCCAGGTGACTTGGTGAAAATCAGCGAAACTCGTCCGCTGAGTAAGAACAAGCGTTGGAGAGTAGTTGAAATTATTGAAAGGGCTAAGTAATTATGATCCAGCAAGAATCAAGACTAAGCGTAGCGGACAACTCTGGTGCCAAAGAGGTATTGGTAATCCGCGTATTGGGAGGAACAAAAAAGCGATATGCTTCCATCGGCGATAAAGTCGTTGTGACAGTAAAATCTGCGCTTTCTTCCAGCAGCATGAAAAAAGGTACCGTTTCAAGAGCGGTTATCGTGCGTACTCGTAAAGAAATAAGAAGAAAAGACGGTTCTTATATCCGTTTCGAGGACAACGCAGCTGTGTTATTGAACAACAACGACGAGCCAAGAGGCACGCGTATCTTCGGCCCAGTGGCTAGAGAGTTGAGAGAGAAGCAGTTTATGAAAATCGTTTCATTGGCTCCTGAAGTATTGTAATCATGGAAAGAAAAATGAACAAGCAAACAAAGCTTCATATCAAAACTGGTGACACTGTAAAGGTGATTGCAGGTGATGACAATGGCAAAACAGGAAAAGTACTTTCTGTAGATAAGCAAAAGAATAGAGCAATCGTGGAAGGTCTTAATATGATCACTAAACACGTGAAGCCTACAGCAGCTAAGCCTCAGGGCGGTATCGATAAGAAAGAAGCTTCTATCCATATTAGTAACCTGAAACTTGTAGATCCTAAGACTGGTGAAGCCACTAGAACAGGTCGCAAAGAAGGTGAAAATGGTAAATTAGTAAGATACTCTAAGAAAACTGGGGAGGCGATCAATGGCTAATCCAAGAATCAAACAAAAGTACGTGGACGAGATCGTTCCTGCTTTGAAAGAGAAATTCCAATACTCTTCAGTAATGCAAGTACCTAAGTTGGAGAAAATTGTTCTCAACAAAGGTATCGGTGCAGCTGTAGCAGATAAAAAATTGGTAGACCAAGGTGTAGAAGAGCTTTCTTTGATCACTGGTCAGAGAGCTGTTTCGACTATCGCAAAGACTTCTGTTTCCAACTTTAAGTTGAGAGAAGGAATGCCTATCGGAGCTAAAGTTGTCTTTGAGAGGTCAGACGATGTATGAGTTCCTTGATCGTTTGATCACTACTGCACTACCACGTGTAAGAGATTTCAAAGGTATTTCTGATAAAGGATTTGACGGAAGAGGCAATTACACACTAGGTGTGCAAGAGCAAATAATCTTCCCTGAGATCAGCATTGAGAAAGTCAATAGAATCTCAGGAATGGATATTACATTCGTTACTTCTGCTAATACAGATGAGGAAAGCTTAGAATTATTCAAAGCTTTTGGAATGCCTTTCGTTAAAAAAACTAAAGAAGAATAATCATGGCAAAAGAGTCAATCAAAGCTCGTGAGAGAAAAAGAGAGCGTCTGGTAGCCCAGTCTGCGGATAAAAGAGCCGCGCTTAAAGCTGCTGGCGATCATGAAGCACTTGATAAATTGCCAAAGAACGCGTCTCCAGTTAGACTTCACAACAGATGTAAACTAACTGGTCGTCCTAAGGGCTACATGAGAAAGTTTGGTATCAACAGGGTAACCTTCAGAGAAATGGCCTCAGCAGGCAAGATCCCCTGGAGCGACAAAGTCCAGCTGGTAAAATAACGACAGTAGTTTTTATTATAAAAATCAATTCGTAACTTTGCACGCCCAAATCGGGTGTAGCTAGACTATAAAATACAATGACTGATCCAATAGCTGATTATTTGACTAGGTTGAGAAATGCCATCAAGGCATCTCACCGAATCGTTGAAATACCTGCTTCTAATATCAAGAAAGAGATTACAAAAGTATTGCACGAAAAAGGATACATTCAGAATTACAAATTTGAAGAAAACGGTCCACAAGGGTCCATCAAAATTGCTCTGAAATTCAATCCTGTTACAAAGCAAAACGCAATTGTAAGCTTGAAGAGAGTTAGTACGCCAGGTTTGAGAAAATATGTGAAACATACGGAGCTGCCAAGAGTAATCAACGGGCTCGGAATAGCAATTGTTTCTACCTCTAAGGGGGTAATGACTGACAAGGAAGCCCGCACTGAGGGTGTAGGTGGAGAAGTTATTTGCTACGTATACTAATTTACTATCATGTCTAGAATAGGTAAAAAACCAATAAATATACCCAGCGGTGTTACTGTAGACGTCACAGACAAAGGTACTGTGACTGTTAAAGGTCCAAAGGGTACCCTGACTCAGGATGTGAATCCCGATATTCAGGTGAAAGTAGAGAACAACGAAATCGTTGTTGCAAGACCTACCGATTCCAAGAGACATAAGTCTATTCACGGTCTTTATAGATCTTTAATCAACAATATGGTGATTGGAGTTTCTGAAGGATACAAGAAAGACTTAGAACTTGTTGGTGTAGGTTTTAAAGCGTCTAACCAAGGACAGATTCTTGAATTGAATCTTGGTTACTCTCACAATATCTTTATGATGCTTCCTGATGAGGTAGCTCTTAAAGCTGAGACTGCAAAAGGTAAGAATCCAATCATTACCTTAGAATCGATAGATAAAGAATTGATTGGACAAGTGGCTGCAAAAATCAGATCTCTTCGTAAGGTTGAACCTTACAAAGGAAAAGGTGTGCGCTTCGTTGGTGAACAAGTTAGACGTAAGGCTGGTAAAACTGCCGCTAAAAAATAATAGGTTATGGCATTTAATAAGAATTCCAGAAGACTTAGAATCAAGCAGGGTATCAGAAGAAAGATTTCTGGTACTGATTCCAGACCTCGTTTGTCAGTTTTCAAAAGCAATACTGGCATCTACGCTCAGCTTATCGATGACCTTAAAGGTCAGACTTTGGCTCAAGCTTCTTCCAAGGAATTGGGAGCAAAGGCTAACGCTAATGTGTCAGTTTCTAAAGAAGTAGGTAAAAAACTTGCTGAAAGAGCTGTTGCAAACGGAGTAGAATCCGTAGTATTTGACAGAAATGGCTACTTGTATCATGGGAATGTGAAAGCTTTGGCAGATGGTGCCAGAGAAGGAGGCCTTAAATTTTAATAAGCTATGTCTCAACTAAGAAGAAAGCCTATCAGGGCTACAGATACAGATTTAAAGGAAAAAGTAGTAGCTATCAACCGTGTCGCCAAAGTGGTGAAAGGCGGTAGAAGATTCTCTTTTTCAGCAATTGTTGTAGTGGGAGATGGCCAAGGTGTTGTTGGTTACGGATTGGGTAAGGCCAATGAGGTAACAGATGCAATCACTAAGGGTATCGAAGATGCTAAGAAGAATTTGGTGAAAGTGCCAATTTTGAAAGGTACTATCCCTCATGAGCAGATTGGTAAATATGGTGGAGGTTTTGTTTTGATCAAACCAGCAGCAGCAGGTACAGGCGTTATCGCAGGTGGTGCAATGCGTGCAGTTTTGGAGAGTGCTGGCGTTACTGACGTATTGGCAAAATCTAAAGGATCATCTAATCCTCATAACGTGGTAAAAGCTACTATCGAAGCTTTGACTCAGCTAAGAGATGCAATCGCTGTTTCACAACAGAGAAGCATTAAAATGTCTAAAGTTTTTAACGGATAATCGAAATGGCTAAGATCAAAATCACGCAAACCAAAAGTACCATTGATAGACCAAGTGATCAAAAAGCTACTATTACAGCTTTAGGTTTAGGTCGTATCAGCAAATCAGTGACCGTAGAGAATACGCCTCAGATTGCCGGTATGGTAAATAAAGTTAATCACCTTGTAAAAGTGGAGGAAGCTTAATTATGAAACTGCATACATTAACACCAGCTGAAGGATCTACCAAAAATCGTAAGAGAATTGGTAGAGGTACAGGTTCAGGTAGAGGTGGAACTTCTACAAGAGGTCATAAAGGAGCGAAATCTAGATCAGGCTACAAGTCTAAGTTAGGTTTTGAAGGTGGTCAAATGCCACTTCAGAGAAGAGTTCCTAAATTTGGATTCAAAAGCTTGAATAGAGTAGAGTTCAAACCAGTAAATTTGGATACATTGCAAAGCATTGCTGAGCAATACAATCTTGAAGTAGTAAACATGGAAGCATTAGTTTCTCATGGTATTGCTTCCAAGAATGACAAAATCAAAATCCTCGGTGGAGGTGAATTGAAATCCAAATTAGACGTAACTGCTCATAAATTCTCAGCAACTGCAGGCAGCAGCTATTGAGAAGTTGGGTGGAACGGTAAACACAATTTAATTTAATGAAAAAGTTTATTTCGACAGTTAAGAACATTTTCTCTATCGAAGACCTTAGAGTTAGAATCATGAATACGATCGGATTTTTGATCATATTCAGATTAGGGTCGTTCATAGTTCTTCCTGGTGTTGATCCTTCTCGTTTAGGAGAAGCTCCAGAAGGGATCTTTGGATTGATCGATACCTTCCTTGGTGGAGCGTTCAGTAACGCATCTATCTTCGGTCTAGGCATCATGCCATATATATCTGCATCTATTGTGTTGCAGTTATTGACTGTCGGAGTACCATATTTTCAAAAAATGCAAAAAGAGGGTGAATCTGGTAGAAAAAGAATCAACCAGATCACTCGAGTTTTGACTATCCTAATCACTATAGCGCAAGGTATCGGATATGTTTCCGCTACTATAATGCCTACAGGAGCTGTGATGGTTAGCTCTACTTTATTTATGTTTAGTTCTTTGGTTTTACTATCTGCCGGTACTATGTTCTGCATGTGGCTTGGAGAGAAAATCACTGAAAAAGGTATAGGTAACGGTATCTCAATGCTTATTATGATTGGTATCATATCTAGATTCCCTGGTGCGATTATCGCCGAAGGTCTGGAGAAAGGTACTTCAGGTATGTTGCTTCTTCTTATTGAAGCCGCTGTATTGTTCTTCGTGGTAGTTGGGGTGATTGCCTTGACTGAAGCGACTAGAAGAATCCCTGTACAATATGCAAAACAAGTAGTAGGTGGTAAAGTGTATGGTGGACAACGACAGTATATACCTATCAAGGTAAATGCGTCTGGTGTTATGCCAATCATCTTTGCACAGTCGTTGATGTTTGTTCCAGCTTTGATCGCTCAGATCTGGGCTTCTGAAAATGACATCGCCAACTACATTGGAGCTACGTTCAGTGATTTCACTTCTTGGCAATACAATCTGCTTTTCGCAGCAATGATCATTCTTTTCACTTTCTTCTACACTGCTATTACAGTTAATCCTGAGCAGATCGCTGAAGATATGAAGAGAAATGGAGGTTTTGTTCCAGGTATTAAGCCAGGAGCTCCTACATCGGAATTTATTGATGGAATTATTTCCAAAATTACACTTCCGGGATCTATTCTTCTTAGCTGCAGTAGCTATTCTTCCTGCTCTCGCAATTATTTCCGGAGTGGGTGGAGAGTTTGCTCAGTTCTATGGTGGTACCTCTCTATTAATTATGGTAGGTGTGATCATGGATACGTTGAGACAGATCGAAAGTTACTTGTTGATGAGACACTACGAAGGCATGATGAAAAGCGGTAATGTGAAGAATAATCCTTCTAATTACCAAGTTGCCTAAGATGATCAATTACAAGACTTCGGAAGAAGTTAAGTTAATAAAAGAAAGTGCCGACATATTAGCAAAAGCCCATGGGGAAGTAGCGAAGTATGTCAAGGAAGGGGTAAAGACCTCTTATCTAGACAAAATTGCTGAGGAGTTTATCAGGGATCATGATGGAGTACCTTCATTCAAGGGCTACAACGGTTTTCCTGCTTCACTATGTATTTTCTGTGAATGCAGTAGTTGTACATGGTTTTCCCAGTGAATATGAATTGAAAGATGGCGATATAATCTCAGTAGATTGGCGGAGTCTTTCACCAAAGGTTTTCATAGCGATTCCGCTTATACATACCCTATTGGTGAGGTCTCTCCTGCTGTAAAAGCATTATTAAAAACCACTAAAGATTCACTTTACATTGGAATTGAGCAAGCTGTCTTTGGGAAAAGAATTGGCGATGTGGGCAATGCAATTCAGAAGTTTGTAGAAGCCAAGGGCTACACCGTAGTCAGAGAGCTTGTTGGACATGGATTAGGCAGAAGTCTACATGAAGCACCTGAAGTTCCTAATTATGGAAAAAAAGGGAGCGGTCCTTTACTTAAAGATGGAATGGTGATCGCAATTGAGCCCATGATAAATCTTGGAACACGAAATATTGTACAAGAGCGAGATGGTTGGACTATTCGCACAGCGGATAGAAAACCTTCAGCACATTATGAGCACACAGTAGCGATATTTGAAGATAGAACAGAGGTGTTAACCTCTCATAAATACATAGAAGAGAATTTTAAATTCTAATATGGCCAAGCAAACATCAATAGAGCAAGACGGTACGATTAAAGAGGCATTGTCTAATGCGATGTTCAAAGTGGAACTAGAGAATGGGCATCAACTGATCGCTCACATATCTGGTAAGATGAGGATGAATTATATCAAGATTCTTCCTGGTGTATCGAGTAAAGTTGGAACTGTCTCCCTATGATTTGAGTAAAGGCAGAATTGTATATCGATATAAATAAGACTGAGATGAAAGTAAAAACATCCATCAAAAAAAGAAGTGCTGACTGCAAGCTAATCCGTAGAAAAGGGGTTTTGTATGTCATCAATAAGAAGAATCCTAAGTTTAAACAAAGACAAGGTTAAATTATGGCTAGAATTGCAGGTGTAGACATACCAGACAATAAGCGTGGTGTACTCGGACTTACCTATATCTTCGGAATAGGTAGATCTGCAGCCAAAGCTATCCTGACCAAGGCCGGTATCTCTTTCGATAAAAAAGCAGGTGAGTGGGATGACGATGAGTCAACAGCTATCCGTAACATTATCGCTGAAGAGTTCAGAACCGAAAGGTGTATTAAAGTCAGAGATCCAATTGAACATCAAGCGACTACAAGATATTGGTTGTGATAAAGGTTTGAGACACAGAAAAGGACTTCCAGTTCGTGGTCAACATACCAAGAACAACGCCAGAACAAGGAAGGGTAAGAGAAAGACAGTTGCTAACAAGAAAAAAGCGACTAAATAAAACCTGATTAGATTATGGCTGAGAAAAGAAACGATAAAGCAAAAGGTAAAAAAAGAGTAGTAAAGGTTGAGGCTGTAGGACAAGCTCACATTAGAGCATCCTTCAACAACATCATTATCTCTCTTACCAACAATGCAGGTCAAGTAGTATCTTGGGCTTCTGCCGGTAAAATGGGTTTCAGAGGTTCAAAGAAAAACACTCCTTACGCAGCACAGATGGCCGCGCAAAACTGTGGACAAGTAGCATATGACTTAGGTTTGAGAAAAATCGAAGTATTTGTAAAAGGTCCGGGATCTGGTCGTGAATCAGCGATTAGAACATTGCAAAATGTAGGATTGGATGTGACTACGATCATCGATGTGACTCCAATGCCGCACAACGGTTGTCGTCCACCTAAGCGTAGAAGAGTTTAATCATAAAATTGTAATACAATGGCTAGATATACAGGTCCTAAAGCAAAGATTGCCAGAAAATTCGGCGAAGCTATAGAAGGACATAGCAAAGCACTTGCAAAGAAAAACTACCCTCCTGGCATGCACGGAAGAGGTAGAAGAAAAAAGCAGTCTGAATACGCAATCCAGCTTGCTGAGAAGCAAAAAGCAAAATACATCTACGGAGTATTGGAGAGACAATTCGCTAAGATGTTTGATATTGCTTCCAGAAAATCTGGAATCACCGGAGAGAACCTTTTTCAGCTTCTAGAAGCTAGATTGGACAACACGGTATACAGAATGGGAATCTCCCCTACCAGAAGAGGTGCTAGACAACTAGTTTCTCACAAGCATGTGCTTGTAAACGGTGAGGTAGTTAACATTCCTTCGTTTACACTTAAGCCAGGTGATGTAGTTTCTGTAAGAGAAAGATCTAAGTCTCTAGAAGCAATCACTAATAGCTTAGCAGGTAGAGGTGCTAATAAATATTCCTGGTTAGAGTGGGATGGCACATCATTGACCGGCAAATTCGTCAGTGTTCCAGGCAGAGATGATATTCCAGAGAATATCAAGGAGCAACTCATTGTCGAACTTTACTCTAAGTAATATTTTAATATTTTCAGCTTTTAAAAAAGAACGAGATATATGTCCATACTAGCATTTCAAATGCCCGAGAAAGTGGTGATGGAAAAAGCCGATGATTTTCATGGCTTATTCATCTTTCAAACCACTCGAAAAAGGCTATGGAGTTACAATTGGTAACGCCCTGAGAAGAATTTTGCTTTCTTCCTTGGAAAGGTTATGCTGCTATCACTGCGATTAAGATCCCTGGCGTAGTGCATGAGTTTTCACTGATCGAAGGTGTAGTTGAAGACGTTACAGATATTATTTTGAACCTTAAGCAAGTGAGATTCAAGAAAGTGCACGAAGCATTTGACGGAAAAATCACTGTAGAGATTAAAAATCAGTCTGTCTTCACTGCAGGTGACATTGCTAAGTTTACTTCTTCTTTCGAAATCCTAAATCCAGAGTTGGTGATTTGTCACATCGACGAGACCAAAAACTTTGAGATCGAATTGACGATGGAAAAAGGAAGAGGCTATCTACCAGCTGAAGAATCCAAACCAAGAGAGCAAATCTTCGGTACTATCGCTATCGATGCCCGTTTTCACACCTATTAAGAATGTGAAATATAGTGTTGAGAATACACGAGTAGAAGATGAAGACTGACTTCGAAAAATTGATCATGGAAGTTTCTACTGATGGCTCTATCCACCCGGAAAAAGCACTTCAGGAATCTGCAAAAATCCTTATCCAACATTTCATGTTGTTCTCAGACAACGAGACTATGGTTCTTGATTCAACAGGTATCGCGGAGCCGGAGCCAATTGACGAAGAATTCTTGCACATGAGAAAGCTTCTTAAGACTTCTTTGGGTGACCTTGACCTTTCTGTTGAAGCATTCGGCTGTCGTTGAAAAAGCTGCTGACGTGAAGACTTTGGGTGATCTTGCCAAACTAGAAATTTCTGATATGATGAAATTTAGAAACTTTGGTAAGAAATCCTTAGCGGAACTAGAGCAACTTATCCAAGAAAAGAGCCTAACCTTCGGAATGGATATTTCTAAGTATAAACTTGATGAAGAATAAATAATAATGAGACACGGTAAGAAATTTAACCACCTTGGAAGGAAGGCCGCTCATAGAAAAGCAATGCTTTCTAATATGGCAACTTCGCTGATTCTTCACAAGCGTATCTCAACCACGCTTGCCAAGGCAAAAGAATTGAAGAAGTACTTGGAGCCACTGGTAACAAGAGCTAAAGAAGATACTACACACAATAGACGTATGGCTTTCGCTTATTTAAAAAATAAGGAAGCTATCATCGAATTATTTGGTGAAGTAATCTCTAAAGTAGCTACTCGTCCAGGTGGATACACCAGAATTATTAAAACTGGTTTCAGATTGGGTGATAATGCAGAAATGTGTATCATCGAATTAGTGGATTTCAACGAATTAATGTTGAAAGATGCTCAGCCTGCTAAGAAAACTACTAGAAGATCTCGTAGAGGTTCTGGGAAGTCTACTGCCGCTGAGGAAACAAAAGCATCTGCTGCACCAGCTGTAGAAGAAACTCCTGCAAAGGATGTTGAGGAGCCTAAGGCACCTGAAGCTTCTGCTGATTCTGCTGAAGAAGAAACTGATAACAAATAAGTTGATCAGTGGATTCACGATATTGAAAGGATTGAACATTTGTTCAATCCTTTTTTTATACCCTTTTCATTTCTCTTCCTTCCCAATAAATATTTAACTTTGGGCAATTATTTAGCAAAATGATCAAACAAAAAGCAACTTTACTCTTGGCCGATGGTACGGTCTTTCACGGTTCATTAATAGGTAACCCAGGAACTAATGGTGGTGAGATTTGCTTCAACACTGGAATGACAGGTTATCAGGAAATCTATACCGATCCATCCTACACCGGACAAATCATTGTAACAACTACTTCCCACATTGGAAACTATGGTGTGATAGATGAAGAGGTAGAATCTGACCATCCTACAATAGGTGGAATAGTGGTAAACACATTTTCGGATGTCTACTCTCGTCTAGACGCTTCTGGTTCTTTGCAGGATTACTTGGTAAAGAATGGCATCACAGGGATTGCTGATATCGATACTAGGCAGCTGGTAAGGCATCTTCGCTCTAAAGGTTCAATGAATGCTATTATTAGCTCTGAATTTGAAGATAACCTGGATGGCTTGCAAACTGAGCTTGAAAAGGTTCCAGATATGGATGGCCTTGAGCTTTCTTCCACCGTATCCACTCAAGAACCTTATTTCTTTGGAGATGAAAACTCTTCAATAAAAGTAGCTTGTATGGATTTTGGGATAAAAAAGAATATCCTGAGAAGCTTGGCTGATCGTGGTGCATATTGCAAGGTTTTTCCTGCCAAAACAACTCTTTCAGAAATGGAAGAATGGGCACCTAATGCATATTTCTTGTCAAATGGTCCTGGAGACCCAGCAGTAATGGAATATGCGGTAGATACTACTAAAGATATTTTAGAGACGGGAAAGCCTGTTTTCGGAATATGTTTAGGTCACCAGCTTTTGGCTGAAGCCTGCGGAATTTCAACCTATAAAATGCATCACGGGCATAGAGGATTGAACCACCCTATTAAAAACGTTTTGACCGGTAAGAGTGAAATCACCTCCCAGAATCATGGTTTTAATATCACTCGTGAGGATACGGAGAAAAACCCAGATGTTGAGATCACTCATGTTCATTTGAATGATAACACTGTTGCTGGAATTCGTCTAAAAAATAAGCCTGCATTTTCTGTGCAATACCACCCAGAATCATCTCCAGGTCCACATGATTCTCGCTACCTTTTTGACGATTTTATTTCTTTAATTAATAAAAATTAATACCATTAAACCTTTTAAAACTATGACGTTGATTCAATCAATTCATGCAAGACAAATCCTCGATTCTAGAGGTAACCCTACTATTGAAGTAGATGTGTATACAGAAAATGGAGCTTTTGGCCGTGCAGCTGTACCAAGTGGTGCATCTACAGGTATTAACGAAGCAGTAGAGCTTCGCGATGGAGACAAAGGTGCATATATGGGCAAAGGCGTAATGAAAGCTGTCGCTAATGTAAATGACATTATTGCGTCTGAACTAGTAGGTTTTGACGTATTTGAGCAAAATATGATTGACCAGATTATGATTGATCTGGATGGTACACCTAATAAGGGGAATTTAGGAGCTAACGCTATTCTTGGTGTTTCTTTGGCAGTGGCTAAAGCAGCGGCTATGGAATCTAATCAGCCACTTTACAGATATATTGGTGGAGTAAATGCTAATACACTTCCTGTTCCGATGATGAATATCATCAACGGTGGATCTCATTCTGATGCGCCTATCGCTTTTCAGGAGTTCATGATCCGTCCAGTTGGTGCTCCTACTTTCTCAGAAGCAATGAGAATGGGAACTGAGATCTTCCACAATTTGAAGAAAATTCTTCATGACAAAGGTCTAAGCACTGCTGTGGGTGATGAAGGTGGATTTGCACCTAATTTCTCTGGAGGAACTGAAGAAGCTCTTGGTAGTATTTTGGATGCTATCGCTAAGGCTGGATACAAAGCTGGTGATGATGTTACAATCGCATTGGATTGTGCAGCATCTGAGTTCTTTGTAGATGGCAAATATGACTATACGAAATTTGAAGGTTCTACTGGCGTAGCAAGAAGTAGAGAAGAGCAAGTTGCTTACCTAGCTGAGCTTACTGAAAAATACCCTATCGATTCTATCGAAGATGGTTGTGCTGAAGAAGATTGGGAAGGTTGGGCTATGTTGACTGCCAAAATTGGCAATAAGGTACAACTAGTTGGAGATGATCTTTTCGTTACTAACGTGAAATTCCTTAAGAGAGGAATTGAAGAGAAATCTGCCAATTCAATCTTGATCAAAGTAAACCAAATTGGTACATTGACTGAGACCATCAATGCAGTTAACCTTGCTCACAAAGCAGGTTTTACAGCTGTTATGTCTCACAGATCAGGTGAAACTGAAGATTCTACTATCGCTGACCTTGCAGTGGCATTGAATTGTGGACAGATCAAAACTGGTTCTGCTTCTAGATCTGACCGTATGGCTAAGTACAATCAGTTACTTAGAATCGAAGAACAATTAGGAGATTCAGCTGTTTTCAACGGAAAATTTTAAGAGGATCATAACATACAAGTGATTTTTGAGATAGCTCACTTCGGTGGGCTATCTTTTTTTTGCATCATTTTTGTACCTTGAATTCTAATACCACTCCTTTCCTATGAGCAAATATCTTAAGTACACCAAAAGCTTTTATTTTCTAGGCCTTGTTTTTTTTGCTGCATGGATGATTTTTATTGACTCAAACAATGTAGTGAATCAAGTGAAATTGAGCAGTAAGCTAGGTCAACTCGAAGACCAAAAGGAGTTTTATCTTGAAAGAAGAGAGAAAATTAAAGCAGAACGAGAGGAATTGATGAGTAATCCTGAACTCTTAGAGAAGTTTGCCCGTGAAAAGTACTTAATGAAGAAAAATTCTGAAGACCTCTATGTCATCGTTAAAAAGTAAATCTCTACTCCTTTTTTTTATTGCCTTTGGACTATTTCAAACTTACTCTTTTGGACAGCGTGAGATTTATGAAGGTGATTCCGTACCATTTAAAGAGCGATTATATTATGGAGGGAATTTCGGGATGCAATTTGGCACGGTTACTTTAATTGATTTTTCCCCTTTGGTTGGTGTGATGATCACCCCGAAGTTCTCATCGGGTGTTGGAATTACTTACCAGTATTTCAATGACAGACGCTATATAGGTGGTGAGACGTCTTCTTATGGAGGGAGGCTTTTTAAGTAGATATAATATTTTCCCAAATGTTTTTGCTCATGCCGAATATGAATCCATAAATTTTGATAACTATAATCTATTGACAGACAGGTTTGAACGGATTTGGTCAAATGCACTCTTTTTGGGTGGAGGCTATTTTGCTCCTTTTGGAAGCAGGGGTGGCGCCAATTTCACATTCCTCTACAATGTGTTGCACGACAATCTTCGTTCGCCCTATGGTGAACCATACGTGATCCGTGTTGGTTTTGTGCTGTAGATATACCTAACACATTTTTAATGGAATCTTTCATTTCAAAACTATACAAAGCTCATCAGGATTGTTCTGAATGTCCCTCACCAAAGGTGATTCAGAAGTTTTTCGAAGACATGCTTGGGCTTCTTTTTCCAGAATATACAGTAGAAAAGATTCAAGATAAATCACAAATAGAAGCTGCTTTAATTATCCTTCAGAACGATCTTACCTTTATCTTGGAAAGAAATCCACAGTTACATAAAGGGAAAGGATTAAAGATCGCTGAAGACTTTTTTGGTAATCTAGAACAGATTTTTGATTGGATTAATCAGGATGTGGATGCCATGTTTGCTGGCGATCCAGCAGCCAAATCCAGAACAGAAATTTTAAGGAGTTATCCTGGTTTTTATGCCATTGCAGCTTATAGAATTGCCCATTCACTATTAGGGTTAGGTGTTAATCTAATTCCAAGAATGATTACGGAATTTGCGCATAGCCGAACAGGAATAGATATTCATCCTGAAGTTACGATCGGCAAGTATTTCTGCATAGATCACGGCACCGGAGTGGTGATTGGTGAGACGACCATCATAGGTGATCACGTAAAGATTTACCAAGGCGTAACTCTGGGCGCATTAAGTGTAGATAAAGCTGATGCGGATAATAAGCGACATCCTACGATAGAGGATGATGTCGTAGGATACTCAGGGGCAACTATTTTGGGTGGTAATACGGTCATTGGAAAAGGTAGCGTAATTGGAGGGAATGTTTGGTTGACCAAAAGTGTAGCCCCAAAAAGCAAAGTGTATTATCAGACACAAATGTATCATGCCGATACTGCGGTGACAGATATGTATGTTTTCAAAAACGATCAAGATGAGGTTATTTGAACTAATAGGGAATACGCCACTGATACAACTGGACCATATTCCAGTAAATCCTAAGGTTAAGATTTTTTGTAAACTGGAAGGGCAGAATCCCGGTGGTAGTGTAAAGGATAGGGCTGCGTATAATATGCTCCGAAGTGCCATGGATCGGGGTGAAATTAAGAGAGGGGATAAGTTAGTAGAGGCAACTAGTGGTAACACTGGGATTGCTTTAGCGATGGTAGCGAAAGTCTTGGGATTGGATATGACCTTGATCATGCCGGATAAATCTACCAGAGAGCGTGTGCTCTCTATGGAAGCCTATGGTGCGACGGTGATCCTTACTCCGGCTGCAAAAACCATTGAGTATTCTAGGACTCTTGCGGAGCAGATGAGCAAGGAAGGGTATTTCATGCTTGATCAATTTGGGAATCCTGAGAATTACCTGGCGCATTATAAGACCACAGGTCCTGAAATCTGGGAAGATACTGATGGTGAAGTCACACACTTTGTGTCTGCGATGGGAACAACGGGTACGATCATGGGAGTTTCCAAGTATTTGAAGGAAAGAAATCCGGATATTCAGATCGTAGGAACTCAGCCTACGGATGGTTCTAGCATTCCTGGTATTAGAAGATGGTCTCCCGAATTTTTACCTAAAATTTTTGACCCAAGCCGAGTAGATCAAGTAATAGATGTGAGTCAGGATCAGGCCACTGAAATGACCCGCAGAATGGCGAAAGAAGAAGGTATCCTTGCAGGAATGAGTAGTGGAGGAGCATTACATGCCGCTATTGAGCTTTCTAAAACTTTGAAAGAAGGAATAATCGTTTGCATCACTTGTGACCGTGGGGATCGTTATCTCAGCTCTGATCTTTTCGGCTGATAGGCAAGCCTAGGAATGAATTTCCCTCATTGAGGTATTATTGAAGGATAAATCTGCGCTGTGTTTTTATCGAGAGAATATTTCAGTATTCTTAAATCGAGCTCTTGCGAGCCTTAAGGCCGTTTTTTTGTAGGCTTTTGGTGTATTTAGTTTAGTGAAACCTTCTTGGGCAAAGGGTTTGCGTTATTCTTACCAAACCCTTCAGGGGTAGAAATTGATAGACTAAACCAACTATACCATGAACTCGATTGATAAAAACCAAGAAGAACACACTAGAGAAAATCTCGCAGGAAAGGAAGCCGTGGAGAAAATCCGAGAATTGATTGATAAATCAGGGTCCTGCTTTTTTGTGACTTCTACTAGCCTCAATAACTCACACAAGTCACGTCCCATGTCTGTCCAAAAGACTGACGAAGCTGGCAATATTTGGTTTCTAAGTGCTAAGGATAGCATGAAAAATATGGAGATCGCAGCAGATACTGATGTTACTCTCTACTTTCAGGGTTCATCCTATTCAGACTTTCTGGAGCTAAATGGTCATGCCTATATTACCGATGACAAAGCAAAAATTGAAGAGCTCTGGGATCCAACTGTCAAGGCTTGGTTTACAGAAGGAAAAGATGATCCAAGAATCTCGGTGATTCAATTTATCCCAGATAGCGGGTACTATTGGGACAACAAGCATGGAAATACCGTCGCAGGAATCAAGGTATTGATCAGCGCCATTTCAGGAAAAACAATGGATGATTCCATTGAGGGAACTTTGAAAGTGTAGTTGGACACTTTAAAGTTCTAAGGTGATCCTTTTATCGGGTCACCTTTTTTTAGAACTCAAATCTTAAAAAATATTTTTTTCTTATACAGGAAATAGCACAAGTACCACATGGCTCCTAATGTCAGGAAAGCTGTAATAATCGCGATAGCAGATTCACCCATTCCAATTTCATGTAATACTCCCCCGCTAAAGATTTTAACAAATCCATACAGCCAACGATGCCCTAAAATCTCGGCGAAAAGGTAAATGAAAATGGAATTCATCCCCACGATTACAAAAGGGAAAACCCATGAGTTTATCTTTTTAACATCTACTATCCAATAGGAAATTGCTAACGCCAGAATTGCCCACCCACCTGCCGCAAATGCAAAAGATGAGGTGCTGATTCGTTTTATGATTGGGGTGATCTCTACGAAATCCAAGCCATATCCTATGACCAAACCAATAACTCCTGCTAATACAAATAACTTTATTTTATCACTTTCTGATTTTTTAGAAAGTAGCAGATTTCCGCAGATAGCACCCCAGATCGTGTGTGCTGCAGTTGGAATGCAGTTGATAGCTACCCAGCCGCCATTATTAATCTGCCCCATCAGGATCTGATCCATATAATTCCCAAAGTTAGTTCCATGCTCATAAGGCATCTCAGGATTGTATAGTCTATACATGATTTCTGTCAAGGCAAGAAGCCCGATTGAAACGCCTAATTGAATTTTCCACGATCGATCGAGCAGGAAATAAGTAACCAAAATGGTGAAAGATAATTGAGTCAGAACATTCCACAGCTCAAAGACTAGTTTGCCTGAGTAAACACAATGTAATCCTGTACCGAAAAGGAATAATAGTAAGCATCGCTTCAGGATGTGCCGCGTTACTTTTCCTCTGTCGCTTCCGACTGCCATTCTCTTATTCAAAGAAAATGGCATCGCAACGCCTACAATAAACATGAAAAAAGGTTGGATCAGATCCCAAAATCGAAGTCCATTCCAAGGGTGATGGGTAAACTGGAGAAAGAAGGGATGTAGAAAAGTGCCTTCTGGATTGGCCTCCAATAATGTATGATAAACTGAAGCTGCTTCCGCGATAAAGTAAAAACATCGTCAAACCACGAAATAAATCAAGGGAAGCCAATCTGTTTTGGCTAGGAATTTTTAGTTCACTCATTGGCATGGGTTTAAAGTGAGCGGTTTTCTAATATAGAAAAATCAGGAATTTAAAGTGCCCTAAACTTGACTAATGGAGAACGAAAGAATAAAAAGCACTTTCGATGTATTCGTTTATTTATTAGTATTAATCCCTAACCCATTTTTTCATTTTTGGAAATTCAGTTGGATCACATCAGATCATATAATAGGACACTTTTGTCAATTTTTATTCTAGGTAGGAAGGTGCTCTCAAGCTGTTGGTGTCTTGTAGGAATACCGATTTCCCCTAGGAAATCAAGAATGATGTTAGTGTTCCTCGCATCCTCTTCTGGAATATTTTGAGCTGCTTTTCATTTAATCCCTCCAAATGCTCCGAAGCACATATTTTTTTATGAAGGATCTTCTACTTTGCTGAATCCTACAGATTTCATTAGGTCTAGCTGATAATTCATTGATCTGGGAGAATCTTCCTTCGCTACATAATCCAATACCTTTTGACGATATTCTTTTCCACCCTGTTCTTCTAAGTAAATCCCCATAGCGTTCGGATGTGAACTCATTGAGCAAGTCAGTGTCCTGCGTAATTAAATCGGAAATCATCAGGCATCCTCCAGGGTTGAGAAGTGAGAAGAGCTTAGCAAATGTCTTTTCCCAAAGTCTTCATCATCTCTCAAGTGATGCAAAACAGCACCAGCTAAAATGATATCGAAGCTGCCTTCAGGGAGTACTATATCTCTTATGTCTCCTTGGTATATAGATACTTTACTTTGCGTTTCAGCCGAGACCCTTTCCGCTGCCTTCTCAAGCATTTTACCACTTAAATCCACTAATGAGCAGGAAAGATTAGGGACTTTGGTAAGCATTTTCAAGGTGTAATTGCCCGCTCCGCACCCCACATCCAGAACATTTTCTGCTTTAGGAACGATCCGCTTGGCTGCTTCGGTAATTAGTTCCAGAGAAATCGTAGCATCAATGGTAGCTACTTGACCGGTATCGGAGGTTTGAAAATCGTTCTACATCATTATCGAATCTTTCGCGGATTTCTGCGACACTTGACTTATTCATTTGGTAAGGCTGTGTGATATAAAATTGAAATAAGGATTTACAAAATCTATTTATAGATGCTGATCAAAAAGGATCATATTTCCATCTGGATCTTTGACCACAAAGCTGGCTGGGCCTGTTGTGTCCTCATCAGCTGGGTTGATGATTTCAATGCCGGTAGATTTAAGCTGCTGCTGGATTTTTCTCACATCCTGAAAATCTGCCACTTCCTTTGCGTTTTCATCCCAGCCTGGAATTGAAAGTCAAGATATTCTCTTCAAACATACCTTGAAATAAGCCTATCAAGGTACTTTCGTTTTTCATGATCAGGTAATTACTATCCATTGCTCCACCAAACTGGGTAAAGCCTAGGTTTTCATAAAATGCTTTTGAGGCTTCAAGGTCCTTAACGCTTAGGCTAATAGAAAATGCTCCTAGTTTCATAGCTGTATAGTTTATGTTCGTAGCTGTATTTTGAGATTTGGGATTCGAGAAAAGAATTTAACAAAAAACCCAGGCTAAAGGAGGTAGAGATTGCTGCTGCGAAAAGTGTAAGCCTATTCATCGTAGAGGTGGTTTAAGTTATTTAAGGAATTTAACCAGGCCAATCATTGTACCCAAATGCATGCCTTCATGGTAATTGTTGTAATTGATGGCCTCTGAAGCATTTGCCAAATGAAAACCTTTGGAAGTAGTAAGTTCATTATAACGCTCAAATTTTCCCAACTTAAAATCAGAAATGGTTTGATCTATTGAAGACATAAGAAGCTCCTTGAAAAGCGCGACAGTTTCCTGCGGTTCATTTGCTTCTGGCTTGGTTCCTGGCTTATATTTCTGAAATAGTGTGTCTGAAACATGCATTGATAGGTCAGACAAGCCATAGACAAGCCTTTGTTGCACGACTATGACATGGCCGATATTCCAGATCAGATTATTGCTGAAGCCTTCAGGTACTTGATTTAATTGTTCAAGTGAATACTCAGTCAGGTATTTCAAGTAGATGCTTCTATTCGTTTTCCAGATGTCAAAACTATACTTCATAAGTTGTGCAATTGGATTATTCGTCTTCAAGTTCGTATCGCTTGAGTCTTTTTTTTGTGGCTGCTAATTCGCTTTTCAATTCATCTACTTTACGAAGTAAATTAAAAATCACGTCTATACCTTCTGGGTTTACCTGTAGATCTTGGTGGATTCGTATCATTCTTTCTAAATCTCCTACTTTGTCCTCAGGTATAAACTGTGTTTCTTCCAATGTGTGTACTTCGATTAAACCTAGACTGGAAAGCGTGTCGACAAAGGAAACTTCGATCTCATAGTGCGTACAGAGGGTTTCAATCAATATCATTTCTTGCTGTGCCATCTTATCGTAGTTTTTGGAGTTCTTCGAATAACTTTTTCTCTTCTGCTGGTGAGATTTTGTGGGGTTTTTAATCGAGAAGGTAAGGATCAAATCTCCGAATTCGCCTTCTTTTTTATAGACAGGAAAACCTTTTCCTTTCTTTTTCGAGTCTCACCTTTGTGCCATTTTGTGTTTCCGGAGCTACTTTGAGTTTTACTTTTCCATCAAAGGTGTCAGCTATAATATCACCTCCTGAACATGGCGGGGTGTATAGATCCACTTCAACAGTGGAATACAAATTGTCTCCTTCTCGAGTGAACTTCGTGTTATTTTTGATCACAAATTTGATGTATAAATCCCCGTTGGGGCCACCATTTATCCCTGGTGATCCTTTGCCTTTGATCTTGATGGTTTGCCCATCTTCTATTCCCGCAGCTAAAGTAAGGCGGATATTTTCA
Source organism: Algoriphagus sp. 10J20-15 (assembly GCF_055809615.1). Classification (NCBI taxonomy): domain Bacteria; kingdom Pseudomonadati; phylum Bacteroidota; class Cytophagia; order Cytophagales; family Cyclobacteriaceae; genus Algoriphagus; species Algoriphagus sp. 10J20-15. The sequence continues at coordinate 28,237 of NZ_JBVVUG010000017.1, forward strand.
CCATTGACATTGAGCACTTGTTTGTGCGTTTTGTAAGCATCGTGAATGTCTAGTTCCAGCTGTGCATTGAAGTCCTGACCTTTGAACTTAGTACTTCTGCCACCTTGCCGAAAACCTCCTCTAGATCCACCAAACATGGATTCAAAGAAGTCCGAATAGTCAGCTCCTCCGAAGTTTTGCCCACCAAAGCCAGCTCCAGGATTTTGGCTCCTTTGCTGCCTGCCAGCACCTGCCTGTTCAAATTGATCTGCATGCTTCCAGTCCTTGCCGTATTTGTCGTATTTCTTACGCTTCTCCGGGTCGCTGAGAACCTCGTTCGCCTCATTGACTTCCTTGAATTTTAGCTCAGCTTCTTTGTCATCAGGATTGACATCTGGGTGGTATTTTCGCGCCTGTTTACGATAAGCTTTTTTGATGTCAGCTTGAGTAGCATTTTTATCTATGCCTAGTACGCTGTAGTAATCTATAAATGCCATATTTCTAACTGGAATTTATGTTGTATTGGAAAAATAAGAGTTGAAAAACCTAGCTGGTTTTCCATTTCATCAATATACTTAGAATGGCGCTAGAATGGAAGATGAGATAGCTATTCCTCTTGAAATTCCTTGATGAAAAGCAATCCGTCTAGATTTTGAAGTAGGAATGTTTCTTCTGAAATTGTTAGTGTCAATGATGTGATCTGTAGGATTATTTCCATGTCGTCATATTTTTTTGAAATAATCAATTCCTCTGAAGGCATATTGTGATAGCCTCCTCCATATAAATTAAAGTAATCCCTCAACTCCATGGAAAGGTCAATAACTTTTTGTCCTTCAGTCCATTTCAGGGTTAAATTTGATTTGTTTTCCTCGTCAATTTCTAAAAGGTACTTCTTTTCCAAAAGGAGTTCTTCTTCTTGATTCCAAATGGTACTATTGAAACTTCGGATGTAATCAAAATCTGAGATTTCGAGTTGAAAATTGCCGTCTGTTACCAAGGTCATGTCCTTCAGAACATTAGCTTCATTAAGCATTTCGTAGTAAGGTACATAGGTCAATCCCATCGTTTCCACTATGACTTTACTTGGGATAAATGAACTTGATTTAGTTTGCTCATATTTGGCTTCACTCATCAGACTTTTCAAATCTTGGCTAAACCACGGGTAGATCGATTCCATTCCGTGATAATCTTCAAGATACTGAAGGATAGAATTTACCTCATTCAATTCATCTTTTGGAAGTGATTTCGTGCGAAGTTCACCGATAGGTTTTAGCTTTCCTTTTTGATCTATTTCCCAGTTCACTTCACCTTTGATTTGTTCATTTACCAAGATGTTGTTTTCTGTCAAAATGGAAATTAGACGCTTTCTCTGTATTAGCTCGCTCAGACTGAACATTCCCCAGGGACCAAACGAAGACAGAATCATAAATAGGGCGAGGGATATCGGAATGGTCTTGATATTTCTTTTGCCTAAAGAATAATAAATGGAAATAAAGGCCAGCCAAATCCCCATTAAGGTGATGATGTATCGATTTACTGTAAGGCCATAATCTTGGATACGAATGCCAATAGCTAAGAAAAGTAGAATGACTAATGGAATGAGGAAGACATAATATCCCCGATGAAACTTCTTGATCCAGCCACTTTCTTTCCACTGCTGGTAAGGGTAAAGTAGGAGGTTAGTGAAAATCCCCAAGACCGAAATGGCTATAATCATATAACTCACTATGCCTTTTGGCCATTCTCCTGTTATGATGATTTTAGCCCCGTAGAAATACAGGATGCAGAGATAAACCAGCAGGAGCGGTATCAGGATAAACTGGGTGAAAATCTTCAGCCCTTTGGGATAATCTTCCAAAGAAAGTTCGCTTTCAAAAGTCTTAGGAATGCCAGCTAAGAAAAACCAAGTATTGAATATACTAAAGGTGATTGCAAAGATTTGGACATATATTTTTCCTTGGATGTTGGCGTCGAAAAGCGCATTTATAGCTAGAAGTGCGAGGCTTATGCCAATAAAAATCACCAGTGAATAATACACTCCTAGGACGAGCCGGATGAACAAGTTCTTGTTGTAATTCCAAAAACCCTCCTGATTATCAGATCCGAAATAGGGTAGAAAGGCGACCATTAAGTGAATTGCCAGATTGTAAATGGCATATCGGATGTATGGTACTCGGGTATTAGTGAAAGTGTCCTCCGAAGGGAAGCTGAAATAGATTAAGCCTAAAATGACTAAGCCGACTATCCACGAAATCTGCTTTTGGAAAGAGGTGAAATTTTTTCGCTCTGCAAATACAGCAATACAGAAGTAAAGTGGAATCCCTAATGCAAAAGTGAGTAGAAGATTGAGCATTCTGAGATCTTCAATGGGATCTGCCTCAATCATCCAACAGCTTAATCCAGCAGCCAGAATCCCAAAAAGTAAACTAAAAGGAAAGCGCAATGCAGCATGGGTTCCATCTTTTTGCAGCTGAGAAATTGAAGGGAATTTCATTAAGGTTTGTCAGGTAACTATGAGTTTACCTAAGATAGTAGATAATTGGAAAACTTAAAGTTCAAGTTGCCTTTAGTTATGGAAGAGGAGATTTAGAATGGATAGCCAATCGCAAAATTGAAGATCAGGTTTTGCTTTCTCCAAGTCTTGCTACCTACATCAAAGCTGTTTCCCCAACGCTCCCCTTCCTCCAAATAAGGAATGCGAAGAGGCGTAGCCAAATCGAAGCGAATCACAAAAAACTCAATATCAACACGTAGCCCAAATCCAGTTCCTACGGCTAACTGGTTCCACCAATCAGATGTGAATTTGCCACCAGGTAAGGCTTCGTTTTCATTCATTAGCCAGATATTTCCTGCATCCATAAATAGCGCTCCTTTTAGCAAAGAGACTATAGGGAATCTATACTCGATATTACCTTCAATGCGGACATCTCCAGATTGATCGAAGAATGAATTGACGTCGAAGTTTTCAGGTCTATACGTTCCTGCCTGATCGATCGGATTCTGAATGCTCTGACGCTGTTTGGTCCGCCTGAGAAATACTGCTTGATATAAGGTAGGGATTGAGAATTGCCAAAAGGGAATCCGAAACCAGCAAAAAGCCGGGTTGCAATGGTTTGCTTCTTGTCTATATTCAAATGATAACGCAGATCCAGATCCATTTTGCCATATTGAGCATACTCGAGTCCTAAGAATTTGCCGTCATTTTTCCCTGTAATTTTATTGATAAGATTGATCGTGTTTCCTGCAAAATCTAGCCCCACTCCTAAGAAATAACCATGAGTTCGAAATCTGTCATTTAACTTGTTGTAATTAAAAGTGTAATTGATTCCTGCAATAAAATTCTGCTCAAAACTCCGTCTCAAGAATGGGTTATCGTCCAAAATCTGCTCAAATTCAGGAGAGGTTTTGCTGAGGTTTACCACACTTAAACTGATTGGATTGATCTCGTGGTAGGCAAACTGGTTTGCATTCCAGAAATAGCCATATTTTGCCGAAATTGAATTAAGACGATAAAGTCCACCACGGCTTAGGTATTCTGCACTTAATCCCATTTTGGTTTTCGGGACTGAATAACTGAACTTCTCCTTGATAGGCACAAAGAAGATGACACGCGGGAAGATCAAATCTGCCCCTAAACCTAGTTCTAAGGATTGAAGTCCCTTCCGGTTTTCACCGCCCGCTATTTGAAATTCATATCCTACTTTTCCAGTCAAATTGAGTGTTTCTCCTCCCTTGAATAGATTCCTATTTCTATAAACCAAATTCAATGCTGGCCCAGCAAAATTGTTGGATTTGGATACCGCCAAAAGTTCTGCTCGCACAGATCGTTTGGTCATCGGAGATAAATAGAAGTTAGCAGTTAGGTGACCAAGTGAATCCGAAGTTTCTAACTCCTTATAGCGTAGGTTTACAAACTTATAATTACCGATTGAGCTTAACCTGTTACTTGAAAGTCGGGAAAGGGTTGGGTTATATCGTTCATTCTTTTCGATCAGGATATAGTCGTTCAAAAGCTTTGGTTTGAAGACTTTTTCATTCTGGATAAAATTTTTGCCAGCTAGAGAAACAGTATCAGTTTTCGTTTCATTTTCATCTATTGAATAATTTGGAAAAACGTTGATGGTGTCAACGGTGTATGGAATAATGCCTTTGGATGGTACATTGTTTTTTAGTCTTAGATAGAGCTTGAAGATCCTAGCGCTATCAGAGATATTGGTGTCTGCTTCGAAAATGAGGTAGTCACTGTTAAAGTTGTAATACCCCTTTTCTTTGAGCGCTGAATCAATTCTGTTTCTTTCGAAGGTCAAGATGTTAAGATCAAACCTGCTTCCAGAATCTAGCTTAGTATCCTTCATCAGTTCGATGATCTCTTTCTCCACTTCCAGGCTATCTCTATCTACGACTACCTCGGAGAGTTTATAGGGTTCCGAAATTGTAGCCGTGTAGTCAACCTTGGCATAGATATCTTTTCGAGTCACTTCAGAGCTAGTTGTACTGTAAAAGAAGCCCCGGTTTTCTAATCTATTAATGATGAGTTCCTCCGTTCGACTTGGAGCAACTTGGCTGAAATAGACAGGCTCTTCACCGATTTTTTTATTCAAAAATCGATTGATGAATCCAGGCTTATCTTTAGTTCCCTTAAAATAAGCCCAAAGACCGACGTACATTCCTAAGAATTTTGTATTTGGTTCAGGCCGGAGAAGTCCATTCAGTTCATCCTCTATGTCATCCAATCCTTTGATGCCCTCAACTTCTGTTTGGAGTTTAAGATCAGCGCCTTTGTATAGGAATTCATCCTCTGGTATATACTTCTTCACGCTGCAGCCAATTACAGTTGCAAGGGTAATTAAATAGATAGCCGGTATGAATTTCTTAATCCTCATTTTCTTCTTTTTTCTCCAATTCATCAACTCGGTTTTCCTTGTCTTGATCTGGATCTTTCCATAATTCTGAAAATTGATTGAACTCCCGATTGAAAATTAATCCTCCACCAGTCACTACAAGTTGACCGTCTATAATACTTTCAAATTGATTCTTACGAAAAGCACGGATTCTCCAGCGCCCATCTTCGGTGAGGAGGTATTCAAAACTTATGTTTGCCAGAATTGAATTCGCTTGCTGGGAATTTTGAGAGCTTCCTTCCAAGTCAACCTGACTCCCGACCTGCACCACTAACCGGTCATCAAAAAGAGTCTGCTGGGCATTGATGTTCAGGTCAGTTCTGTTTTGCGCACTGCCGGACTGATAGTCTTGGTAGCTGTCTACATCGAATCCTACTTGAAATCCACTATCACCAAATAGTTTGCTTGAAAGTGCATTCATCTGGTCCGAAAGCACCTGGCTTACTGAATTTCTCGCAATAGCTTCTGCTCCTCCATTGGATCCATCGCTACCAGATGAAGGGAAAAATCTATTGAGTACAAGTAAAGAGAAAACTTGTTTGTTCAGTTCATCTTCCTGCTCATTGATTTGTAGCACGCGGGAGTAGACATATCCTCCAAAAGCGCCTCTTTGATTTTCAGGCATATCAAGGGTAAAGGATATTTCCGGCCGCAGCAATTCCCCACTTACATTCAGATAAACCAGGAAGGGCAACTGTTGCTTGTACTGAGTTTGTGTTTCATTAGTGCTTCCAGTAAGCTGAGCAGACATCAGTTCTGAAGCTGCAGTCTCTACTTCATAGATAGCGCGGATGTCCAGATTAGCGTCCATCGGATCACCATTCCATGATATTCTACTTCCAGGATTTATGTCAAATTTCCTGCTTACGAGATTATAAAGAGACATTTCATAATGCCCGTCTGAGATTTCGTAGTTACCACTTAGTGTAATTCTTCCATTAGGATTGATGTCCATTTGTAGATCGGCATCCCCTGCGATCTGAAGATTGTCCCCCGTAGCAGGATCGATTACAATCGTGAACAATGCTTCTGGATCAGCTCTTAGGATTGCTTGAATGTCAAAGCCTGCAAATGCACTCGTCGTTTCCTCCGACTGGCGGGTCAATATATCATCAGGATTGTCTTTGTTTACGAACAAGACTACTCCTTGTCTTTCTACTAAATCTAGCTCAGACTCTGGGATTATCACGGTCAAGTCTGTACTTTCCTTAATGCTTAAGGTAGCTTTCACAATCGGCAGCACCAGATCTCCTTGTATTCTCACATCTGCATCAATGCTTCCTTTACCATAGATCAAATCATTTTCCTCGTCGGTGGAATTTACCGCCATAAAATTTTTGGCTGTAAGAGATAGGTCAAAGGTGGGGTTGAGATAGCTTTCAGTACCAACTGTCCCATCAATCTCAAAGGTGTTGCTTTCTACGTCTCGAATAGTGAATTGATCGAAATAAACTCCAGCATTATCCACCTTGATCGTTTCATTCGAAAGGATATAGGTTGTGTTTAATTGAGCAGGGACAAAAGAGGTCTCATTGAACTGTATTTCACCCTTGTATTTTGGATCTGCAGTGGTGCCATTAGCTGTAATTGTACCAGTGAGGAAGCCATCTGCATTTAGGATTTGGTCTTGTGAGAGTGCGGCTATTTTATCCATTTCGATTTTATTCAGCTCGAGTTTCACGTCAAAATCACCCCCAGCTTCATTGGCCACAAAATCTCCATTAAGGTCTAAATCAAAGCCACCATCTTTAAGATTAAGCTCTAGAATATAATTCTCCTAAGCTTTTGGCAGTAGCTTCAAGGTTTAAATTGCCAAGCGGTACATTCACGATTTTCAGACTATCTACTTTTAACTCACCCATCAGGCCTGTCGCTCCAAATGGATTCTCCACCACCAGTCGTCCATCCATTTTTCCTCCAGCGATGATTTCCTGTGGATTCAGCAGACTGGTAATGGTAGAAAGTCTAAAATCTCTAAATACCATCGCGATGTTCTCGTCTGTAAAGCCTTCTACATTATTTACAAAAGAGAGTTCCTGATTGCCTTTGGAGAAAACGAAATCTTTGAATTCTAGACTTTCACCTGAATATTTCACCTGATTTTTTTCAGGGACCATCCATTTATCTCCCTTCAGAATTAAGTCTATGGATGATACATGGTAGCTCAGCGTGTCTCCATTTAAGCCTATGTCCGAAGAAATATGATAGGTACGTGTCTCTTCTTCATAAGAATGAAAATCAAAATACATTCTGGAGTCGGCTAGTTGCCCGGTCATGTATGTTTTACCGATGGCGAGTGGGCCGGATGTTAAGTCCTGAAAGCCTACATACATTCTTAGAATTTCTTTGTTTGATCGGATTCTGAGCCCCAAACTATCAACTTCTGTCCCTGAATAATTGATATAAGGGAAATCTATATCTGCTGTGAGAGAATCAATGTCCTGAATGTAATTAGCTTGGATTCTAGCGGAATCAAACTGCTCCATACCTTGAAGCAGCACTTCGGTAAGCAATGGATCGTCTGAAATCTTCATATCCATATTCATCACAATACTGCGATCACCGGTCTGATACACTGAGTCGGTTTTGTCTATGTACTGGGTGAAATGTTCGGAAAGAGCAGTAGCCAGTTCACTTGGGTTTGTGTTTGTTCGGACAAAGCCATTCAATATTTTACTGGCGATATCTAAACTGGTGGAATCTTCGCGAACATTTGCTGCTAGCGTTAATGCACCGATAGGGTAGTTTCTATCGTCGTATAATAATATGCCTTCTTGTACCAAGGCATTGAGGTCAAATTCATCCAGATTTCCTTCGAAATTTGCATCTAGTTTAAGTCTAGCTCTGGAGTTTTTTGCCGTTAAGCCAAGTGCGTAGAAGTCGGCTCCAACTAAATCCAGCTTCAAGTCGATTTTTGAGTTTGATGAATCTAGGGTCAATTCAGAATCTAACTCAAAATCCAAATACTCTGAATCCAAGCTTGCCCGTAAATTTCCTTTTCCATCAGTTACTTTGCCTGTCAAATTCAGTCCTGAGTAATCCGAACCATACAGCCGTAAGCGCTCAAATGTGGAGGATAATTCTGCATTAAGTTCATTTAGGCTAGAACCAGAGCCATGGGCATTGATTGCGAATGTTAGTGTGTCCAGCTCTGGTTGCTTGAGAAGATTTCCAAGTTGGAGCTGATTAACAATGAGATCTGCGGAGAAAGCCAGCTGATCCTTGTCACTGGTAGGTGCCGTCGAGAAGGATATTCCCCATGTCAGTCTCCACATTCAGCTTTGCTAACAGGTCATCCAGCGTTCCACTGGTAGTGGCCTTTAAATCTAGTTGCTCTGGGAATTTCATTCCATAATCTTCCTCTTTTATAAATTTCAGGAGAGTTTCCCGAGTGGTGAGCAGGTTGATTTCTGGAAAGTCAAAGGAAAGTTTTTCTACATCCAATGGGCTTTCCACTGTTCCATTTGCAGAGAAATCGCTTTCTCCCCATTGAACATTCAGGCTAGGGATAGCCATGGCATTGAAACTTCCACTCGCGATCAAATCCAACCTAATCGGATTGTTAGCGAGCTCTCTTATAAGCGTGTCCTGTGCCAGAGTAGGGTCAAAGAAATAACTGTCTCGCACATCCAGTCTGGATTCGTTGATCTCCATATCAAACTTTAGACTTTCATAATTATCGATGAACGCTTGAATGGATGGATATTTCAAGGAGAATTCAGCATCGAGCTTACTACGATTGGTAGCCAATATCAAGTTTTTAACCAGTACGGATTCATTTCCTGCTTTCAGGTCAAACTGAAATTCGTTGAGGTCAAAACCACTTCCTTCCTGGAAATGAAACGCCTGAAGATTCATTCCTGCTTTTTCATCTTTCAGGAAAATATCCTTAGCATCAAATAGTAAGTTGCTGAGCACAACGGCTTCAGGATTGAATTCACCTTGTTTAATGGAGGTGTCTGCAGATTTATATTCAATGTCAGTTGAGTCAATAGCTATTTTATCAGCTTCCACTACCCAATCTGGCCATTCAAATGGAGCAGAAGGGCTTGCTGGGCTGCCCCCATTTTGCGTAGCAACCGAGAAATCATGGAAAAGAATACTGGACTTCTCTAATGCTAAAGTTTTCAGCCTTATAGTTTGAGTTTGAAGGTTCGCTTCCGGAAGTTCTATCAAGAAGTTACCGATCTTGACTTGGGCCTCCTGACTATCGGGTACATTGACATAATCTGCACTCACATTAGTTAACCTCATTTTATCCAAATTCAGAATTGGAAGAGGTGATTCCTCTGTAGATTCTTTAGATGGGGGAAATGGCTTTGTCTGATGGTATTTGATTCTGGTGTCTTGGATGGATACTTCTTTGATGTCAAACTCATACTTTTCCAAATCCAATCCGGGTATTTCTACATCCAGTTCACCCAAAATTATAGCTGCATCAATCCCCATGACTTCGTCCAGATAAGTAATATCGAAATCCCTAAGCGCTATTGGAGAATAATTTAATAGATAGCGGGTCGGAGACAGTAGTGTCGGCAGCCACAGTTTGAGTGGAGTCCGCATCTTGGGAAACGAATGCCTCAATCAAAAAGTCGAAATTGAATTTCTCAGTGGTTGCGCTTCGATTTACTCTAGCTATTAGACCTTCCCATTCCAACTTCGTTACACTAATATTTCCTGTGGTCAGTAGGGGGCCAAAAGCTACTCCTGCTTCCAGATTTTTGGAATAGAGCAACGTGTCACCTTGGGTGTCTTCCAGATATAAATCTTCCAAATAGATATTTCCTGCGAATGTGATGAAAAGCCGCTTTATTGATATTTCAGTGCCTGTTTTATCAGAAACATAGGAAGTTGCTTTGTCCACAATGATCCCCTGACCCCATGGGCTGCGAATGAAAAGAATCAAGGCTCCTACGACCACCAGAAGAGTGGCAATAGTTATACCCAGAATCTTTAAAAATTTAGCTAAAAAGCGTTTAATGGAATTGAGCGTTTAAATAATGGATGTAAATGTAGATGTTCCTAAGGCTATATTTGGGCAATAAATAAGCCAGTTTACCTAACGTTTAACCTATCCGCTCAATGTTTTGTTAGGATATGGTATCCTGCACAACTTTATTCATTTCCCTTTTTATAGGTACGCATGTACTCAGCCATTTCTTCAGGAGTCATTTTCTTATCCGAGCCAGGGGTTAGCTCTATTGCTTCTTGGATTGCTTTATCAGCTCTATCAATGAATTGTTTCGGTTGAACTCCATCCTTGATAAGGTCAAATGCATCGTACAAATCTCCGGTAGCTGTGTACGCTCCATAGCTTAATCGATCTCCTTCTATGCTGATCAGTTGGTAAAGTTGCGTATTGGAAGCTGCCCGATCCATCCACTTATCGAAAGTGAGGTTGTACATCTTAGGCCCACTAACTGACACTACATAGACAGGGCCTTGAGCAGCTGGATCTTGATTAGCCACGCCAGAAGGTAGATTTCTTCCTCTTCCGTAAGAATGATCATGCCCCTGAAGCACCAAATCCACTTTGTATTTGTCAAAAATAGGCTTGAAAGCCTCTCTAAATTCTTTGTTGTCACGGCCAGTTCCCGAGGAATAAATCGGATGATGAAAAGTGATGATTGTCCATTTTTGGGTGTTTTCAGCGAGTACTTTTTCTTAACCAGACTTTTTGGGTCTCCATAGATTTTTCGTTCTGTACTATCTCCTGGGAGTTCAGGGAAATCAAACGCAAATCTGAATAATCTATGTAATAAACAGTTTCCGAAAACTCATTTGGGCCATTTCTAGGAAATGTAAATTGCTTTTGCCAATGGTAATCCAAGACCAAAGTCCCATCTTCTTCGCTGTCGTATTCATGGTTACCAGGTGTGCTGACAGATGGAATCATCGCGTTGATAAATCCCCCAGCATAGTTCCACTCACCCCATTCGGAGTCGGATTGTGTACTATTGATTAGATCACCAGCGTGAACCATAAATGCCGCTTTCGGTAGGTTGGAATAAGCCTGCCGAATAATCCTTGACCACTGAGATTTGAGATTGTTTTGCGCATCGCCAAAGTAGGCAAAAGTAAAGGGTGTTCCTTTTTTTGGTGCGGTGGTGAATTGAAACCACTCTGACCAAGTATCTTCATTTCCTACACGATAAGCATAAGTTGTTGCTGCATTGAGGTCGCGAAACGTTACGGAATGGTAGTTTGCTGTTACATTATCCACCTCGAGAGATTCAGTGCTTGCAATAACAGTCTCTACACTGTCTAGATAAATCGGGGTATTCGGCGCTAAGATGAACTGAGCTTTTGAAACCGATACATCAGAAGAAGTTCTCCACGTAACAGATTGGGTGGACATAGGGTCGTCTGACCAAGTCAGAATTATCCGGTCAGGGAATTCTGAAGGTTTAAAATTTTGAGCTATAAGAGTAGAGCAGGATGCTACAAGAAACAGAATGACAAATGCGATCTTAATTGAGGTATTCATTAAGTCAGAGTTTTAGTAAAAATATATGTAAAGTAGCCCATAAAAGACATGATCTTTTCAAAAGCCGTATTAAGTAATTCTTAAATCATGCTTCTTGGTCAAAATTCTGTCTACATAAAAGCTTAACCCAGATAGGACAAGCCCCATCAAAACTATCCCGCAAGCCACTATCCAATTCCAATAGGAAACTTGAATTGCAGAAATCTGGAGGGCAAGTCCTGCTAGCCAAGCGAGGTGACCGTTTACAGTGCGTGTTTTTCGAGTCTTGATATCATATTTGCTTTTGCTTTCATCGATCAAGGGTCTGAAAAAATCTCTGTATTGCCAGAGTAATATCAGGTCTAAGAATAAAAGAAATGCTAAAACGATCGGAGTTCCACTCCATTGCAAGGAGATCGTTACCATTAAAATATTGCCGATCAAAGGAATCATCATAATGCTACCAAGCAATTTGTAGCGGGTGGTGACTAAGAGGTATCCAATTATTAGTTGGCTAAAAGCTATAAACCGTCCGTAGAAGCCCAAACCATAGGGTTCCAATTCTTCGATTAACCAAACCGGCCCAATCCATCCAAAAAACTGGTGATCGTGAAAAAGTTTTGCCATACCAGCTCCCCAAAAAGTGAAGCCTAGGAAGATAGAAATGCTGGCTATAGTCAGTTGAGGAAGTTTTTTCATAAAAATTATGCTGAGCGATTCTGCTTCAATTTAAGTATTTACAAATAATAAGGTAAAAGATATGGAGTTGACCCGGCAATGCAATTAAAGCTAAAGGGAAGCAAAAAGCGGACTCTTAACTTTTTTTAGATTAATTCTAAATAACTATTGTTTAGAATTAATCTAAGTAATATGTTTGTGAAATATTTGAAAACCAAACCAACATGAATCGTAAAATTCTACTCTTATCCACCCTATTTTACCTTTGCGTTTATGGCGTTTTTGCCCAGTCTGCCAGCATCAAAGGATTTGTAAAGACATCGGATGACCAGCCGATGGAATTTGTTAATGTCGGGATCAAAGGCCTTGCGAAGGGCAATGCAACTGACAGAAATGGTTTTTTTGAAATCAAGAACATCGCTCCGGGTAGCTATACTGTTTATGCTTCGTTTGTAGGTATAGAAAAGCAGGAGAAAAATATCCAGTTAAGTGCTGGAGAAATACTTTCTGTGAATTTCACTTTGTCAGAAAGTTCTACTGATCTCAATGAAGTGATCGTTACAGATATGAGTACCAATCGCTTTTATTCTGACAGCAACTTTACTGTAGCTAAACTTCCTCTGACAGATTTGGAAAACCCGCAAGTCTACAACTCAGTTTCTTCCAAACTTCTGAAAGAGCAAGTGGTAACGAATATGAATGATGCACTGAAAAATGCGACTGGAATTACCCGACTTTGGGAATCCACAGGGCGTGGAGGTGACGGCGCAGAATACTATTCAATGAGAGGGTTTTCAGTCCAGCCAACTATGGTCAATGGTATGCCAAGCTTAAATAATGGTGGACTTGATCCTGCAAATATCGAAACTGTGGATGTGATCAAAGGTCCGTCAGGCACGCTTTTCGGTAGCTCAGTGATTTCCTATGGAGGCTTGATCAATATCACCACCAAGCGTCCCACTGATTTCTTTAAAGGAGAAGTTGGTTTTATCACAGGAAGTTATGGGTTAAATAGAATCACAGGAGATGTGAATGTTCCTTTGAATGAAAATGCTTCTATGCGTGTAAATACAGCATATCAGTCCAACAATACCTTTCAGGATGCCGGAAACAGAAATTCATTTTTCATTGCCCCTTCATTTAAGTTTCAGGCTAGCGAAAGGCTTTCCTTCCTGATCAACACCGAGTTTTTGAACGCAACTTCAGTGAATGCGCCGATGATCTTTTTGAACAGATCAAATCCAATCACTTTTGATTCGATTGATCCTTTTGAACGTAATTATGAGCGTTCATTTACTGGAAATGAGCTGAGTATCAACAATGCTTCGTATGCACTTCAAGCTCAGGCTTTCTACAAACTTTCCAATAACTGGACTTCTCAGACGGTAGTTTCCAGAAGCTCTACCAAATCTGACGGATACTATCACTACCTATTTGATGGAAGTGATGGAGACTCTTTCTACCGATATATTTCGGATAGAAATGCGCAAACGATTTCCACTGACATTCAGCAAAATTTCATCGGTAATTTCCTGCTGGGAGCTATGAAAAATAAAATGATTGTAGGTGTTGATTATTACGATCAGGATTTGATTAATAGCAGCACAGGTTGGGTTGGAAATGGCGTAGTGACACTTTCTGATGGAAATGACACAGGTGTTTTGACCCAAGCAGGAGTGGATGAATTGCTTAAAGATACGTTCGAAGGAAATACTACAGGCAATACGAGAGTTTTGAGTGCTTATGTATCGGATGTATTGGAACTGACTTCGCAGCTTTCTGTGATGGCCAGTTTAAGGGTGGATAACTTCAAAAATGAAGCCTGGGGTACTGATAACAACGAAAACACGCAAACAGCTGTTTCTCCTAAATTCGGAGTGGTTTACCAGCCAGTGAAAGACAAGGTTTCCATCTTTGGTAACTACATGAACGGCTTCAAAAACATAGCACCAACCACCGTGACAGATGCCGACGGCACCAATTCACGTTTTAAAACTTTTGATGCTGAGAAAGCCAACCAATATGAGTTTGGTGTGAAGACCAACTTGCTTAACGACAAAATCTCAGCAACTGCCAGCTACTACAATATCACAGTGAGCAATCGTGTCATGACTGATCCTACCAACGTGAACAATTCTATCCAAGGTGGTGAGGTAGTCAGCAAAGGATTTGAGCTAAGTGTGGTAGCAAGTCCAGTGGACGGATTGAGTTTGGTGGCAGGGTTTAGCCACAATGACGCAGAGGTGACCAAGGATTATGCTGAAAGTGGGTACTTGGGACTACGTCCTGAAGAAGCAGGACCAGCAGATTTGTTCAATTTTTGGGCAAGCTATAATTTCTCAGCGGGCGCATTGAAAGGCTTTGGACTTGGCTTAGGTGGTAACACTGCCAGTGAATACCTTACTATAAACAGAGATGTGATCGGCTCATTTGAGCTTCCATCCTATCAGGTTTTTAACGCGTCACTATCTTATACAGGCTCACAATATTTCTTAGCCTTGAAGGTCAATAATCTGACAGATCAAAAGTACTATTCAGGCTGGTCCACAGTGACCCCGCAGAATCTAAGAAATGTATCACTTAGTCTCAATTATAGATTTTAATGAAACTAAAGAAGGCAATAAATAAACTTCATCTCTGGCTCGGACTTTCATCCGGGCTAGTGGTGTTTATTGTGGCAGTTACTGGTTGTATCTACGCATTTCAGGCCGAAATCAAAGAATTGACTTATCCATTTCTATTTGTGGAACCTCAGGAAACTACCGTTTTGACACCGAGTGAGATCACTACGATTGCAGAGAAGGCTTTTCCTGAAGGGCATTTACACGCGATTCTTTATCCTACCAAAGAAAAATCTGTTCAGGCTATATTCTTCAGCTATGGGGAAGGGAATGACCACTACCAAATCGCATACATCAATCCTTATTCCGGTGAAGTGCTCAAGCTAAAAGATGAATATGCGGACTTTTTCCGAATCGTGCTAGACGGGCATTTTTACCTATGGCTCCCACCAGAAATAGGTCAGCCCGTAGTAGCCTCCTTCACTTTAATATTTCTATTTATGGTGATCTCAGGTTTGATCCTTTGGTGGCCAAAGAAAAAGAACTTGAAGCAAAGCCTGAAGGTCAAGTGGTCTGCTCGATGGAGAAGAAAAAATTATGATCTGCATCAAGTCTTAGGATTCTATGTAATGACTTTTGCCTTGGTTTTTGCTATTACAGGTTTGGTCTGGGGCTTCTTATGGTTCAGAGATACTTTGTATTTTGTCGCTTCGGGTGGGGAGAAATTTGTAGAATATTACGATCCAATTTCGGATTCCACCCAGACTTATCAGGGAGAAATCCCGGCTTTGGATGCGGTTTGGATGAAGATGAATGCAGAATATCCAAATGCGGATTGGATAGAAGTTCATCCTCCGGGTTTCGAAGGAGCGGCTATTGCAGCCAACGCAAATCCGGACGCGTCCACTTACTGGAAGTCGGACTACCGATATTTTGATCAGAATACATTGAAAGAAGTTGCTGTGGAACATTTTTACAACCGATTCGAAGAGGCAACTGTAGCCCAGAAAATTATGCGGATGAACTATGATGTGCACGTGGGCGCCATTGCTGGTTTGCCGGGTAAAATCTTAGCTTTTTTCCTAAGTGCGATTATCGCTTCACTTCCAGTGACTGGATTTTTGATCTGGTGGGGAAGGAGAAATAAGGCGAAGAAAGAATCTGAGGGTGAAGCTAAGGAGAAGATGGTGTTGCCGGAAGCTTGAATTTAAGTTTAGAGTTGTAAGGTGGAAAGGTTGTAAGGTTTTGCAGCCTTTCTGCATTTTAGGAAGGATTTATCATTCGCTATCGCTAGTATCTGTTTGTAAGTAAAGAATGGAAGTTCCTTTTGTCAGGCTGTGGACTGTAGTTTATGGACTCTAAACTTTTACACTTACTTTTTCTTCAAAAAAACCTTTAAATAATTCCAGAGATCCTTGCCAGACTGGCTCTCATGGCTTAGATTTGTTTTAATTTAAAATTAATCTAAATAAAAATAAAACGAGTCAAATGATTTAATCTCACCCAGTACTAGTAATTGGGTTTTGAGTACATCATAGGCCTTAAGAGATAACCTTATCTGTATAACTAAGCCACTGGGAAATTGGCTGCATTTGGAAACTAAACCGACCTTAGCTTCTATCCCAGGCACTATTTTCCTTTCATTCAACCAAGAAGCTTATGTCCTCATGTAAAGCAGAAATAGTCTATCAAACGGAAGATTTTGTTTTCACTAAATGTGCCGATTGTGACAGGATGGGGCTTATGTATAAGCAAGCGATGATCAGCTTTGATGCGCTCAATTTTAATGCTTTCTGCAGCTATCTGGACCGGATGGAATTTGAATTTGAAAAGTATCCCTTCTTTGATGGATTTGACCGGGTTGTGATTGAGACCTATCATCCTGATGTACAGTTTACGCTGCTTGAAGAGGAGTTTTACCGGCTCAAGGCAAATGTAATTGAAGCAAACGCCCAGCTGGAGTTGATTGAGATGATTCGCAGGTTGTGAGGAGTCTGGTCTTGGGAGCCACTTGGTGAAAGACTATAGCCGAGAGACATAAGGTCGAAGAGGAAAGACGGGGGGCTGGAAACCAGCTGAATAGGCCGGCCATCACCAAGCTAATTAATATGATCTCTGCTAATTCCTCAAGGATTTGATTGGGTTATTTTTTAAAATTCTTTTCAAGCTATGAGCTTTCCTTTTTCAACTCTTATTTTTCCTGCGTCAGGGGAATTTTTCTTGCTAGATTCTCCTGACGCTTCCTTATCGGGTTTAATAGTGGGGTGGGCTAATTTTTTTTGGTGAAATACTATAAGTCATACTGCAAATGGAAAGTAAATAATCCTCTGATTATCCCGTCGATTTTTATAAATATCTGCCGAACTTGAAGAAGCGTTTGGCAAATTGTTCGACTTCTTAGGTGTCAAAACTTATGACTTACCTCATTTAATCTGAAGGAGATTCTTTATCTGCTCCTCTTCCTGGTCATTTTCCAACATGATCATAAGCTCGTCCAATTCTTCCAGCTCGGTTTGGCCATTTGGCGTGATAAATTTTCCGTTTCTTTTTACAAGTACGATTAAAGAAGTATTTGGGAATCCCAATTGCAAAATTTTCTTCCCAGCAATCATGCTGTTCCTTGGTAGCTGAACTTCCAGAATCGCATTCTTGAAATCATCAGAAAGCTCGATGTCTAACATAGATCTTCGCTTCAAGGAAGCCGGTAGAGAGAGGTGCAGGAGTTTTGCAGCTATAGGAAGAGTAGTCGCCTGAATAGCAACTGAAGCCAATACGATGAAGAAGACGATATGGAAAATCGTAGAAGCCATTTCTATATTTTCGATCAGGGGTAGTGTCGCAAATACGATAGGAACTGCTCCTCTGAGTCCCACCCAGGAGATAAAAGTCTTTTCGCGAAGCTTGTATTTGAAAAAGGAAAGTGAGATGAACACTCCTAGCGGTCGTGCAACGAAAATCAAAAAGAGTGCAGCTAAAATTGCAATTCCTGAGACAGGGAAGAGTTGCTTAGGAAAAACCAAGAGACCTAAAGTGATGAACATGATCACTTGCATCAACCATGCGATCCCATCAAAGAATTTCATGAGGCTTTTCTTGTGGGCCATATTGGCATTCCCAACAGTGATAGCACTGATATAAACGGCGAGAAATCCGTTGCCCTTCAATAGATCCGTCGTCGTGTAGGTAATCAATACTAAAGCAAGAAGCATCACAGGGTAAAGCCCTTCAAAATCCAGTTTGATTTTATTGATTAATAATACGGTAGCTCTCCCAAACAGCCAGCCTAATAAACCGCCAACAATCATCTGAATAAAAAACAGAGGAATAATTTCCCAGATCGAACCCGTTTCTAAGGTAATCAGTTGAGAATAGAGACCGTCAGGAAATATGCCATGGGATCATTACTTCCGCTTTCCAATTCGAGTCGCGGTCTCAAATGCCCTTTTAATCCTATGCTTTTTGCCCGTAAAACAGAGAAAACAGCAGCGGCATCTGTAGAGGAAACGATAGATCCGAGTAATAGGCTTTCAAGAAAGCTTAGATCCGAAATCA